>CAXMST010000089.1:0-5420 GCA_964196325.1 uncultured Acidimicrobiia bacterium
AAGAACGGAGAGTGACGCCAATGGGGCTGATCACACAGATGCGCATCCGGCGACAGGCAATCGAGGAGACCAAGCGGCGTGGTGACGGACAAAAAGCAATCGCCCTCGCGATCATCTATCTCGCCGATACCGTCGGGAACGGGAAGCGCCTCACATGAGGCCCGGCCGCGATCGGCGGCCGAGCTCCTCCCCCCGGCTGCGATCATTCGGCCGCCGTGTCCGACGACTGCCCCCCACACGACGACCTCGCCCGCCGCTCAAGCGATGAGCTGGTCGCCTACCTCGCCGAGCAGCGCGACGGCGGACACCCGGAGTGTGCAAAGCGGGCGCTGGAGATCCTCGCCTTCGGCCACTGGGATCAGATTCGCTACCGGGTCGCCCTGAAGGTCCCTCCGTCTGACGTCGAGGACGTGACCGCGAGTGTGATCGAGAGCGCGATCAGCTCCAGCTTCGACGGCCGCGCCGTGGGCCAGTTCGTCTCCTGGTTGAAAACGATCACCCAGTACCGGATCGCCGACTATCACCGCAAGCGGGAGCGGAGCCCCCAGTCACAGCCGCTGCCCGAAGAGCACGAGGGTGACGAGCAGATCTGGGGAGCGATCAGCGAAGACGACGACGAGTTCGCAACGGTTGCGATCCGCGAGGCCGCCGCCAAGGTGCTCGAGGGGCGCTCCCAGGTCCACGAGCACGTGATCCGCCTGTACGGGCCGAACGAGCTCAACTTCATGGGCTACTCGGCAGCGGAGACTGCCGCACAGATCGAGGCCGCGCATCCGGGCGATTCCATGAGCGAGGCCAACGTGCATCAGATCTGGCGTCGCTTCAAGGCCGACCTGCAGGACGAACTGGGCCTGGAAGGATCGTAGGAGCCAATGCGCGCGATAAACAAACTGCTGGACGAGTTCAAGGCGGCGTTCGAGGCCGGCCGCGAGATCGATCTCCCCGAACTGCTCGCCCACGCGCCCGAGGACGAGCGTCAGGAACTGGGCGAGCGGATCGACACCTACCTCATGAAAGCCCCTCGCCGGTCGTGGGACGCCGCGGCATACGCTCAGTCGCCGGCCAAGCAGTCGGTCGAACGGGTCTGGGAGTCGCTCGAGGGCGTCTCGGGAACCTGGCCGAACCTTCTGCCCCGCCTGCGCAAGGCGGCACAGATCAAGCGCCAAGACCTTGTCGGCAAGCTCGCCGAGGCGCTTGGCGTGGCGCAGCAGGAGGAGCGGGTGGCCGGCTACTACCACGACATGGAGCACGGCCGCCTGCCGGCCGCGCGTGTCTCCGCGGCGGTGATCGAGGCGCTGGCAACGATCCTCGGCGCCGACCCCGAGGAGATCCGCCGGGCAGGACACGCCACGCCCGTGGTTGAGCCAATCGCCGACCAGCTCTTCGCTCGGGAGGCGCTGCCCGACGAGGACTACACAACCGACAGTGACGCCTCGGGTCCACCTGATCCGCAGCGATCTCCGGAGCCCGGCCGCGACGAGGTCGACAGGCTGGTCACCGGCGCCTGAGGCCTGCCGCGGTCCGCCCGGCCCGCGGCTACCATCGCCGCCAGTGGAGCAGACAGAGATCGAACGCATCGAGGAGCGGGCGGAGGCGATCCTCGCCCGCGTCGGCGACTACGTCTGGGATGGGCGCCGGCTGCCGGTACCGGTCGAGGACATCGTCGAGGACGAGTTCAGCCTGCTCGTCCGCGACGTCGCCGATCTGACCGAGGCCCCCGACTGCCCCCCGATCGAGCCCGGGCACTCGCTCTCGGGGCTGTTGCTGGCGAGCAGGCGCCAGATCTGGGTGAACGCCGACGAGGCCCGCCAATGGCCGCCGCGTCGCCGCTTCACGATCGCCCACGAGCTCGGCCACTGGGTGCTGCACCGCAGCGGCCAGACCTCGCTCTTCTGCCGCAGGGGCAGCGTCGATCCTGAGGAGAGCAAACAGGCCGAACGCCCGCCGCTGCCGCTGATCGAGCAGGAGGCCAACTACTTCGCCGCCGCCCTGCTGATGCCACGGCGGACCCTCGAGCGGATCTACCGCGAGACCGAAGGCCAGCCAAACCGCTTCGAGCAGCTCTGCGAGGTCTTCGGGGCCTCGGGGGCCGCGATGAGCCGAAGGCTGCGACAGGTGATCTGAGTTCGGCGAGGCGCCCGGCCACCGGCGTCAGGACTCGAGAGCGCCGCGCGACCTGTCCGGTGTGCATGAGATCGCCGACAGCCTCCAGCTTGCGTTTGACCGGATCGAGGACTTCCGGGAGATCCAAGACAGCGCTTCCGAGGGAGTCAGGCTGGAGGCAGTGCTCTGCCTCCAGGAGGCGGTCGGGATCGCCGGGCCCTCGCGCGAGTTGCTGCGGGAGCGGATCATCGAGGCAGCGGATGCTCCGAGCGAGCCCGGGCAGCTGATCTTCGGCGTGATCGTCGGCCTGCTCGCGGCGCAGTTCGAGTCCGAGCGGGTTGGAGCCCAGCCGATCGGCTGAGGACCGGACAACGAATCTCTCTGCCGCTGTCAGGAACGCCCGCTTGCCGGCGACTACATCTCCATGAACTCACCAAACCCTGCCACCCCCGCCCTGAACGCGATCCTCGGACAGCCGCTCGACGTCGGCGACCCCGACGTCTCCGGCCCGCTCGCGGTCTTCCCACTCTTCGGCCCGCCGGCCGAGCTTGACTATGCCCCGTTCGCCGCCGTGCATGAGCAGGTCACGATCACCGAGCTCGAGGGTGGAGCGTCGGTCAACGATCTCACGGTCCACAATCGCTATTCGAAGCCCGTCCTTCTGTTCGAGGGCGAGGAGCTGCTCGGTGCTCAGCAGAACCGGGTCCTCGACATCTCACTGCTGATCGCCGCCGGGACCAAGACCGTGATCCCGGTCAGCTGCGTCGAGCAGGGCCGCTGGGACGGTCGCCGCCACGGCGAACGCTTCCAGCCCTCCCGTCAAGCAGCCGACCCCGACCTACGCCGCAAGAAGAAGGAGACGGCACGCAAGCGCGTCGCTGCGGGGCTCGATGCCCGGGCCGACCAGGGCGCGGTCTGGGCCGCGGTCTCCGTTCGTGAGGCCGAGCTCGGCGCCTCCTCCCCGACCGGCGCAATGCATGACATCTACGAGAGCCGCCGCGATCAGCTCTCCGAGCTTCGTGGCCCGATCGGCCTGCACGACGGTCAGTGCGGTGCGGTCGTGGCGATCGCCGGCCGGATCGCGATCCTCGACTTCGTCGGCCGCGATGACGTCTGGTCGCAGCTCCATCCGGCGCTCGTCGAGGGCTACGCCCTGGACGCGCTTCGCGCCGGCCAAGCGACCGTCGCGCCAGACCCGCCCGAGCTCCAGACCGTGCGCGGGTTCACCCTGCTGACCACCGACGCGCCGGCCGAGAACCGCACCGCGGGCCCCGGCCTCGGCGAGACGATCCGCTTCGCCGCCAGCGGCGTCGCCGGCAGCGCCCTGATCGCCGAAGAGGAGCTCGTGCAGATCACCGCCTACCTGGACTCCGAGGACGGCCGCACACCTGAACAGACACCGCCCACCGGGCGCCGGGCTTCGATCCCGCGCCCCTCCCGCCGCGGCGGCCGCCGATGAGCGGCACCGGGGCGGGGGCGTCCGTCCGTTGGAGATCGACTGCCTGAGCTACGTGGAATGCGCGTCGGCGTTCGCGGTCGCCGGATCGCCGCGGGCGCACGCTCAGCACTGCCCCTGTTGCGGCGCCTCGCTCGTCGAGTTCGCTGAGCCCTCCTCCCGATCGCCTTCCCGCCCGGCGACGAGCTGAGGCTGATGAACCCGCGAATCGGGCGAATGCCCCCCACGAGACCGTCTGGGATTACCGATGGCGGGCGGCTACGTCAGATCCCCCGGCATCCGCACGACTTCTATCTCATGTGGATCTTCACAACCCAGGGCTTCTACAGCGTCGTCCAACACGTCGATCGACCGGAGCAGGTGATCGTCCGCTGCCGCACGCGCGAAGACCTGGAGGCACTCGGCGAGCAGATCCCCTCGCTGGAGCCGTTCGAAGATGCCGGCGCCGACTACCGCTACCGCGCCGTCGTCGACAAGAGCGACTGGGTCGCTGCGCTCTCAGCCCTCGCCGAGCAGCTCGACTACCCCAACTTCAAGAACGAGGTCGCGAGCCGGCAGGGCCACGAGCGCTCCGCCCTCTACGGCAAGGTCTGGTCCATCCTGCGGCCGCTCCAACCGCGCAACGGAACGCAGGGCCCGAGATGACGCCCTCGAACCCGGTCACCGATCGGCCGCTCCAGGTCAGCGTCGACCGGCAGGCCGACGACATCCAGGCGATCGCCCAGGGCTATGTGCTCGACGGCAAGCCCGAGGATGAGTACATCGCCCTCAGCGACACGGTCGCCTACCTGCTCTCCGAGCCGGAGGGCGAGGTGATCGGCTTCCTGATCGAGGAGATCAGCGAGCTCGTGCCTCAGGAGGTTGACCAGCTCTGGGAAGGGCTCCGCTTCGACGCGCCGATGCTCGCCCTCGCCAGCGCGACGATGGGTGAGATCGCGGTGACAGCCTTGCGCGAGTTCCCCGAGGACAGCAGCCTCGACGTCGAGTTGTTCCACACCGCGATCGCCCACCAGGAGAGCCCCGAGCACGCCGAGATGCTCTGGCGAGTGGTGCTCGCGGCCAACAACCTCAAGGGCCACTTCGGTCTCGGCTACACCCTCTGCGAGCTCGGCCGTCACCGCGAGGCCTACGCCCACCTCCGCTACTACACCGAGATCACGCCGCGTAACGCCTGGGCGTTCTGCTGGCTCGGTCACGCATGCGCCGGCTTTGAGGAGCGCTCGGAGGCCGAGGCCGCCTACCGCCGCGCGATCGAGCTCGCCGAAGAGGGCAGCTACGAGACCGACGCCCCTGAATGTCTGGAACAGCTGTGAGCACCGCGCCGCCAATGGGTCCTCCCGACGGAGTCCTAGAGTGACGAGCGCTGCACCGACGATGAGCGTCGACAATCCGACATCCGCCATGCCCGGGAAGCCGGAGCCCGAGGGCCGTCTCCCCCGCCTCTCGCCGAGCTCCCTCTACAACCTGCTGAAGCCGAGCCGCTGCGACCTGCGCGAGTGGCTCAAGAGCCACGACTACGAGGAGGAGCCGCCCGGCGCCTTCCGCGAGTTGCTGTTCGAGATGGGGCACGAGCACGAACGCCGCCACCTCCAACGCTTCCCCGCTGCGCTCGACATCGCCGAGCTGCCACGGGACGAGCAGGCCCAAGCGACGAGCAGCGCGCTCGATGCCGGTGGGCGGGTGATCTACCAGGGCGTGCTGCGGGCTAAGACGACCCTCGCGGGCCACGACGTCGAGATCGTCGGCCACCCCGACTTCATGCTCCCGGCTCGATCCGGCTACGCGATCCGCGACTCGAAGCTGAACCGCTCGATCAGCGACTACGTCCGCATGCAGCTGCTCACCTACGGCTGGCTTTACG
>CAXMST010000090.1:0-10565 GCA_964196325.1 uncultured Acidimicrobiia bacterium
CGGAGGGGTCGACAACGTCCTTGTAGCCAAGCGCGACCTCATGGGAGGAGAGCGCGGTCCCGCAGCGTGGGCAGTAGGGGACGACCTTGTGGCCCTCGTAGAGCCGACCGGCGTCCCAGATCTGGCGCAACGACCACCAGACCGACTCGATGTAGTCGTCATCCATGGTCACGTAGGGGTCCTCGAGGTCGATCCAGTGCCCGATCCGCTCCACCAGGCGCTCCCAGTCGCCGACGTAGCGGAACACCGACTCGCGACAGCGCGCGTTGAACTCGGCGATCCCGTACTCCTCGATCTGCGCCTTGGAGGTGATCCCCAGCTCCTTCTCGACCTCCAGTTCGACCGGCAACCCGTGACAGTCCCAGCCGCCCTTGCGAGGCACGTAATAGCCGCACATCGCCTTGTAGCGCGGGTAGATGTCCTTGAAGACGCGGCTCAGGACGTGGTGTGAGCCGGGCTTGCCGTTCGCCGTCGGCGGCCCCTCGTAGAAGCTCCACAGCGGCCTGCCCTCCCGGATCTGAAGCTGGCGCTGGAACGTGTTGCCCTCGCGCCAGCGCTCCAGGACGCTCTCCTCGAGCGCGGGAAACGACTGTTTGGGATCGACGGGCGCGTAGGCGGTCACGGAGCGGCCGATTGTAGGTGTCACGGCCGGCTGGGCCCCACTGCAGGTAGCTTCCTGAGCAGCAACACGCAACCACTCAAGGAGCGGAATGAGCGAGAAGAGCAGGCTTTGGGGCGCCGAGACCGAGAAGGCCGTCGAGAACTTCCCGGTCTCCGGGCAGCCGGTGCCGGCGCCGGTGATCCACTGGTTGGGCCGGATCAAGGCCGCGGCGGCCCGGACCAACGCGGAGCTGGGCCTGCTGGACGCCGAGATCGCCGGGCGGATCGCCGAGGCCGGCGACGCCGTCGGCCGTGGAGAGCACGACGACCAGTTCCCGGTTGACGTCTTTCAGACGGGCTCGGGCACCTCCTCGAACATGAACGCCAACGAGGTGATCGCCAATCTCGCCGGCGACGCGGCGCACCCGAACGATCACGTCAACATGGGCCAGTCGTCCAACGACGTGTTCCCCTCGGCCGTCCATCTCGCGGCGTTGGAGCAGACGGTCAAGACGCTGCTGCCGGCGCTCGAGAACCTGGCCTTCGCCCTACACGAGAAGTCCCAGGAGTTTGCGCACATCGTCAAGGCCGGCCGCACTCATCTGATGGACGCGGTGCCGGTCACCCTCGGTCAGGAGTTCGGTGGCTACGAGGCGCAGATGCTGCTCGGGGCGGAGCGCGTCCGAGGGACCCTGGCGCGGGTGGGTCAGATCCCGCTTGGCGGGACCGCGACCGGGACCGGCCTCAACACCCATCCCGAGTTCTCCCACGGGGCCCGCGCAAAGCTGGCGGCTGACTCGGGCCTTGAGATCTCCGACCCCCACGATCGCTTTGAGGCGCAGGCCAACCGTGACGCCCTGGTCGAGCTCTCGGGCGCCCTGAAAGTCGTTGCGGCCTCGATGATCAAGATTGCCAACGACCTCGCCCTGATGGGCTCAGGGCCGCGAGTGGGTCTCGCCGAGCTGCGCCTGCCGGAGCTGCAGAAGGGCTCCTCGATCATGCCGGGCAAGGTCAACCCGGTGATCCCCGAGGTCGTGATCCAGGTCGGCGATCAGGTGATCGGCAACGACACCACGATTACGGTGGCCGGCTCCCAGGGCCAGTTCGAGCTCAATGTCCGGGTGCCGTTGATTGCCAAGAACCTACTCGAGTCGATCGGGCTGTTGGCCGTGGCGGCGACCTTGCTCGACGAGAAGGTGATCGGTGGCGTCGAGGCCAACGAGGAAGCGAATCTGGCGGCAGCCGAGGGGACCCTGGCGACCGCGACCGCGCTGAACCCCCACATCGGCTACGACCGGGCCAGCGAGATCGTCAAGACGGCCGCCGAGTCGGGCCGACCGTTGCGCGAGGTGGCGCGGGAGTTGGGCGTCGATGAGGCGATCCTGGACGAGGCGCTCGACCACGCGAAGATGGCCCGACCGCACGATTGAGTGCTTTGACGGGCCCGCGCTCGGTCGGATTCGGAGCGGCGGGTAACTTCGGGCTAGACCGCGGCGCAGTCCCCGACCGGGACCGCCTCGAGTGCCGGCGGCAGGTCGATCGTCTCGCCGTCGCGGCCGATCTGCAGGCCCGTCGCGGCCGCAACGGCCGCGGCCCGCTCGGACGCTCCAAGCCGCATCCGGCCGCCTTCGAGTCGGCAGCCCATCGCCAACTCCAGCGGGGAGGTGCGGGGGTCCGAGCTGATCGGCATGCGCTGCAGCGGTCCGTAGCCCTGCGCCCCCTCACGGCGTTGACGAAGTCGATCAGGTACACGTTTACGCCTCCAGGTGTTCGAGTTTCCTCGAGTTTCCTTCGCTTGCCTTACTTGCCGACCGTGTCGGCTCATCCACTGCTTCGGGTCGGTATCAGTGGCTCGTTAGTCGTGAGGCGTCTACTGGACATTCGTCCGTTCAGGCTGCTGTAAGCAATCGCTGCCACTATCTAGCCTGAAGGCAAACCCAACCATGCGGAGGTAGCGATGACCGCCACAGAGCACGCCGAGACCGATATTCCCGAGACGACCAACTCAGAGCGGGTCAGCTTTGGCGCCGGCTGTTTCTGGCAGATCGAGGCCGCGTTCCGCGAGGTTGAGGGTGTGCTCGAGACCGCCGTCGGCTATGAGGGTGGCTCTGTCGCCAACCCGACCTACGAGCAGGTCTGTACCGGCGGCACCGGCCACGCCGAGGTCTGCCAGGTCACCTTTGACCCCGACAGGGTCTCTTTCGGTGAGTTGCTCAAGCTCTATTGGCGCATCCACGATCCCACCCAGGTCGATCGCCAGGGCCCCGACATCGGCTCCCAGTACCGCTCGGTGATCTTCTACAACACCGATGAGCAGCGGGCCGGGGCGGAGGCCTCCAAGCAGGTTGAGGCCGATCGGCACCGCAAGCCGATCGCGACCACGATCGAGCCGGCAACCGGCTTCTACATGGCTGAGGATTACCACCAGTGCTACCAGGAAAAGCGCAGCGGTGCCTCCGGCCTGATCGGGAGCCTGCTGGGCCGCTGACGACTCGGGGCCGAGAGGTCCTCCTCCCGGCCCCGGCCGTCCCCCCGGGGTTGGGCCTGGCTCAGAGGTTGACCGCGATGTACTTGGTCTCGAGGTACTCGCCGATTCCCTCGTCGCCGCCCTCGCGGCCGACGCCTGAGGCCTTGACCCCCCCGAACGGGGCGCCGGCGTTGGAGACGAGTCCTTGGTTCAGCCCGATCATCCCGGTCTCGAGCGCCTCGCAGACTCTGATCGAGCGCTTCAGGTCCTGGGTGAAGACGTAGGCGACGAGCCCGTATTCGGTCAGGTTGGCGGCGGCGATCGCCTCCTCCTCGGTGGCGAAGGTGACGACCGGCGCCACCGGGCCAAAGATCTCCTCGCTGAGGATCCGGGCGTCGTCGCTGACCCCGCCGATCACGGTCGGATGAAAGAAGTACCCGTCGCGATCGGGCGCGGAGCCGCCATGGTGGACAGCCGCCCCCTTGGCGACCGCATCCTCGATCAGCTCGACGACCTTGTCGCGGGCTCCCTCGTCGATCAGCGGCCCGAGGTCGGTCCCCTCCTCGCTGCCACGGCCTACGTTGAGCTCGCCCATCTTCTCGACGAGCTTGGCCGTGAACTCCTCGGCGATCGCCTCCTGGACGTGGAAGCGATTGGCGGCCGTACAGGCCTCGCCAACGTTGCGTAGCTTCGCGATCATCGCCCCCTCCACGGCGGCGTCGACGTCGGCGTCGTCGAAGACGATGAACGGGGCGTTGCCGCCGAGCTCCATCGAGACCTTGAGCACGCGCTCGCTGGCCTGCTCCATCAGCTTCCGTCCGACCTCGGTGGAACCGGTGAAGCTGAGCTTGCGCAGCCGCGGGTCGCGGATGATCGGCTCCGAGACGGGGCCTGAGGACCTCGTGGTGATCAAATTGAGGACGCCGTCCGGCAGCCCACACTCGCCGAGGATCTCGGCCAGGGCCAGCATCGAGAGCGGGGTCAGCTGCGCCGGCTTGATCACCATCGTGCAGCCGGCCGCGATCGCCGGGGCGATCTTGCGGGTGCCCATCGCGGTCGGGAAGTTCCAGGGGGTGATCAGAAAGCAGGGCCCAACCGGCTGGCGCATGATCAGGACCCGGCCGCTGCCGTTGCCCGCGCTCTTGAAGTCACCGTCGATGCGCAGCGCCTCGCCCGCGTTCCAGCGCAGGTATTCGGCCGCGTAGGCGATTTCGCCCCTTGCCTCGGCCAGCGACTTGCCCATCTCCAGGGTCATCACCAAGGCCAGCTCCTCGCTACGGCGCTGCAGCTCCAGGTAGGCCCTCTCGAGCACGGCGGCGCGGTCATTGGGAGGCGTCGCCGCCCACTCCGACTGGGCGGCGACGGCCGCGTCCAGCGCCGCCATGCCGTCGCCCGGGCTCGCGTCTGCAATCTCACACAGGACGTGGCCCGTCGAGGGGTCCTCCACCTCGAGCGTGCCGGCCCCGGTGGCGTCGCGCCACTCGCCCGCGATCAGAAGCCGCTTCGGCACGCCCTCGATCACCGCTGTCTCGCTCAGGGAACTGCTCATCTCTAGCTCCGGCCGTCGGGGAAGTCTTGGATCGGAATGCCGTGGTCAGTCTCCCGCATTCCCAGCTCGTAGCTCGCGGCGCCGGTCACCCGCAGGTGGGCGTGGCGATGGGAGGGCCGCTCGACCCGGAGCTCCATGTCGGCTATCGAGCAATGCACCGCGTGGTGCTCACCGCCGTCGGGATTGGCATAGAGCCAGCCGACCGTCTGCCCCGTGGCGCTGTTGACGCTGCCCCGAACGGTGATCCCCTTGCCGGCGATCACGAACTCGCAGCCGTCGGGACGCTCGTGGATCTCAGTGCCGTAGGTGCGGCCGAGGCCGCCGAGCCTGTAGACCTGCCCGCCCAGCGCCAGGGCGCCGTTGGCGATCCACGGGGTGCTCAGCGGGCCCAGCTTGATGCGCCCGGCGCCGACGTCGAAATAGTCGCCCGGCTCGCCACCCTCGAGATCGGCCGCGTGCATCCAGATCCAGCGTTCGGCGTGCTCGGTGCCCCAGTTGTGGCCGACCATTCCGGGCCACGAGTCGAGCTCGAGACGCTCGCCGTCAATCGTCAGCGATCCGCTGAATACGGCGGCTGGATGTGGGCTGAGCAGCTTGGTGCGAGGTAGCTTCGCTCGGTACATCCGCTCGGACGGCAGGTGCCGGAAGGCCTCGTGGCGGTCCTCGAAGCTCAGCTCCCACTCGGCCTCCAGCCCGTCCGTCGCAACGCGGCCAGTGAGTCCGTCCGGGCCGATCGCGGCGTCGGCTACCTGAATGTACTGCCCCTCCGGCACCGTGAGTCGCTCGCCGCCATAGGTGGCCTTCGCCGCCTTTGGGCGGTCAGCCTCGGCGTCGAAGTAGGTAAGCCACACGGCACCGGTCGGCTCGCTGCCAGGCGGGCGGTGGAGCGTATGGCGAATCCAGACCGCCCGCCCGCCCGCGGGGGCTACAGCCTTCGCGTAGAAGCTCTCGTAGTGGCCGGTGCCTGTCGCCAGGGACGGGAAGCGCGCCTCGGTCCGCACAGCCGAAACCCTATCGGTAAGCCATGGGACGACTCCGCGCCAGGCCGAGTGTGAGGATTTGCAAACCTAGATCGATGAGACCTAGAGTGCCCTGGCGGGACCGAGGCGGTTGGGTCGAGTCGCTGCCCGCGCCGTTGCGCGGGTTCGGCGGGGTCGCTCTGCTGCTTGCTGTGGCTGCCGGGGTCGCCTACCTGGTGATCTCGCTGACGGGCGCCCTCGATCGCGACGTACGCTCCTCCGAGCGGATCTTCTCCGGCGCGGTAGACGGCTCCGGCGGCGACCCGTTTGCCTGGGAGGCCGAGCGGCGCAGGGATCTCGAGGCCGGCGCGACGCTCGGCTACTCGCATGTGCTCTACGAGCTCAGCCCGGGTGGAGCCCTCGCCTCGGCGCGTCGCACCGCCCGCTTTCGCGCGGCGATCGACCGGGCCGCCGATGAGCACGGGGTCAGCGCGGAGCTGATGGAGGCGATGGTGCTGCTCGAGAGCGCCGGGCGGCCCCAGGTGATCGCCGGTGGAGCTGACCCAGCCAACGCCTCGGGCCTGGCCCAGATCGTCGCCTCGACCGGGATCGACCTGCTCGGGATGCAGATCGACCTGGGCCGAAGCCGGGAGTTGAGCGCGCGGATCCTCGCCTCGGGGGCCGAGGCCGAGCGCCTGCGCGAGCGCGCCCGCCGGCTGGCCAATCGGAGGTCGAAGAAACGCCTGCGCGAGGCCCGCCGGCTGCTGGCGCGCGCGGACGCCGCAGATCGGGACGCGGCCACGGCCACGCGCGAGCGGGTCCGTGCCGACGCGCGCTTCTACCCAGCCGACGCGCTCGACGGGATGGCTCGCTACCTGGAGATCGCAAGCGAGCGGTTCGGCCGCGAGGACCTTGCGGTAACCAGCTACCACATGGGGATCGGCAACCTCGGCGACGTGATCGCCGCCTACGTCTCCCCGGAGGAGGCGGAGATCGACCTGCGCGAGCTGATCGGCCGGCTCGAGCTCTCCTACACCCAGCTTTTCTTTGACTCCTCGCCGACCACCAACCCCGCGAGCTGGGAGGTCCTCTCGGAGTTCGCCGACGACAGCGCCACCTACTACTGGCGGGTGTTGGCCGCCCGCGAGATCATGCGCCTGTACCGGGAGGATCGCGAGGAGCTGAAGCGGCTGGCCTCCCTGCACGGCAACAAGGCGAGCGCCGAGGAGGTCTTCCATCCGCCGGACGAGACCCGGGTCTTCGATGACGCCGGCGAGCTCGGCGACGGTCTCGACGCCGGGGAGTTGGTGCCGATTCCGACCGGCGGGCGCTACGGCTTCGTGGTCGGGGACGAGCTCGGCGAGTTGACGGCCCAGCTCGGGGTCGAGCGCTCGCCCTACCGGGCGCTTCGACCGGAGGCGCTGGCCGCACTGATCTACATGTCTGGGCGGGTGCAGGCGATCACGGGTAGACAGGAGAGCCGTCTCCGCAAGCACAAGCTGACCGTGACCAGCGCCGTCCGCGACGGCGGCTACCAGGCGGCGCTGATCGGCCGTAACTCCGAGGCCACCAAGACCTACTCGCTGCACACCACCGGCTACGCCTTCGACATCCTGCGCGAGTACGCCAACGACCGCCACGCCCAAGCCTTCCAGTTCGTGCTCGATCGGATGAAGGCGCTTGGGGTGATCGACTACGCGGTCGAGCCGCAGGCGATCCACGTGACCGTCTCGCATCGGGCCGAGGCGCTGCTGGAGTAGCTGGGCGGCCGATAGGTTTCAATCGACCGGAAGGAGAGCCAATGCAACTACCGGCGATCGTCAATGAACAAGAGTGGCAGCAGGCCCACCGGCAGCTGCTTGCCAAGGAGAAGCGGGCGATGCGGTCTCGGGACGCCCTTGCCGCCGAGCGCCGCCGCCAGCCGATCGTGGAGCTCGCCACGGATTTCCGGTTCGAGGGGCCTCAGGGTGAGCTGACGCTCGCGGAGCTGTTCGATGGGAGGCCGCAGCTGATCCTCTACCACTTCTGGTTTCCGGCGGACGGCGATCCCTGCAAGGGGTGCTCGCTGGTCGCGGATCAGATCAGCGATCTGGCCCACTTGAACGCACGCGGGACCTCCTTTGCGCTCGTCTCCCGGGCTTCTCAGGCCGAGATCGCGAGCTACAAGACCCGGATGGGCTGGCCGCTGCCCTGGTACAGCGACAGCCAGGACTTCCAGGAGGCCCGGGGCACGACGGAGTACTTCTCCCTCGACGTCTACCTGCAGGATCGCGATCGGGTCTTTCTCACCTATGAGACCCGCGATCGGGGGATCGAGGAGATCGGGACGGTCTGGTCGCTGCTCGACCGGACGCCGCTTGGCCGCCAGGAGGAGTGGGAGGACTCGCCCGAAGGCCACCCCCAGGGCCCGCCTTTCCAATGGTGGCGCAAGCACGACGAGTACCAGTACCCCTAGCCGTTGTTCAGGTGTGCTTGACGGTGATCACGTCGCCGTCGCGCATCGCGTAGTCGCGGCCCTCGATCCGCAGGGTGCCGCGCTCGCGGGCGGCCGCGTAGCCGCCGGCGTCGACCAGCTCGCGCCAGTCGATCACCTCGGCCTTGACGAAGCCGTCGGCGATATCGGAGTGGATGCGTCCCGCCGCATGCCAGGCGCTGGACCCCTCCGGCAGGCTCCAGGCGCGCCCCTCGACCGCCTCGCCGGCCGTGAAGAAGGTGATCAGCTCGAGGAGCGAGTAGGCGGCTCGAACCATTCGGCCCAGGCCCGACTCCTGCAGGCCCAGGTCCTCGCGCATCGCGCTCGCATCCTCGTCGTCAAGCTCGGCCAGCTCCGCCTCGATCTTGGCGCTCAGGGCGATCGCCTGGTCGCCCGACGACCGCGCGTGCTCGGCCAGCGCCGCCGGTGGCTCGACCTCGCCCTCATCCACGTTCGCTACATAGAGCACCGGCCGCGAGGTCAGGGCCTGGAGCTTGCGGACGGCGTCGGGAGCGGCGTCGGGGGCCGGGACCGCGCGGGCCGGCTCGCCCCGCTCGAGCGCGGCGACGACCTGCTCCAGCCAAGCGTGCTCGACGATCGCCTCGTCGTCCAGGGACTTGGCCTGCTTCGCAACGCGTTCGAGCCGCCGGCTGGCCTGCTCGAGGTCGGCCAGCATCAACTCGGCCTCGACCATCTCGGCGTCGGAGACCGGGTCGACGCTGCCGTCGGGATGCGGCACCCCGTCGTCGGAATGCGCACGGACCACGTGGCAGATCGCGTCGGTCTCGCGGATCGAGGCCAGGAAGCGGTTGCCGAGGCCCTCCCCTGCATGGGCGCCCTTGACGAGCCCGGCGATGTCGTGCACCTCGAGGCTCTCGTAGACGGTTGGCACCGCCCCGACCGTCGCGCAGACCTCGTCGAGGCGCTCGTCGGGGACCGGAGCGATCGCGACATTCGGCTCGATCGTCGTAAACGGGTAGCCGGCCGCCTCGGCGGCGGCCTGGGTCAGGGCGTTGAAAAGAGTTGACTTGCCTGCGTTGGGCATGCCCACGATCCCTATTTTCATCGGGTCCAGACCTCCTTTTGGCGGCTGCCGGGAACGCCGGGCATGGGCCAGTGGCGACCGAGCGCGCGGCCGAGTAGGATCCCCGCGAGCACGTCGGTGGGGTAGTGCACCCCGAGGAACGGCCGCCCGGCGCAGACCGCGATAGCCAGCACCTGTAGCGGCGCTCCAATGGCAGGCGAGATCCTCGTCATCGCCGTGGCCGCCGCGAACGAGGAAGTTGCATGGGCGGAGGGAAAGGAGAGCTTGCTCGGGGCGCGGGCCAGGCGCGGGTGGCCGGGGAGCAGAGGCCGCTCGCGCCCGACTTTGAGCTTGACCGTGTAGTTGATCCCAACGGCAGCCGGCCCTGCCGCTGCGGCGACAAGCCAGGCTTGGCTTCGGCCCCGATCGAGGGCGGCCCCGGCGAGGCCGATGCCGGCCCATCCCAGCCCCCACTCACCGAAGCGCCCCAGCGCTCGGGCCGCCTGCCGGGTCCCGGGCGTGTGTCCGCGGGTTCGGCACAGGACCAGCAGCCGCTGGTCGAGCCGACCGACAGCGTCGGCGAGGAGCGCAGCGCGCCGCCGCGACGCGCTCCCTCGCGGACCCAGATCGAGTGACGTCCTTAGCTGCACGGCGCCGCAGGATAGGCGCCCCGTCCCCAGCGCTCTCCCCGCCGTCTGAGCCGCCGGGTGAAATCCATGCCGTGGTCTGTAGCGACGCAGTGGCGCAGCGTCGGCTCGCGAGCTACGAGGAGGGCTTCCGGGCGGCCGGCCTGCCGCTGTTCGACGAGGATTTCTCGGCCTCCACCGACGTCTTCAATCGGGCCGCGCCGCTGCTCGCCCTCGTTTTCGTCGCCGAGATGCTGGGCGCAATCAAGCTCGAGTGGTCGCTGCTCGCCAACGTGGCCGCCGCGATTGCCGGCCTGTTGATCCTGCTCGGCGCCGGGGCGATCATCAATCTCGCCCGCGGGCGCCCGTTGGGCTCGATCCCCTCACACGTCGATCGTCCCGAGCTGAGCGCCTTCGTCATTGTCCCAGCCCTGCTGCCACTGATCTTCGGCGGACAGGGGTGGAGCGCGTTGCTCACGGCCCTCGCGAACCTCGCGCTGCTCGGCCTGATCTACGCGGTAGTGGGGTACGGCCTGCCCTCGATCATGCGCTGGGTGGGCCGCCGCCTTTGGCGACAGCTCTTCACATCGTTGACCCTGGCTCTGTTCACGGTCACTGTTGCCGGAGAGCAGTTCCAGCCGCCGCTCGAGTTGCTCAAGGTCGCTGCTGGGCTCGGGGCGTTCAGCGCCCTCTACTTTGCCGTCGCGATGCTGACCGACTCGACCTCCGGGAGGAGTTCCTCGACGAGGTCACCGGTGAGCTGCGGGCCACATTCAGGGCCGGTTCCGAGTACCTGACGTTGCGTGGTCAGCTCGGCCACGCCGCGCCGGCCTGACACACTCAGAGCGCCTGATGGACGCCGATGCC
>CAXMST010000091.1:0-6884 GCA_964196325.1 uncultured Acidimicrobiia bacterium
CGACAGCGCCAAGCTCAAGGTCAAGAAGAAGAAGTAGCTCGAGGGTGCCCGGCGAGGCGCGGCTCGGTGCGCTCTGAGTGCTCGGCTGCACGCCTCTGCTTGGCGACGACGGCGAGGTCGCAGACTCGGCGGGCGGTGATCCCGCTTCCGCTTGGCGCCAGAAGCGACACTGAGGGCGCGGAGTGTCGCTTCCCATGCAAGGGAGGAGCACCGTGGTGCTCGTCTACTGGCGCCGCCGAGTCGGGCCTCGACTCATCACGCGCGGATCACCGTCTCCGGCTCGGTCCTTCGGGCCTCCCCTTCGCGGTGATCCCCGGCGTCAGCTGTCATCCTCCGAGTCGTTGGTGGTGGTGCGTTGACCCGTTGAGTCCAGGATCGATAATGGCCGACGAGCCACGCTCGATCTATCCGATGAGTGCCAGTTGGGTGCCAGTCCCGCTCGTTCTCAGGCGGCTTTGAGCGGTCTACAGCGGTCAATCGACATCGGTTGATGCGGGCGTCATGGGAACCGCTTCCCGCATCAACATGCGGAATCTGGCTTATCTAGCGGAGGGGGAGGGATTCGAACCCCCGGACCGGCGTAACCGGTCAACGGTTTTCAAGACCGCCGCATTCAACCACTCTGCCACCCCTCCGGGCACCCGGAGATTAGTGCTGGGACGGGCGGGGTAGGCTTGCCGCGATGGCGAGTGAACCAGAGTCTGAAGGGCCCGTCTGGCGCAACTGGGCGCGCGAGCAGGTCTGTCATCCGGTCGAGATTGTCCGGCCGAGAACCCGCGAGGGCCTGGTCAGCACGGTGGTCGCGGCCAACGCCGCCGGGCGTCGGATCAAGGTCGCCGGCTCCGGCCACTCATTCTCCGGCGCGGCCCTGACCGACGGCACGCTGCTGCGGATCGAGGCGCTCGATCGGCTGCTCGATGTCGACCGCTCCTCGGGCCTGGTCAAGTTCGAGGCCGGGGCGGTCCTGGCCGAGGTCAGCCCCCGCCTGGACGACTTCGGGCTGGCGCTGGCGAACCTCGGCGACGTCGACCGCCAGACCCTGGCCGGGGCTATATCCACGGCGACCCACGGCACCGGGATCGGCTTCCGAAACATCTCGGCCCAGGTCGAGGCGATCGAGCTGATCTGTGCCGACGGGTCGACCGTGGAACTGAGCGAGCGTTCCGACGCCAAGGCGTTCCGTGCGGCCAGGGTCGGGATCGGGGCGCTGGGGGCGATCTACGCGGTCACTCTGCGTACCGTCCCCGCGTTCACCGTGAGGCGCACCGATCGCCCGCGACCGCTGGGGGAGACGCTCGAGTCCCTGGACGAGTTGGTCGAGGGCTTTGACCATTTCGAGTTCTTCGTCCTTCCTCACACCGACACCGCCCTTTGCCGCGAGAGCACCCGGACCGACGAGCCGCCGCGCCCGGCCGATCCTGCAGCGCGCTACGTACGTGAGGTCGTGCTCGAGAACTGGCTGACGGGCGCCTTGGTCGCGACGGCTCGGGCGTTTCCTTCGCTGGGGCCTCGCCTCGCCCGCTCGGCGGCGGGATCGTTCGCCCGGGTCAGCAAGGTTGACCGCAGCTATCGCGTCTTCGCCTCTGAACGCAAGCTCAAGTTCACCGAGATGGAGTGGGCGATCCCGCGCGAGCATGCCCGCGAGGCGATCGAGCGGGTGCTCGCCATCGCCTCCAGGCCCCAGACCCGTTGCGTATTCCCGATCGAGGTGCGCTTCGTCCGCGGCGACGACGCCCTGCTCAGCCCCAGCCACGAGCGCGACAGCTGCTACATCGCCGTACACCAGGACCGCAAGCTCGACTGGCCCGCCTACTTCCGGGAGGTCGAGGGAGTGCTCGCCGGCTACGGGGGCCGCCCACACTGGGGCAAGCGCCATGAGCAGACGGCGGCCGACCTGGCCCCTAACTACCCACGCTGGGCCGAGTTCCAGGCCGTTCGAAAACGGCTCGACCCCGACGGCCGCTTTGCCAACGACTACACCGAGCGTGTGCTTGGCCCGGTCGGTTGAGCGGCTCGGCTCGCGCCCCGCTCAGAGGAAGGCGTGGCCGTCGCCGCGGTAGGTCGGGGCCTCCGCGACGATTTCCTCGCCCGCGATCAGGTAGAGGGTGTTGAAGCGCTCGCAGAGCTCGCCCGCCTTCGCGTGACGCATGTAGACGCGATCACCGATCCGCAGGCGTAGGGCGCTCTCTCCCAGCAGCGGCGTCTGCGCCTCCCCGGCACCTTCGCGTCGATCGAGGTGCAGGCCCTCTGGCAGGAATGGCTCGGGGAGTCGAGATCGCCCGGCCGCGCCCGAGGCCGGGTAGCCGCCACCGAGCGCGGTGACGATGCCCGGGGCGGGGCGCCGCACCACCGGGATCGCGAAGGCCGCCGCCGGGGTCAGCGTGAACCGCGAGTAGTGGTCGAACAGAACTGGCGCATACAGCCCCGACCCCGCGGCAAGCTCCGTGACGGCGTCCTCGCTGGTTGTCAGCTCGAGGCTGCCCGTCCCACCCCCGTTGACGAATCGCAGTGGTGCGACCTCTCGCACCGCCGTCACCACGGCGGCGCGACGCTCTCGAATCTCGGCCAGCGAGCGCCGCTGCATGCTTCTGATCGTGGCGTTGCGCATGCGCCCCCCCGGGGCGGCATCCCCAAGACCCGCGATCTGGCCCTCGTAGGCCATCATCCCATCGAGCTCGAGACCGGGGCGGGAGACGATCTCCTCGGCGAGCTTGCGAGCTTGCGCCGGGGTGCGGATCGGCGAGCGCTTCGGTCCGATCTGCAGGGCTCCGCGCAGCGCGTGCCAGCTCAGGTCGATCTCGATTGCCACCTTGATCCGCACCTCGCCCACCCCCATGGCCGACTCGATCAGGTCGAGTTGGGTCGGGTCGTCGACCATCAGGGTCGGTGTCGCCTCCGGGTCGCGGGCGGCGAGGGCGCCGAGCTGGGAGATCGCCTGACGGTCGACGGTCGGGTAGCCGACGAGCAGGTCGCGGAAGCCGTCGTCCGCCAGGAACAACGCCTCGGGCAGGGTCAGGCAGAGCAGGCCGCTGAACCCCGAGTCGAGCGCCGCCACGCGGGAGAGAACCTCTCGGCAGCGCACGGATTTGCTGGCCAGCCGGATCGGCTTGCCGGCGGCGCGCTCGAGCATCGCCCTGGCGTTGGACTCGAGCGCGTCGAGGTCAGCGAACGCGAACGGGGCCTCGATCCCCTCGAAGATGCCCTCGTAGCGTTCGTATAGGCGCTCCGCTTCCACCGCCAGGCGAGCGTAGCCGAGGCCCGTTGTCCGGGTCAGCGGGGGACGGGGGCGCACGCTCCCAAGCAAGCCGGCGGGGAGCCCCTAGAATCGCTGCTCGCTTGCCGCCGGACAGGTGCGGGCGAGCTCGGAGAGGTGGCCGAGTGGCTGAAGGCACTCGCCTGCTAAGCGAGTAGGGGGCGCAAGCTCTCTCGAGGGTTCGAATCCCTCCCTCTCCGTTGAATGCTTGTTTGCTTGGGGCACAGCAGCCGGCTGACCCTTGCACGATCGGCGCGCCCGGGTCGAGCACCCCGACAGGCCGCTTCGCGGTCACCGACACGTTCGTCGGAGGGCTCAACCCCGTCTATGGATGCTGCGCGATCGCGCTCAGCGCCCATCAGCCCGACCTGCCCAGCGACTGGATCGGTGGCGACCGGGTCGCGATCCACGGCACGACCGGGCCGGTTGGCAATGCCGCCTCGAGCGGCTGCCTACGTGCGGCCGACAGCGACATGCAGGTCCTGATTCCCGAAACGCCCCCGGGCGCCCCGGTGTTCATTAGTCGCTGAGGCTCCGGGCGGAGCCGGCCAGATGACTGATTCCGAATGACCGTGCCCACGGGGGCGCGGCTGACCAAGCCGGGCGCCGCGCGTGGCCGCAGCGCGTAGCGGAGCTACGGGCAAGGTCGTGGGTGGTGATCTGGCGCAGCTGACAGCTGCGCCAGCCGTGGGTGCGGGAACAGGGATCATTCATCTAGAGCGCCAGCACCTCGGCGACGGACTCGTCGACGAACTCGGTGATCCGATCGAGATCCGGGATCTGGTCTCGGTCGCCGACCAGGCCGAACATCAGCTTGCCGTCGTAGCTGATCACCCCGATCGACAGCGCTCGGCGCTGGGGGGAGAGCGCCACGTAGGGGTGGATCCTGGAGAGTCGGCGGCCGAGCAGATAGACCGGCATCGGAGGGCCCGGAACGTTCGAGATCACCATGTTCCAGGGCAGGCGCTGCGGCATCATCCGGTTGACAGGTGAGAGCGCGGCCCCCATCTGCCCGAGGGCCTGATTGACCGTGGGCGGTACCCAGCCCGATGCTTCGATCAGCATCGAGGCCGCCCGGGCCCCGTCCGAGTTCTTCAGCTTCGCGGTGGTCTCGGCGATGATGCGCAGACGGCGCCCGGGGTCGGCCTCGCTCAGCGGTAGCGGCACCATCAGCGCGGTCAGTCGGTTGCCGAGCTGGCCCTCGTCCTCGGGCCCGCGGATGCTCATCGGCACGAGTGCCACGAACTGCTTGGGCAGCGGCGTGCCGCGATGCTCGAAGAAGCGGCGCAGGGCCCCGGCCGAGGCCGAAAGGATCACGTCGTTGACGGTCCCGCCGCCGCGTTTGCCGGCCTCCTTGACCTGCTCCAGCGAGGTTGTTGCATAGCCGACCCTGCGATCCCGCCCGATCTCCTCGTTGAGGATTGTGGGCTTGACCGCCTCGCTGTTTCGTGCGAGCTCAATGAATCCACGAGCCGTTTTGCCCGCCTCGACGGTTGCCGCCGCCGGCGAGAGCGCTCGCCGCGCTCCCTCGCGCCAGAACCCGATGGCGCGCTGCTGGGCCTGGGTCAGCCGCGAGATCAGCATCTCGTTGGTGCCCGGGGTGTTCGCCTCCCAGGGTTCTTCCGGCAACCCCAGGTCCGTCCCCTTGGGGTCCGGGTCGAGGATCACCGCCCCGACATCGACCGCCGCGATCCCGTCGACCAGCGCGTGGTGGGTCTTCGAGATCGCGGCGAACCGCTTCCCCTGCAGCCCCTCGATCAGGTAGATCTGCCAGAGCGGTCGGTCGAAATCGAGCGGCTCCGACATCACCCAGCCGACCAGCTCGGCGAGCTGGGCCTCGGTCCCTGGCTTGGCCAGGGCCAGCTGCCGCACGTGGCGCGCCAGGTCGAACTGGGGGTCATCCTCCCAGACCGGGCGGGAGGCGCTACCCGGCGGCTGGCGGACCCGCTGGCGGAAGCGGGGGATCAGGTTCAGGCGTCGCTCGACGTGCGCCAGGAACTCTTCCCGCGCCGGCGGCTTGCCCTCGAAGATCGCGGTGCCCCCGACGTGCACGTGGATCGGGCCCTGCTCGGCATGAAGCGAAGAGATGTCGGCCCCGGAGAGCGGTTCGCTGGTGCTCACTGCTGCCGAGCCTACTCCGCCGGGCGTCGAGGTGATGGCGGCGGCCGGTGGGCCCTGCGAGGATGGCGGCGATGGCTTCCGAGGTCGAGTTGGGAAACCGGATCAGCGCCGATCAGGTGACGAGCACCTCGCTCGAGCGCGAGGCCCTAAGCCGTCTTCGGGAGGTGACCGGCGACCAGGACGGGCCGATGGAGAGGCACGGGCTGCGGTGCTTTTTGATCGTCGATCGTCTGGCCGGCCAGCGTGGGGTCGAGATTGACCGCGAGGGCGCACTGGTCGCGGGCCTGCTGCACGACATCGGCCTCTACGAGGGGGCTTCACAGGGCGGCGTCTACGTGACCGAGGGCAGGGAGTACGCGGCCGAGATGCTCGCCGGCCGCGAGGGTTGGGACGAGCGCCGCACGGCCCGTTGCCTGGATGCGATTGAGCGCCACCACGAGTTGCGCTCGCAGTGGAGTATGGGAACCGAGGTCGAGCTGCTGCGCCGGGCCGACATGGTCGAGCTCTCCCGCGGGCTGATCAGCTGGGGGGCTGGGCGCGACTGGCTTGGCCGGCTCTGGAGCTCGGTTCCGCGCGACGGGATCTACCGCGAGATCGGCGGACTGGTGGTCAGAGCGGTGCGGGAGCGGCCGACCAGCCTTCCCAGGATCTTCCGTCGCGGCGCCTGAGTTCGCGACCGGGGAGCGGCGCTCAATCGAGGTCGAGGTTGGAGAGGAAGTCCTCCGCCTCGCTCCACAGGTGCGGCGGAACCTGTAGGTAGATCTCACCGCGTCCGAACCGGTCGAGCGGATGATCGCTGGTGATCACGGCCTCGATCCCGGCCTCCTGCAGGTGCTGGCGCCAGGAGCGGGCCGCCTCGATCTCCTCGATCTCACGGACCACCTCCCAGTCATCGAAGCGCGGGTCGCCGATCTGCAGCTCCGCCGCCGGCCCCGGGCCACGAAGGCCCCGCAGTCGCTCTCGGAATCCCATGCCGGTTGACGATAGCCGTGCAGCCGTCCGTCCTGACCGGTGCGCTGGGTGAGGCGTGTGCCGCGACGCTCAGTCGTCGCCTTCGTCCTCGCGCTCTCCCCCCGCATCGTCTCCCCCCTCGCTCTCGTCGGCTGCGGCAGAATCGGTCGGCGCCGGGGTCGGGGCTGGTTCTGGGGCCGGCGGACTGGCAGCCGCCTCGTCGGTGCCGGCGTCGGAGTCTTTCGACTTGCCGCTGCCCTGCCCGCTGCCCTTCCCGCCGCCTTTCCCGCCGCGCTTCGAGGTCGCCGCGGGCCTCGCCACCAGTTCCTCACCGACCGAGACCGACTCCGCCGAGATTCCAACCTGCTGGGAGGTGAGCTGACTGGTGGCCAGGCCGAGCGCCGCGGCGGCGAGCAGGCCGAGCGCGGCGAGCAGAAACGGGTTGAGCAGCCCCTGCGCTCTCACCGCCCGCCTCCCACGACCGCCGCAGCGCCTGGGGGAAAGGCCAGCAGCGCACGTGTCCCCTCGCCCGGCTCGGAGCTCAAGGTCACGTCGCCGC
>CAXMST010000092.1:0-19676 GCA_964196325.1 uncultured Acidimicrobiia bacterium
AGCAGGACCGCTACATGTTCGAGAAGATGCAGAACTTCAACCGCGAGCGGGTCCCTGAGCGGGTCGTGCACGCGAAGGGGTCGGCCGCCCACGGCCGCTTCGAGGTGACCCACGACTTCACCCAATACTGCAGGGCGAACTTTCTCGGCTCGGTCGGCAAGACGACCAAGACCTTCCTGCGGTTCTCCACCGTCGCCGGCGAGCAGGGTTCGCCCGACACCTGGCGCGACCCGCGAGGCTTCGCGCTCAAGTTCTACACCGAGCAGGGCAACTACGACATGGTCGGCAACAACACGCCGGTCTTCTTCATCCGCGACGCGATCAAGTTCAGCGACTTCATCCATTCCCAAAAGCGCGATCCGCGCACCGGGCTGCGCGACGAGACCCTGATGTGGGACTTCTGGTCGCTGACCCCCGAGTCCCTGCACCAGGTGCTGTGGCTGATGGGCGACCGCGGGATCCCGAAGAGCTTCCGGCAGATGAATGGCTACTCCTCCCACACCTACCGCTGGGTGAACGCCGGCGGCGAGGCCTGCTGGGTCAAGTACCACTTCAAGACCGACCAGGGCGCCGACTTCCTCACTCAGGCCGAGGCCGACGAGCTGGCGGGCACCGAGCCCGACTATCACCGCAAGGACCTGGTCGAGTCGATCGACGCGGGCGAGTTCCCGAGCTGGACCCTGAAGGTTCAGATCATGCCCGAGGCCGAGGCTTGGGAGTACCACTTCAACCCGTTCGACCTGACCAAGGTCTGGCCGCACGCCGACTACCCGCTCCAGGAGGTCGGCAGGCTGACCCTCGATCGCAACCCGGACAACTTCTTCGCCGAGACCGAGCAGTCGGCGTTCGAGCCCGGCAACATGGTCCCTGGGATCGAGCCCTCGCCGGACAAGATGCTGCAGAACCGGCTGATCTCCTATTCCGACGCGCACCGTTACCGGATCGGGACCAACTACGCCCATGTGCCGATCAACTGCCCGCTGCACGGCGCGAACGACACCCACAACCGCGACGGCCAGACCCGGCCCGACGGCAACCACGGCGGCCGGCCCAACTACGCTCCGAACAGCTTCGACGATCCGGTCTCCGACGGCTCCTATGACGAGAGCAGCTACGAGGTCAGCGGGACGATCGGTCGTCACGACTACGAGCAGCGGTACAAGGACACCGACACCGAGCAGCCCGCCGCCTTCTGGGGGATGCTCGACGACGGCGAGCAGGATCGCCTGGTCGGCAACATCTCCGGCCATCTCGGTGCGGTCAGCCACGAGGGGGTTCGCGAGCGCTCGTTGGCCTACCTGGCGGGCGGCAGCCAGGAGCTCTCCGATCGGGTCGCCGAGGCGATCGGCGCACCGAGCGGGGTCGGCAGCGCCTCCTAACGCAGCCCCGCTCCCGGCGGTCGGTCCGCGCCTCGCGCGGGCCGAATAGCATCATCGCGGATGACGATCAGAGAGCGGATACGCGGCGGCGAGCACTACCGCTTCGACGACCACTCCGAGCTGATCGACGCGGTGCGCCGGGCCCAGGCGCTGCTCGAGCGTTTCAACGGAACGCCTTTCGCTGAGCGGGCGGAGCGGGACCGGCTGCTGCGCGAGCTGCTGGCCGATGTCGGCGAGGGGCGACGGTCCGGGCGCCGTTTCACTGCGACTACGGCGACGGGATCAGCCTTGGCGATCGGGCCTTCGTCAACTTCAACACGGTGATGCTCGACACGGCCCCGATCGTGATCGGCGCCGACTCGCAGCTTGCGTGTTGCCGCTCTTCGAGAGGTCGGGGATCAGATTCGAGAGCTCGAATGACGCGTTCGACTCATTACCGTCGGCCTGGCGATCGGCATGTGGGGGGCGGCGACCGAGCTCTGCTCGCCGGTAGCCCCGGCTCCGAGCGGGCGCTGAAGCAAGTCGCCGACGGCGACACCAGGGGAGTCGAGGACGCCGTTCGTGAGGCCTTCGTCTCGGCGCTCGGAACCAGCCTCAAGATCTCCGCCGCGGTCGTGCTCCTGGGGGCCATCGCGGCGCTGGTCCTACTGCGCCGCTCGCAGGCCTCCGACGCCGGCCCGGTCGAGCAGCCGGTGGGGGCCGTCACCCCCCGACCGGCGCGCAGTCGTGCCCCGGCGTTCCTATCCGATTAGTCGGGGACGTATGCCATGAGGTCGGGGTTCGGGCCGATGCGCCCCGACTCACCGCGGTCGAGTGCGTCCAGTGCCGCCAGATCATCGGGCCCGAGCTCGAAGTCGAAGAGCTTGAGGTTCTCCTCCATCCGGGCCGCGTGGACCGACTTGGGGAAGATCACGTCGCCGCGCTGTAGGTGCCAGCGTAGGACGACCTGGGCGGGGGTCCTGCCCAGGCGCTCCGCGATCGCGACGATCGCCGGGTCGTCGAGGACCGCCCCCTGGGCGATCGGCGCCCAGGCTTCGGTCACGATCCCCAGCTCCGCATTACGAGCGCGGACCGCCTCGTTGCCGAAGTAGGGATGGATCTCGATCTGGTTTACGGCCGGGGTCAGCTCGGCCTCGGCCTCGAGCCGCTCGAGGTGCGCCACCTGAAAGTTGGAGACGCCGACCGAGCGCGCTCGGCCGTCAGCGGCAAACTCCTCGAGCACCTTCCAGGTGGAGACGAAGTCTCCGTCATAGAGGGTCGGCAGCGGCCAGTGGATCAGGAACAGGTCCACGTAGTCGAAGCCGAGGTCGGTCAGGGTCTGGGCGAAGGCGCGGCGAGCTTTCTCGGGCTCGTGGAAGCCGTTGTTGAGCTTGCTGGTCACGTAGACATCCGAGCGATCGAGGCCCGAGTCACGGATCGCCTCGCCGACGCCAGCCTCATTGCCGTACATCTCCGCGGTATCGATATGGCGGTAGCCGGCCTCGAGCGCGGCGCGAGTCGCCGCGGCGGTCGCGGCGGGATCGATCTGGAAGACGCCGAAGCCGAGCTGTGGGATGGTTTCTCCATCATTCAGATCGATGCGCGGGACTAGGCTCATTCGGGGTTCTCCTTATGGCTTTGGCGCCGGGGCCCTGCCAGCCTAGGCCACGGCCCGCTTCGACCCGGAGCCGAGCGCGAAGCTCGCGGTCAGGCTGCCGCCGGCGTGGACGTTGGTGATCTCCTCGCGGCTGAGCCGGGTCAGAAAGCCGCCGAGCCGTCCCTCGAACGCGAAGGGGTCGGTGTCCTCGAAGAAGCTCTGGTGGCGGGATGGGTCCTCGAGGGTCGGGTAGGAGGTGCGGTGCAGCGGGACCCGGCGCTGGACGATGTAGTCGCCGCCGAGCGCTCGCTCGACCGATCCCCGCCAATCGCTCTCGCTGTGCTGCCAACCAAGCAGCACCTCTCGGCCGCCGTAGAGGTGAGCGGGCTTGAGTACCAGGTGCTCGCGGGCGGCCAGGACGTAGGGGACCAGATCGAGCGCTTCGCCTTGCGGGTCGGTCCCGGGGCGATCGACCAGCGCTCGCGCCCAGGGCACGTGCTCGCGGATCGCCGCGCGCTCCGCGGCGCTCAGACCGAAGTCGTGCTCGGGGTCGCCCATCAAGGCGAACAGCGCCTTGTGTCCGAGCAGCTCGGAGCGAAACGGATTGACCATGCAGACCGTGCCGGCCTTGACGGCCGCAAACAGCGGCTCGAGCTCGGTCCGCAGCTCGAGGCACTCGGCGGTCGGCATCTGCCGGTGCAGCACGTCGATCTTGGCGCCATCCGCGCGCAGCGCCCCGTCCGCGTAGCTGAGCGCCCGGAAGTCGCAGATGCGCGCTTCGACGCCCTGCGAGCGGTAGTAGCCGACCTCGACCTCGAGCCCGCCGACCCGGAGTGGGTCATCGGTCCGGGTCAAGACCGTGAGCGAGGGCTCGCCGGCGCCGCCCCAGTCCCGCCAGGCCCCGAGCAGGGTCTCGAGCAGCCGTGGGGCCAGGGGCAGGGGTCGCACGTCGTACTCGGCGGCGAACCGCCCATAGGTATCCAGCCCCGCGAAGAACTCGAGGATCGAGTCGTGGTGACCGGCGCCGCCGGGACAGTCGGCGTTGAGCTCGATGAAGTGCAGTTGGGTTCGGGCCAGTGAGGCATCGAGCCGGATCAGGGCACCGTCGGCGAGCGGGTTCGTGTCCAGCTCGACCAGCTCCCCGATCCACTCCATGAAGGGCCCGAGGTGGCGCCGATGGAGGCGCTCGTCGGCGAGCACGGCGTCCCGAACCTTGATCGCCGCCGACGAGATCAGCGCCGCGACCCGGCCCTGCTCGGCCAGTTGCTCCTCGGTGACGAGATGGGGTCGTAGCACAGTGCAGAGCGCTCGCTCGCCCCGCGAGGATGCCGAGCTCGTCGAGCCGCGCCCGACGCGACGCGAGTTGCTCCACGGACCTGCCTTCGGCGAGCACGAGCTCGTCCCAGCGTCCGACCGCCCGCTCGAGCAGCTCGGAGCTCATTGGGGGATCGAGTAGCGGTCACCGTAGGTACTCCATTGCAGCGGCGGGTCGAGCTCGAGGTTGCCGGCGTCCAGGAATACCCGCTGTGCGGTGTCGACCCGGCTTGTGTCCTCGTGGGCGCTCTCGCGACGCATCGCGGCCCGTCGCACGTCCAGGAAGGCGTTCAGATAACTCTGCTCCCCGCCTCCCTCCGCGGGGGCACCGGCCCGCCCGAGCGCCTCGCCGCGGATCCCGCCGAAGCTGTCGCGGTCGGCCCCTGGGCCGTGCACCACGATCGCGTCGTAGTAGATGAACTGGCCCAGCGCGCCGAGGCCATCGCGCTGGGCGCGACGAATTGCCGGGCAGAAGTAGTGCAGATCCCGCTCGTGATCCTGGCCCTGCCGGAACGCTTGCTTGTTGGCGGCGGCCCGCCAGGCGCGCCGGAAGCCGGCTCCCAGGCCCTGCCTCCCAGTCGTGCCGCTCGCCCGGCGCAGGGCCGGGATGTAGGAGGCGAGGCGACTGTGGGACCTGATCGAGCGTAGGTACCTGAGTAGTTCGAGCATGTCCCCGGTGCGTGAGGTGAAACCGATGGTCCCACCGGTGTAGCCGCGGTTCTCGGCCCTGTTGCCCTCGACGTTGTATTCCAGGTACCGGTATTGGGCGCGCCAGTCCAGCGAGGAGTTCTCGGCGCTGGAGACGAGCTTCATCGCGATCGTCTTCTTGGTGGGTTCGGTCAGGGCGCCGGCTTCGCCGCAGTCGGGCGACTCGTCTGCGGCCGCGGCGAGGCTTCCCCCGCCGGCCAAGGTCAGGGTCCACGCGAAGGCCGCGACGGCCAACGCGAGCGTGCCGGCGGCTTGGAGTCCGCTACGTCGCTCGCCCGATCGCCTCATCCACACTCATGGTTGCAGCCGGCCCCTGCCGCTCGGCGTGGGTGCCCGGCCCTCGGGCCCGCCCCCGCCTACTCGCTGACCCAGCCCCGGGCCGCTTCCAGCTCCTCGACGCTGAACGCCTTGACCTCCGCCGGGATCATGAACCCGAAGACCCTGACCATGTGCCCGTAGGTGCTGTGGTCGGTGACCACGGCGATCCGCTCCCAGGCGGTCAGGTGTGACATGCCGAGCCTGGTGTCGTCCCACATCGCTGCCGCCGAGTAGTCCTCGAAGTCCTCGCCGAGGACATATAGGAGCCGGATCTTCTCGGACGTCTGCAGGTGCTTCTCCACCGCCGGTATCAGAACTTGCTCGTAGTCATCGCCGGTGACCTCGCCCTTGGCTTCGAAGCCAAGGACGTTCTCGGGTAGGTCTGTCAGTACCTCGATCATGTGGCGCTCCTACCCCTTGCTCATCTCGAGGGTTGAAACCGCGAACGGTTCGCCCCCAGCCGTGATGTCGACGGCGGCCGTGATCCTGTTGTTCGTGAACTTGCCGGTGTAGGTGTAGGCGATGTCGGCCGCGCACGGGGACACCCCGAAGCCGGTCACCGCCTTGCCCTTGTGGGTGAACGTGAGGTTGGCGTCGCCGAGGCCGTTGTTCCAGTCGGCACTGAGGCCCTTCTTGTTCCAGCGGTTCTCGCCCTTGCCCTTCTTCATCGTCACCTTGCGCGGGTTGATCTCCTCCTCCGAGCAGCCGAAGGCCTCGCCGCCGAGCTCAAAGATCCCGATGATCTTTTGCTGCTTGCCCTTGCCCTTGCCCTTGACCGTGAGGCTCATGCTCGCGGAGCCGCTGCTGCCGAAGGTCTGGTTGTTCCAGGTGCCAGTCCAGATCCCCGCGACCTTCTCCGGCTTGAAACCTGACTTCTTGGCAACCTCCGGCCCCGCGCGCTGGAGGCTGTGCCCACGGCTCCTACGGCAAGTGCGAGCAGCGCCAGCGTCACCGCGGTGAAAAGGACTACGACCCTGTTTGACATGCGTTCTGTTCTTTCGGAGGATGGCGGAGGCGCGGATCATATCTGTGGCCGGATCCTCATCGGCCGCAGGCGACGATAGGTGCCGCTCCTCCAGAGCCACTCGACCGGCCCGAAGGAGACAACGTTCATCGTGAGGATGCCGAGGACGGCGATGCCTCGGACGGCGTCGAGGTTGGTGATCCGCGCTTGCGGGCTGACCGGCGCCGCGTCCCGATCGCCCGCCGATGATCGGCTCTGCGGCGGCATGCCGTGAGAGTATTGGGCCGGCACCGAGCGCAGTGCTCGGCTCGACTCAGCTGGCTCGCTCGCGGATCACCGCGGCGACGTTGATCCGCCGGAGCGCGCGGACCCCGGGGATCTGAGAGATCAGGGCGACGAGCACGATCGCCAGCGCCGAGAGCACCAGGGTCGAGGGCCGCATCTCCAGGGCGAAGCTGAACTGATCGTTGCTGAACGAGGCCATGAACAGCGCCGCGGCGGCGTAACCGGCGATCAGCCCCGGCACGATCCCGAGCAGTACCGTGATCAGGTTCTCGACGGTGACCAGTCGGGCCAGCATCATGTGCGGCGCTCCCGAGGCCCGCAGCGTTGCGAGCTCGACCCGCCGTTCGGAGATGCTGGAGCTCATCGAGTTGAAGATCAATGCGAACGCCATCGCGCCGCCGAACAGCAGCATCACCCCGACGAAGGCATAGAACAGGCCCAGGTACTCATCCACGGTCGCGCGGATCACCTGCGAGTCCTCGTAGGCGCTGACACCTGGCAGGGCGCTCAGCCGACGCCGCATCTCGTCGCGGTCCACGCCGGATTCGAAGCGGACCAGCGCGGAGTTGCCCTTGCCGACCCTGCCGCCCGACCCGCGCTGGGCGGTGGCCAGGGTCGAGTAGGCGAGCGTTCCCAGTGGCTCCGCCAGAAAGCCCTGGACCGGGAGCTTCGGGTCGAGGTCAGCCTCCGGCGCGGTGACCGTGACTCGGTCCCCCTCGGAGATTCCGAGCTCGCCCTGCAGCGCCTCGCCGGCGAGGAGCGCGTTCTCAGGCAGGCTGGTGGTCCCGCCTCCCTCGAGGAGGAATCCATGCATCTGGGTGTCCTCTCGCAGGGCCACGAGAGCCGTCTGGTACCGCTTACCGTTGGCGGCCAGCGTGACCGCGGCATTGAGGGCGGGCTCGGCCCGCTCGACGCCCGCGGTGTCCCGCACCGCATCGAGCTCGGACCGGCTGACACCGTCCTGGTAGGAGAGCTCGGCGTCCTCGCGTTCGATCTCCTCGAACTGGCGGTCGATCAGGATCTGCATCGTGTCGACCATGCCCCAGGAGACGAGAATCAGGATCAGGGCCAAGACGACGCCGGTCGCGGTCGACAGGGTTCGCCGCCGATTGCGGCCGAGCGAGCGAATCGTCATCCGCCAGCGTGCGGGCAGCCGTCGCGCCGGTGGCAGGAGTCGTTCCAACAGGCTGATCGAGCCACCCGCCGAGGGCGCGAAGCTGCGCATCGCCTCCGCGGGCGCCACCCGTGAGGCGGCCCGGGCCGGCAGCCCGGCCGCGATCAGGCCGGTGATCACGCCGAACGCGATCCCGACCGCGATCGTCGCCGGACGAAGCTCGGTGACGGTCAGGGGAATCGAGAGCTCGGAGGTGTAGGCGCTGGTCACCGCCCCGGCCAGCAGCACACCCGCCAATGCCCCGAGCACCCCGCCGAGCCCCCCGCTGATCAAGCCGAAGGAGACGTAGTGGCGCAGCAGTTGGGCCCGCGAGAAGCCCTCGGCCCGGAGCACACCGATGGTCGGGCGTTGGGCGGCGACCAATCTGCGCATCAGCACCGCCGTTGCCAGCGCCGCCGCGCTGAGGAACAGCATCGGGAACAGGATCGCCAGCTCCTCGAAGCCGCTGACGTCCTGCTGTAGGGCCGAGTTCGAGGGTTGCTGGGCCTGGGTCAGGACGTCGTCAGCCCCGGCCGAGTCGGCCGCGCGGGTCAGGCGGTCGGTGAGGGCCTGGTTCTCGTGGCCGCCGTCGTAGTAGATCACCACCTGATTGGCCGTCGCGAGGCCGGCGAGCTCGCGCGCCGTGGGCTCGGGGACGAACAGGACTCCGAAGTCGTCGGGGGCGGCGAATACCTGCTGACGGCTCGGCGCCGGCCAGAAGTACTCGGGTGAGGCGGCTGTGCCCACCGAGCGCAGCTGCCGGGACGCCCCCTCGGCGTCGAGCACCGTGATCTCGTCGCCGGCGTCGAGCTCGAAGTTCTCGGCCATGTGCTGTTCGACTAGGACGCCGCCGGAATCGGCGGGGGGGAGGTAGCTGCCCTGCTCGACCTCGACCCTGTTGACGCTCGGCTGCTCCACCGTCGGCATGCCGACGATTCGCCCGGTGAGTTTTATGTCGTCGACCTGGAACGGGATGTCGGCCTGAACCCGGGTCGCGAGATGGGCGACCCCATCTGCCTTGCGGGCCGCCGCCGCGATCGCCTTGGTGTCGCCGCCGGTGGTCGTCAGATTGGCGAACCGGAGCTCGACGAAGGCCTGCTCGTAGGAGGCCTCGAGATTGCGGTAGGCGTCGTAGCTGGCGCCGAACAGCGTCACCCCCAGAAAGATCGTCACCGCGATCGCCAGGAACTGGGCGCGCTGCCGACGCAGGTCACGCCGGAGCTTGCGGCGCAGGATCTTCACGCCGAGCCCCCTACCACTCGAGCTGTTCAGCGGCGAGGGGCGTGGCGTTCGCCTCGTCTGAGACGATCAGCCCGTCGCGGACCTGCAGCACCCGATCGGCCATCCGCGCGATCACGGCGTTGTGGGTGACGAGCAGGACCGTCTGCCCGAGCTCGGCGCCCACCTCACGCAGCAGCGAAAGCACGTTGCGGCCGGTCTCGAGATCGAGGGCCCCGGTCGGCTCGTCGCCGAGCAGCAGCCGCGGCCGGCTGGCGAGGGCCCGGGCCACTGCGATCCGTTGCTGCTCGCCCCCTGAGAGCTGCGAGGGAAAATGCCGGCCCCGCTCTCCCAGGCCGACCCGCTCGACCATCTCGGCGGCCCTGTCCTCCTCCCCGGCCAGCTCGGCGATCAGCTCGACGTTCTCGGCTCCGGTCAGAGTCGGAATCAGGTTGAAGAACTGAAATATGAAGCCGACTGACTCGCGCCGGAACCGGGTGCGCCCCTCCTCGTCGAGTTCGGCGAGGTCGACCCCGTCCACCTCGATCTCCCCCGAGGTAGCCGGCTCGATTCCCCCGATCAGGTTGAGCAGCGTGGTCTTTCCCGACCCGCTCGGGCCGAGCAGCACGACGAAGCTACCGGCCTCGACGTCGAGATCCACGCCGCGTACGGCTGCCACCTCGGCGGCGCCCTCACCGTAGGTCTTGCGGACCCCCCGAAGATGGATCACTGACTCGGCCATCGCTCACCTCCGGAGCTCGCGCCGGCCCCGCCGGCCTTATTCGCCACCTCCTGCAGCGCAGCGGCCAGCACCGCCGGCGGCTGGGCTCCGGGTAGTCCGTAACGGTCGTCGAGCAGGAAGAAGGGGACCGCGTTTACCCCCCGCTGGCGGGCCAGTTGCTGCGCATCCCGCACCTCCTTCTCGCCCTCGTCTCCAGCAAGTCGATCCCTGGTCGCGGCCCGCTCGAGGCCGGCCTCGCCGGCGACCTCGGCAAGAACGTCGAGGTCGCCGACGTCGCGACCCTCCGTGAAGTAGGCCTGCAGAAGGCGTTGGGCCACGTCCTCGTCCAGGCCCTCCCCGGCCGCCATCCAGATCAGGCGGTGGCTCGCGAAGGTGTTCGGGGTGCGCTCGATCAGGTCGTAGCGGAAGCTGACGCCGTCGCCGGCGCCCGCCTCCACGGTCCCCGCGTCGAGCTCGCGGGATCGCTCCAAGCTGGCGAACTTCGCCTCCCGGTACTCGCGGCGGCCCATCCCCTCCGGAGGCATCTCCGGGTTGAGCTCGAACGGCCGCCAACGGATCTCGAGCGCGAGCTCGTCGGCAAGTAGCTCACCCGCAAGCTGCAGCCGACGGGCGCCGATCAAGCACCACGGACAGACGGTGTCGGAGTAGACATCGACGCTCACGGCGGGGCGCTGCCGCTCGGGACGGGGGGATCTTGGGTGCACGTCGGCAACCTACCGGCAGCTCCGTCGGGCTGCGCCGAGCGTCCTGAATCTGCCCCCGTGGAATAGACTCGGGCCGCAACTGGCGACTGGAGGGAGTCCGATGACCGATACCGACGAGCAGGGCGTGATCGATGCGACGGCGGGCTTCTACGAAGCGCTGAACGCGATGCTCGCGGGCGACCCCAAACCGCTCGCGGGTGTCTACTCGCACGCCGACGATGTCACCTACATGCCGGCCGAGGGAGGACTTCTCGTCGGCTGGGAGCAGGTCTTCGCCGACTGGAGCAAGCAGGCCGCGGCGAGTCGTGGGGGAAGCGCGAAACCGGGCCCCGTGCACGTCGTCGTCGGTGCGGACCTCGGGATCTCCTTGGCGGAGACGATCGGCGCGGTCACGGCTGCGGACGGCTCCGAGCAACAGGTTCGGCTGCGCGAGTCCTCGGCCTTTCGAAGGGAGGGGGGCGAGTGGAGGATGATCTCCCACCACGCGGACGATCTCTCCGCCTGGGCAGGCATTGTCCCCAGGGACTGCTGGTTGTTGCGAGGATTGACCCGACCACCTAGCCGACAGGAGGCTGAAGATGTCGATGAGCGAGTACCGGATCCTGGCCAACGTCGCGGTTAGCGACCTGGCGCGGGCGCGAGAGTTCTACGAGGGCAAGCGGGGGCTCGGGATTCAGGCCGAGCGGGGTGACGGTGGCGTCACCTACGACTGTGCGGACGGGACGTCGCTACACATCTACTCCTCACCCGATAGCGCCGGCGCCTCAGCCGCCACGCAGGTGGGCTGGGTGACCCCTGACATCGAGGCGGCCGTGGCCGAGCTCACCGCGAACGGGGTCGAGCTCGAGCGCTATGACACCGAGCAGATCAAGACCGACGGGCGGGGAATCGCGGACTTCGGCGACGGCAAGGCCGCCTGGTTCCGCGACCCCGACGGGAACATCCTCGGCGTGATCGACAGCTGAGCAGGGGCTGGGGTCAGGGGGCGCCGCCGCGGCTCTGCCGCTGGGCGAGTAGCGCGATGCCTGCGGCCATGGCACCGAGCGAGACGACGGTCAACAGCTTGCCCGAGCCGTCTTCGTGCAGCGACTCCTCGAACAGCGCGATCCCGAGCAGCACGCCAATCAGGGGCGAGGCGATCGACTCGGTCGCGATTGCGGGCGGCAAGTCGCCCGCCTGCAGCGCAATCTGGCTGACGCCGAGGGCGGCCAGCCCCACAAGCACGAACGCGTACAGCTCCCAGCGCCCAAGCTGGGCGAGGATCGGCGAGCCGAGTTGCTCGACCGCGCCCTTGGTCAGCGCCCCATGGAGGCCGAAAAGCACTCCGGCCGCGGTTCCGGCCAAGGTTGCTTTCAGGGCTGGTCGGCGATTGGCGCCACGCCAGATCAAGAGCGCGCTGAGCAGCACCAGCGAGCCTCCGAACACAAGCCAGCGGCCTCCCGAGGGCTCCTCGATCCCAGGCGCCGGGTTGCTGATCGCCAGAAAGGCCGCCAGCGCGAACATCAGGAGCATCGAGGCCCGTACGTCTATCGCCTCGATCCGCTGATGGGAGAGGCGGGCTCCGAGGGGTAGGGCAAAGACCAAGGTCAGCGCCAGAACCGGCTGTACGACGGCAAGCTCGCCGACACCGAGCGCCGCCGCATGGAACAGGAATCCGACGCCCGTGGCCGCGATCCCCAGGAGCCAGGTCGGGTTGCGAGCCAACCGGAGCATGAACAGCGGTCGGGTCGCCTCGTGGTCGGCCGCGGTCATCGCTACGCGCTGCTGAAGCACCGTTCCGAGCGCGAAGATCGCGGCGGCGATCAATGCGAGAGCGACGGCCACCCGTTCAGCCTATGCGCTCGCCGGCGGGCCATTGGTCAGGGTCGCGGCGCAAGCCCGGTTGCGTCGGGCCGTAAGGCGGGCGGACGGATGTCCAGCCGAGGCGCAAGCCCTCAGACCCCCTTCTCAGGCGCCGATCGGAACTCATCGCATGTCGGGCGGGGTCTCATCGAGTGGCGCGCTTGTCGCGGTGGCGATCGCGCTGACGATCGCTGTGCCGGCCGCGGCCGCCGCAAAGAACGTCGAGACGAGCGAGCGCGCCGCTGCCTTACTACCGGCAAAGGGCAAGGTCTTCGCTGGGGTCTCGGGCACCGGCCAGCTTGCGGACTTCCGCGAGTTCCAGGCGGCGACCGACAGCCATCCGGCGGTCATGCAGTCGTTTGAGTCCTGGGGTTCTGTGCCCAGGGAGGCGCTGCGCCGCTGGGATGCGACCCGGACGCGCGGCATGATCAGCCTCTCGACCGCGCGCTGCTGGAAGTGTCCCGCCGGGATCAGCAATCGGAGCGCCGCCAACGGAAAGGGAGATCGCTACATCCTCGCCCTCGCCGCGGCCCTGCACAAGCACGAGCGCCGCACCTACGTGCGGCTCTTCCCGGAGATGAACGGCTATTGGAACGCCTACAGCGCCTTCCAGGCGGACGGCGGACGGCGTATCGAGGCGTTCTCGACGAAGCAGTTCCGGCGTGCCTTCCGACGCTTCGTGGTGATCATCCGCGGCGGCCGGCGGGCGAGCGTCAACCGACAGCTTCGAAAGTTGGGGATGCCGGCACTCCAGAGCAAGACCAAGCGCAGGCTGCCGAGCCCGCGGGTCGCGATCGCATGGGTTCCCGAGGCAGTCGGCTCGCCCGATGTGGCGGGCAACCAGCCCGCTGACTACTTCCCCGGTTGGAGCTACGTGGACTGGGTGGGTGGAGACCTCTACGGCAGGTACCCCAGTCTGGCCGGGCTCAACTTGCTCTACCGGACCTAGGACAGGCCCCGTTCATGATCGGCGAGTGGTCGACCTGGGATCGCGATACCCCCCAGCCCGCTCGCTCGTTGCTCGATTGGGTCAACGATCGCAGACGGGCGCGGATGGCGGTCTACTTCCAGGGCTTCGGCGAAGGGGCCGACAACGAGTTCGAAATCGGCGACTACCCGAGAAGCCTCGAGGCGTTACGCAACCGCCTCGGCCACAAGCGCTACCAGCAGTTCGCTTCGGAGAAGGGGCCAAGCGGGAACCGGGCCGGGAGGCCAGTGTAAGGATCTGGGGTCGTGGCGGCCGCTGATACCGTGGCCGCGCTCGGCGGTACGATCGGCGACGCTCGACAGATGGCTGGTGCTTCCCCTGACGACTCGCCGCTAGTGTGCCCGGACGATGATCGATCCGAGCGAGCGCTGGCGCCGGATGCACGGGCCAGGGGCGGAGAAGGCGACGTGGGCCGGGCTGCCGAGCTTCGCTGATCTCCCCTACACGGAGGACCCCTCCGAGCTGGACGGCGTGGATGTCGCGATCGTCGGGGCGCCGTTCGACGGGCTCGTATCAAACCGGCCCGGCAGCCGCTACGGGCCGCGGGCGATCCGGACCGCGACGCCAACCTCGACCTATCACCTGGAGACCCAGGTCGACTGGGGGGCCGAGCTGCGAGTCGTCGACTACGGCGACGCGCCTGTGACCCCCAACGACGCGGCGGGCTCCCTGGCGGCAATCGAGGCTACGGTTGGCGAGGTCGCTGCGGCCGGCGCTGTGCCGCTGATCCTGGGCGGCGATCACTCGATCACCGAGGCCAACGTCTCCGCCTGCGCCGGCGCCGACGCTCCGGTTGGCCTGCTGCACTTCGACACCCACACGGACACCGCCCCCGAGATCTATGGCCAGGAGCTCTCGCACGGGACGCCGATGTTCAGGCTGGTCGAGGGGGGCACGGTCGATCCCGCCCGCTACGTACAGATCGGGCTGCGCGGCTGGTGGCCGGAGGCCGATGTGATGGAGTGGCAGCGCGAGCGCGGGATCACGAGCATCCACATGCATGAGGTCGCCGAGCTCGGGATCGAGGCGACGCTGAGCCGCGCGCTCGAGATCCTCGGTGACGGGCCGGCCTTTTTGACCGTCGATGTCGATGTCCTCGATCCAGCCTACGCGCGCGGTACCGGTACCCCCGAGCCAGGCGGGATGAGCTCGGCCGATCTGCTGCGCGCCTGCAGGGGAGCCGCCCGAGAACTCAACCTGATCGGCGCGGACGTCGTCGAGACGCTGCCCGTCGCGATCGAAGATCCGACCGCCCTGGTGGCCAACCGGGTGGTCGCCGAGATCCTCACCGGTCTGGCGGCGCGGTGCTCCGCCTAGGCGGTCGCTCAGCTCGGTGCCGTACGCCGGCCCGTCGTCGGCCGGCGCCCCGGGGCCCGGCTTGGCTTGCTTTTGGGAGACCAGCGCCTCGCTCGCCCCGAGGCCGCCACCTCCCTGACCCGAGCGGTGAGCTGTTCACGGCCCTCGTCCATAGGCGGCACCAGCACCGCCCCGCAGGCCGGACAATGCCTTTTCAGAGCCAGGCTCGAGAGAACCAGAGCTCTCTGACCGCAGGCTCTACAGGGGATAGGTGGCATTGGTGCCTACCTGCTTTGTAGCAAACGAAACAAGAGCCGTCGGCGCTTCGCCGACGTTTCTGATGCACAGAGCGCGAAAAACCCAGTTCCCAGGCCGCTATTCGGGGCCATCGATCGGGTAGCCGCCGGCGCGGATTGCCCGCCGCACGTCCTCGGAGTGGGGCTTGCCGCGCGTTTCCAGGACCAGCTCGACCCCGGTCTCGCCGACATCGACGTTGGCGGCGTCTCGGAGATGTCCGGCAGCGACCACATTGGCTCGGGCTGAGGCGACCACTTCGAGTAGTTGCGCCAACCCGCCGGGCCGGTCGGGGACGCGGGTGAACAGATGCAGGCGCCGACCGGCCTCGGACTCATGGCGCCGCGCGATTCCAGCGAGGATGCCGATCGCGACATACGGGGTCAATCTAGCAGCGACGACGTCGGCTGCTGCCCTAGTGTCGGGGTAGTTTGCAAGCAGCCATCAGGAGGTTCCGTTGAGCGAAAGAAGCCCAGTGCGATCAGAGCAGGCCCCGGCCCCGATCGGCCCCTACAGCCAGGCAGTGACACATGCCGGAGTCCTCTATTGCTCGGGCTCCCTGCCGCTCAACGCGGAGACCGACGAGCTCGAGAACAGCTCGATCGGGGCCGAGACCCGCCGCTCTCTCGCCAACCTGGCCTCGGTCTGTGAGGCCGCCGGCACGAGCCTCGGACGCGGCCTGATGCTGATGATCTACACGACGGAGCTGGAGAGCTTTGCCGAGATCAACGAGGCCTACGCGTCGTTCTTCGATGCCGATCCCCCGGCCCGCGCGACCGTGGGCGTTGCCGCTCTCCCCATGGGAGCCCGGGTCGAGATCGCCGCTCAGGTCGCGATCTGAGCCGACCATGCGTCGGCCTCGGCGGCCGATACGCCGGTGAGGGCGACCGCTCAGGTTCCGGCGGCCATCCGTGCGGCGATCCGCCGCGCCTGTGCTGCGGGAAGGTGCTCGATTGCATGGTCGCGAAGCCAGCGCCCGGTCGGGCTCTGCAGGTGCTGAAGCCTGCCCGCCCAGCGTGAGTTCCTGACCATCCTCTCGTCGGTTTTCTTGCGCTCGCGCTCGAACTTGCGCAGGCTCTCCGCAAGCGGCTGATCGGTGGCCAGTAGGCGGGTCAGCGCAGCCGCGTCTTCGATTGTCGTGCAGGCACCTCCGGAGACCGAGGGCGTAGTCAGGTGGGCCGAGTCCCCGAGCAGAACGAGGCGGCGGTCGACCCAGGTTCGGAGTGGCTTCAGCTCCCAGGCCTCCATCGTCACCACCGAGTCTGGCCCGGCCGCGGCGACGGCCGCCGGCAGCAGCTCATACCAGCCTCGCACGTGGTCCTGTATCGGCCCCATATCGATCTTCCCCCAGTCGACACCGGGGCCGGATTCCCGGGTTACGTACCAGCGGGCTCTCCCCCCGCCGAGGTCCGCGACCCCGCCAATCGAGCCCCCGGCCCAGATCTCGACGTGTCGATTCGGGGCGAGCAGGGGATGCTCGAAGCCCTCGAGCACGCCGGCCCAGGCGGTGTATCCCGCGTAGTCGAGTCGGGGCTCCGCGACGATCGCGCCGCGGGTGACCGAATGCGCCCCGTCGGCCCCGATCACGAGGTCGCCCACTGCGCGGCCGCCGCCAGCGAGCAGCGCGACCGCGCCACCGTCGTGCTGCTCGATCCCGACGCACTCCGAGCCCGTTTGGACGACGCCGTCCCCGAGTAGCTCGAGGCAGGTCTCCCGGAGCAGACGCCTGTCGACCTCGAAGCTCGGGGCGCCGAGCTCGCGCGAAATCGCGCCGACCTTGATCTCCTCGATCGGGGTCCCGTCACGCTCGCGGATCTCCGTCACCTCGAGCGGGGCGCCGAAGCGCTGCGGCTCGCCGATCCCGAGCTCTCGCAATCGCTCGATCGCGAAGGACCAGAGCGTCAGGGCCGAGGCGCGGCGGGCCAGATGGTCGTACTTCTCATGTACCTCGACCCCGATCCCCGCCTGCCGTAGACCGACGGCCGCAGCCAGCCCGCCGACTCCGCCGCCGACGATCACCACATGCATGGCGCCTCGTCCCTCAGTGCCCGACCGCCGCCTTGAAGACGATGATTCCGCCTGCAATCACGATCAGGATCCCGGTGAGCAGCAACGCCCGGGCCGGCGCCGCTCCAGAGCGGCGGGCACTCGCGTAGGCAGCGACCCCGATGATCGCCGCGAGGATTGTCTCTGCGGCCTCGTAACCGCTCTCGGTGTCCAGAAAGACAACCGGCAGGGTGACTAGCGCGGCGACCACGAAGGCGGCCAGACCCTGCGCTCCCAGCCTTTGCCGCTCATCAGCATCGGGCCACTGTCCGACGACCATCAACGCCGACAAGGAGAACGCGAACTGATGCGCGAGGGTCAGGCCGATCGCGGTCCCCCAGACCAGCCCTGTAGTTGGCAGCGGCTCGAGTCGATCCTGATCAGGCAGGGCCACGAGTGCGGCGTAGAGCACGATCGCCAGGTAGAGCGCCATGGTCACGGCATCCCGCAGCGCCCCGCCGGTCCGGCGCGACGCCTGACGCTGGAGGTTGGCTTGCTGGCCCGTCATCAAGCGGAAACGATACGCGCGGACGCCATGGACCTGTGAGCGCCAATCGGATCGCTCGGGCCGTGGCGGAGCACCTAACCGAGCCCCTGCGAACCTAGCGTGCCGGATATCCAAGTAAGCTGCATATGCAGTGCCTAGGCATCCCAACCCCCCGAAGGCTCTTAGGCGAGCCGGCCTCGTCGCCGTCGTGGCGCTCGCGGGAATTCTCGCCGGGTGCGGCGGCAGCGGGGATCAGCTCACGGTCTCTGCCGCGGCATCTCTGACCGGCGCCTTCGACGCATACGGGGAGGCGACCCCGGGTGAGGAGCGCTTTTCGTTCGCGAGCTCCGGCCAGCTTGCCGCGCAGATCCGCCAGGGCGCGGGGCCCGACGTGTTCGCCTCGGCGAACGTCGCGTACCCCGAACAGCTGGCGGCCGAAGGCTTCGCGGAGCCACCGGTGCTCTTCGCGCGCAACGAGCTCGTCCTCGCGGTTGCGCCCGACTCCGAGATCGACTCGATCGGGGATCTCGCCGAGTCCGGCGTAGAGCTCGTCGTCGCGGCCGCCACGGCGCCGGTCGGCGAGTACACGCGCGAGCTGCTGTCGCGGCTCCCGGCCGACCTGCGGGAGGCGGTGAAAGCCAACGTGCGCTCGGAGGAGCCCGACGTCAAGGGCGTCGTCGGCAAGCTCTCCCAGGGCGCTGCAGACGCCGGCTTCGTCTATTCCTCCGACGCCGCTGCGGCACCCCAGGACCTGCGGGTTGTCGAGCTGCCCGCGCGTCTGCAACCCAGCATCGCATACGCGATCTCCGTACTCGCGGACGCCGAAGAGCCCGAGCGCGCCCGAGAGTTCGTCACGGGTCTGCTCGAGGGCCCGGGCCGCGAGGCGCTGCTCGAAGCTGGACTGATCCCGGCCTCGGAGGGGGCATGAGGGCGAGATGGTTTCCGCTCGTGCTTGCCGTGGCTCTGTTTCTGGCGCTGGTCTTCCTGACCGTTCCGATCGCTGCGATCTTCATCGAGGCCGGACCGGCCGAGTTGCTTTCCAGCCTCGGCAATGAGCAGGCCCTCGACGCGCTCGGCCTGAGCCTGCTCACCTCGGCGATCGCCCTGCTTGTGATCGTGGTGATCGGCACGCCGACTGCCTACCTGCTGGCGAGCCGGTCTTTCCGCGGGCGGAGCACGATCATGACCCTTGTCGAGTTGCCGTTGGTCGTGCCGCCGGCGGTCGCGGGAATCGGCCTGCTGGCTGCCTTCGGTCCCTCCGGGATCCTCGGCGGAGTGACCGAGAATCTGGGCATCCGCCTGGTCTTCGAGACCGCCGGGGTAGTTGTCGCCCTGACCTTCGTCGCCAGTCCCTTCTACCTGCGTCAGGCGCAGACGGCATTCGAGTCGATCGATCCGAGTTGGGTGGGTGCGGCCCGTACGCTGGGGGCCAGCGAGGCGCGCGCGTTTGTCACGGTCGCGATTCCGGCGGCGCTTCCGGGGCTGCTCGCCGGGGGCGCCCTGGCCTGGGGGCGGGCCCTGGGCGAGTTCGGAGCGACGATCATCTTTGCGGGCTCGCTCCAGGGGGTTACCCAGACCGCCCCGCTGGCGATCCTCGAGCTCTTCGGCAGCGACTTCGACGCGGCGTTGGCGCTCTCCGCGGTGCTCGTAGCGGTCTCGGCCGCGCTGCTCGCCGCGGTCAAGATCGTCACTCCCAATCGCGGCGGCCCGGCCCGGGGGACCCTTGCTTGAGGTCGAGGCTGAAGGCCGGATCAGGGAGCTCAGCCTCGATCTCGCCTTCGAGGTCGAGGCGGGCGCCCCCCTGGCGCTGGTCGGGCCTTCGGGCTCGGGCAAGAGCACCGCGCTGCGCCTCGTTGCCGGGCTCACGCGACCGCGCCGGGGCCGAATCGTCTGCGGCGGGAGCACCTGGTTGGATACGGATGCCGGCCTCGACCTCGCACCCGAGCGACGGCGCTGCGGATATGTGTTCCAGGACTACGCCCTGTTCGCACACATGAGCGCCTGGCGGAACGTCGCCTACGGCCTCGACGGGGTGCGCGGCCGCCGGCGCCGTGACGGCGCGCTTGAGTTGCTCGAGCGTTTCGGGGTCCTGCCACTGGCCGAGGCACGGCCCTCGGATCTCTCCGGTGGCGAGCAGCAGCGGGTCGCCCTGGCCAGGGCGTTGGCGGCCCGACCGCGGGCACTGCTGCTCGATGAGCCGCTCGCCGCGCTCGATGTGAGCACCAGGGCCAGCGCCGGGAGGGAGCTGGGGCGGCTGACCACCGAGGCAGGCGTGCCGACCCTGCTGGTCACCCACGATTTCGTCGAGGCGATCACGCTGACCGACCGGGTGGCTGTGATCGAGGGCGGGCGGATCGTCCAG
>CAXMST010000093.1:0-18488 GCA_964196325.1 uncultured Acidimicrobiia bacterium
ACGCTCGCAGACCCAGACTTGACCCTGCCTGCGGTCCGAGCGCCTTGTGACCTGCTCCCCGACGAGTGGGAAACGGTCGCAGCAGCCGCAGCGGGCGGCGCCGTCAATCGGCACGCCAAGCGCGCTGCGTGGGTCGTCGCCGGCCGAAACGAGCGGCATCGGTGGCGCTACGGGAATCGCCCCGTCGCGGGCGAGAAGTCGTAGTCCGGGTGTCGACGCTGCCTCGATCCCAACAGCTTCGCCGGTGCCTCCCAGAGTCCTGCCGTCGCCGCCATCCTTGCGCGGGATAGAATCGCGACGTCAATGGGACCGATCACGGCCACGATCACGATCGACGCGCCGCGCGAGCGGATCTACGAGCTGCTTGCCGATCTGGCCAAGCGGCCCGCGTTCTGTGACCACTTCGCCAGTCCGTACCACCTGCAGCGGCTCGAGTCGCGCGGGGTTGGGGCTGCCGCCCGCTTTCATGTCGATGCTCCGCGCTTTCCGATCTGGCTCGAGACCGAGATCACCGAGCTCGAGCCACCTCATCGGATCGTCGAGCGCGGCCACGGCTCACGGGCCGACCGCATGGAGCTGGGCACAGTCTGGGAGCTGGTCGAGGGCCCTGGCGAGACGACCGATGTGACCGTCACCTTCTGGACCGAGCCCGGCAACTCGGTCGACGAGGCGAAAGCCAAGCTGGGAGCGGCCCGCTGGTACCGCAAGCAGTGGCGTACAGCTTTGCGTCGGGTCCGCGACCTGGTCGAGGCGGGCGAGGCGGTCGAGCCACTGCGCGTCGCAGGCGCCAGTCACCTTTGAGCGGGTCTGCCCGGCCCGACCCCCCGGCCCCGCGCCGATAGACTTGCGCCCGCTCATGCCCCGCAAGGTCCCCGGACTACTTTTTCTCCTGCTCGCGCTGCTCGCCGCACCGCTGCTCGCCGCCTGTGGCGCCGAGGACGAGGAGGGGGGCGCGCCCGAGGCAGTCGAAGGTGAGGCCCTCGAGCTGGGCGAGCTGCACTACAACGTCCAGATCACCCGGATCCTGAACCCGGCCGGGATCGATGATGCCGAGTATCTGGAGGGGCTGCCGGCGCCGCCAAGCGGCCAGGACTATCTCGCGGTCTTCATGAGGATCCAGAACGAGGGCGAGGAGGCACTCAGCATCCCCCTCGAGATGCCGATCACGACCAGCCGCGACCAGGTGTTCGAGCCGATCGAAACCGACAACCCGTTCGCTCTCGACCTCGGCTCGGAGATCCCAGCAGGGGGCCAGGCGCCCGCGATCGGCACAGCCGCCGCCAACGGTCCGATCAAGGGCTCGATGCTGCTCTTTCTCGTCGACGACGCCGCGACGGAGAACCGGCCGCTCGAGCTCGAGATTCCGGGGCCCGACGGGGAGACCGGCATGATCGAGCTCGACCTCTGAGCGACCGGCAACCGTCTAGAGCGCCCCCTCGCGGGCACGGTCATTCGGAATCAGTGATCTAGAGCGCGCCCGCGAGAATCTCGCGAGCGATCGGCGCCGCGACCACGCCGCCGTCCCCGTCCGCGTTGACGACCATTACCGCGACGGCGAGCTTGGGCTTGTTGGCCGGGGCGTAGGCGGTAAACCACGCGTCGACCTCGAGCTCCGGCTCGGCCTCGGGGTCGTCGGGGTCGATCTCCTGGTTCGGCTTAGGACCAAGCTCCGCGGTCCCGGTCTTGCCGGCAACACTGGTATCGGGCAATGCTGCTGCTGTGCCTGTCCCGTTCTGCACTACCTGGATCATCATCTCCGCAACCTGCTTGGCGATCCGCGGCGTCGTCACCTCGACCTCGCCGACCCCGGAGACAAGGTCGGGATTCTTGACCAGGGACGTCGGCGAGCGCACGCCGTCGTTGGCGATCGTCTGCGCGACCGATGCCATCTGCAGCGGTGTTGCCAGGACCAGCCCCTGGCCGAGCGCGCTGACGCCGGCCTCCAGCTCACCGCCGATCGGGTCCGGGATCGTGCTGGAGGCTGGCTGCGTCGCGGCCAGCGCCTCCTCGTTGTAGAGCGTCGGGGCCGAGTTGAAGCCGAACTTCTCGGCCAGCTCCAACAGCTTCTCGGGGCCGAGCTCGGCCCCGAGCGGCGCGAACACCGTGTTGCACGAGAGCGCGAAGCTGACCGTCAGGGTGCCGCCGCAAAGCTCCTTGTGGGCGTTCCTGATCTCGCGGCCGCCGGCGTTGGTCGAGGTCACCACGGGGTATTCGGTGTCCGGTGTTGCCAGCCCGTCTTCCAGGGCCCCGGTCAGAGTCACGATCTTGAACGTCGACCCCGGCGGCTGGGGTGCGGAGAGGGCGATTCCGGCAAGGGCCCTGACCTCGCCGTTGCGGGCGTCGAGCACGGCCACGCCGCCGAACTTGTCGCCGAGGGCGTTTGCCGCGATCGACTGGATGGACGGATCGAGCGTGGTCCGCAGTGGCTTTCCTTCGGTGGGCGGGGCCGAGGCCAGCTCGCGGCGCTCGCCGTCACCGACCGCGAACAGGGTCCCGCCTGGGACTCCGGCGAGGTGGCCGTCGAAGGCCAGCTCGAGGCCGGAGATGCCGGCGCTCGTCCCTTCCGGGAATCCCTGGCGCCGCATCTCGCGGGCGCGTGCGGTCGGCGCCTCGCCCACCTCACCGACAGCGACCCCGCCTGCTCCGGTGCTGACGCGCGCCTCTACCGGTCCCTCCGCCAGGACCGCTCCCTCCGCGCCGAGAATCCGGGCCCGCTCCGGCGCAGTCGTCTCCCGTGCTAACTCCTCGCCCTGCCCCAGGCCGGGGAAGACGAGGTTCGGGCGCCAGTCGAGGGCGCCCTCGACGACTGGGATGTCGAGCTCTGCGCTGACCGACCCAAACGAGTCGGTGGTAACTTCGAGCGGCGCCACGAGCACCTCCTGACCGCCGTCGTCGACGGGGCCGCGCAGCTCGCCGACGGTGATCGATTCGATCGTGGCCGTGCGCTCGGCCTCGGTGTAGGCCAGCTCGAAGTCTTTGCGGCTGACCCTCTCGGCTGCGTCGGGGCTGAGCTCCGCGTACATGGCGTCGTAGTCACCCGTGACCCAGGCCTCGGCGAAGCGCTGGCCGGCGTCTCGTTCGGTCGAACCGGACGCGACGACGGCCCCGACCACAAAGGCCGCCAGGGCGATCGCGCCCAGGGGAACGGCCCGGGCGAGTACCCGGCGCCGACGCCTCGCATGTGGTGATATCGGACCCAACGAAATTCCCCTTCGGGGGCTTCCCCCAACCCCCGCTCGCTCCGCGAGAGGGCCTATGGAAGGCTACTCGGGCGGGATGTCTGAGCCGATGGCCCGGGCGACAAGGCGGAACGATGACTGCGATCGACTGGGCAATAGTCATTCTGGTAGTGCTTCTGGTGCCGGTTGGCTATCGGCGCGGGCTGGTCGTCGGCGCGCTGGCCCTGCTCGGATTCGCTGGCGGTGTGGTCCTCGGCAGCCGCCTTGGGCCGCCGCTGCTGGCCGAGGGCGCCGAATCTCCCTATGCGCCCGTGGCAGCCCTCGCGGCCGGCCTGATGCTCGGCGGAATCCTCGCTGTGCTGTTGGAGGGGATCGGGCTCTCGATTCGTGACCGGCTGCCCAAGCGGTTCGGGATCGAGCGCGTCGACGCTGCGGCAGGAGCGGTCATGCTGGGCCTGCTCGGGCTCGCCGTTGCCTGGGTCCTCGGCGCCGTCGCGCTCAACACGCCGGGCTTGCGCGAATATCGGCCCGAGATTCGCCAGTCGGCGATTCTCGCCGAGCTGAACTCGCGGTTCCCCCCCTCGGGTCCGATCCTGAACGCGCTCAGCAGCCTGGACCCGACGCCGCTGCTGCGCGGGCCGAACGCCGACGTCGCGGCGCCCAGGGAGGAGATCCTGGCCGAGCCTGGGGTCGAGGAGGGCTCCGCCGCCGTCGTCCGCGTCATCGGCATCGCCTGCGGGCTGATGGTCAGCGGCTCGGGTTGGGTGGCGGCGCCGGGGCTCGTGGTCACCAACGCCCATGTGCTTGCCGGCCAAGATCAGACCACCGTCGAGACGGCCGAGGGCGCGGCGCACGACGCCGCCGCGATCGCCTACCGCCCCCACAACGACATCGCGGTGCTCAGCGTCCCGGGACTGGAGGCTGCTCCGCTGGAGCTGGTCGGGGATCCGAGTCGCGGCACCAACGGTGCGATCGTCGGCTACCCGGGCGGCGGTGAGCGCACGGTCGCTGCGGCGCGGTTGGGGACCACCGATGAGGTCAGCAGTGAGGACTCCTATGGGCGTGGCCCGATCGAGCGCGAGATGACTTCCTTCCGTGGCGAGGTGCTGAGCGGCAACTCGGGTGGACCGGTGATCGACCGCAGGGGCCGGGTGCTGGCGACGGTCTTCGCCTCGGCCTTGGGCACGGACTCACCGCAGGGACTGGGCGTCCCCAACGGGATTGCCGCGCGGGTCCTTGCCGCCGCGGGTGAGCCGGTCGACACCGGGCCGTGCGCCTAGGAAATCCCGGGGCTGAACGGTCTTGCGGCTGAGGCCGCCGCACCGCTTCGCTACGCTAATTCGATGGCCTCCACCTCGGTGGACAACGTCGATCGGGAGGGCTTCGTCGCCAACCGGCCCAGCAGCGGGCCGCCCGGCACCGTCTGTCCCCACTTCCGCGCACTGGTCGAACTTGTCGGTCGCCGCTGGAGCGGCGCGATTCTCGTGACCCTGCTCGACGGGCCCCAGTTCTTCCGCGATCTCGGCTCGGCGGTCCCGGGGATCTCGGATCGCCTGCTCTCCCAGCGCCTCCGGGAGCTCGAGTCGGAGGGCCTGGTCGAGCGCTGCGTGCACACGGGAACCCCGTCTCGCGTCTCCTACGCGCTGAGCGACCGCGGCCGCGACCTGGAGCCCGCGATTCGTGAGCTCAAGGACTGGGTCAGGCGCTGGGTGCCTGAGGAGGAGCGGGCCTCCTAGGGGCGGCGTTCCCGTCCTAGCCTGGGGCAGTGACCGTCAGTGCGCCTTCCGGGGACCCGTGCCGACTCCCTCTATTCGCGTTGATTCGGCCCCTGACCGTGTAGACACCTCGGGCCAGGTATTGGGGGATCCGAAGCCGCTGCTTCGCGAGCAGAGCCACGCTTGCGGAGGCCGGCCGGTCGCCTGCGATCGAGGAGACCACCTCTACCGACGTCCCGTCGCTGGCGATCAGCTCGAACCGTCGTGTCGCCCTCAGCCCGATTGGTGGTTCACCGTTGACGAAGACCGTGACGGACCCTCCGGCCGGCGCGGATCTCGGCCTTATCGCCAGACTGAGGTCGTCGATGAACTGCTGGGTGGGATACTCGCCGTCTCACCCTGCGAACGCCAGGGAGGTGATCACCGCCGCCGCCACCGCCAAGCGAGCAACCCCGCGCGGGGCTTGGAGCATCACCCAAGGCCAGTCGGCCTATCTGACTCCCGACCGGCGTTGTGACCGCAGGTCCGGACTGCCCTTCGGGGTGGCCTACCAGTCGCGTGGGTTCCCGTCGGGGATCGAGTCCGCCACCAGGACGCCGTCGATCAGCTCTGCCGGGTAGGGCAGGGTGTTGCGACGGTACTCCTGGGTGTGGGCGGCTCCGAGGGCCTCGAGGCCGGCCTCAACGACGTTGGCGTAGCTGCGCAGGATCACCGCGTCAGGGGGCGGGGCGGGGGCTAGGTGCCGGCTCTTGGCGACATAGGTCACGACCCGACCGAACTCGCGACGGCCGGCCACATCGGTGATCTGTTCGGCCACCTCCACTCGGTTGTAGCGGAGCTCGCGCGCGTCGAGTCGCTCGAGCTCGGCCGGCTCGATCTCGATCAGGCAGCCGTTGACCGACTCGGCCTGGCTGCTACCCGCGGGCTCCACGTTCAGGCCCAAGACCCACTCCGGCACGCTGCCGTCGACGGCCCTGGCAAAGGTCTTCTCGCACGTGCGGTTGTGGCGGGCCAGCGAGAAGCGTCGTTTCCAGCCCGGCAGACTGGCCGCCCAGACCTTGTCCACCGGGCGGCCCAGGGTCGTCGCGGCGCTGGTCCGCTCGACCAGCGAGCCGTACGCGAACACCGCGATCGAGTCCATGCCAAGAGGGTAGCCCCGCTCAGGCGGCCCCGGGGCGGGTGGCAAGGGTCAGCTCCGGCGGATGCGGGCAGAGCCTTGCGCGCGCCGGGCAGTCGTGGCAGAGCGCTGCGTGCGGTTCGGGCGAGGGCTTGAACTCGCGCGCCCTGATCCGCCCGACGATCGCCTCGATCCGCTCTGTGCCCGCGTCGATCTCGCCCCGATCGAGCACGGTGCGGACCGGGTTGTGGACGTCGGCGAGGAAGACGTAGGCGCTCGCGACCCGATCGCTGCCCGTCGCGGCGGAGATCGCGTGCGCATAGAGGGAACGTTGGATCGTGTAGCCGGGGCTGAGCTCGGCCCCTGCCCCGGGCGTCTGCGCATCGGTCTTGAAGTCGAGGACCAGCGGGGGCTCTCCGGGCAGCTCACAGAGCAGGTCGATCGTGCCCCGCAGGACCGTGCCGCCGGTCAGCTCGACCCTGAACGGCACCTCGGGTCGGAAGCTCACACCGGCCGCGACCAGCTCCGCGAGCAGCGGCGAGCCGAGCCAGGCCTCGGTCAGCTCGATCGCCCTCGGGACGGCCTCCACCGCGCCCCCCTCGCGGAGCAGCGTCGCCCCTACCTCCGCGGCGGTGGGAGCGCTCCAGCCGGCGCGAGCGCTGCCCTCCAGCAACTCGTGCACCGCTCGCCCGAAGCCAAGTGCGGCGTCGCGGGCCGGGGGGGAGGCGGTCGACTCCGCGGCGCCCTCGGGAGCCGGCTCGGGTGGATCGGGGCTCCCGTCCCGCGCCCCGACGGCGGCGAGCACGTCATCGTCACCTTCGAGACCGAGCACCCGCTCGATCAGGAAGCGATATCCGCAGCGGTTGTAGTCGGCGAGCGCCGCATAGGAGAGGTTGCGGGCGGCGCTCCCCGAGCGCTCGCTCAGTGCCAGCAGCGGCGGCCTGCCGCCGGGCGCTTCGCCCGTAGAGGCTCCCGCGTCCCGCAGATCGAAGGCCAGCTCCGCGGCGGCCTGCGGGCCCGCTCGATTGACCCGGACCGCGGCACGGGCCGGCTCGAACTCGGCCTCGAGGTCCTCGCGCGCGCTCGGGGCGGGCAGGCTGACGATCTGGCCCTGAGACCCGTCGACGCCGAGCGCCGGCAGCAGTCTCGCCAGCACCGAATGCCGTGGCTGCAGATCGGCGGGGCCGCCTTCGATGTCTCGCGGGTCGAAGAGTCCGCTGAGGAGCAGGTGGCGGCGGGCCCGCGAGGCCGCGACGTAGGCGAGCCGGCCGGCCTCCTCCGAGTCGGCGGCCGCGGCCGCGTCATTGAGGCTCTTGTAGCCCTCGACGCTGAGCGGGGCCGCACCCGCTCGGGAGAGGCGCAGGCCGATGCGCGGTCCAGGATCCTCCGGCTCCACCCGCTCGCCGCTCCCCGCGGGATTGAAGTCGAGTCGGAGCGCCGGCGGAGCGCCGGGGTTGGTCATCCCGCGCCCGAGGTCGGCTACCGCAACACAGTCGAACTCGAGGCCCTTGGCGGCGTGTACGGTCATCACCGTGATCCCGTCGTGGTCGTCCGCGGCGATCGTCGCCTCAGCCTCGCGGTCGGAGCGCGCGGCGCGCTCCCCCGCATAGGCGAGGAAGCCGCGCAGGTCCCTACCCTCGTGGGCCTCGTACTCGCCGGCAAGCCGGATCAGCTTCAGCAGGTTCGCCGCCCGCCGGCGTCCATTCGGCAAGGTGAGCGCCGCGAGGTCGTAGTCGAAGCTCTCGAGGACCCTCTCGACGAGTGCGTCGAGCGCCAGCGTCGCACTCACCTCGCGCAACTCGATCAAACGCTGGGCGAAGCGCCCGATCCGCTCACGATCTCCAGCGGGCAGCCTTTCGAGCCACTCGGCCGCGGCCCGCCGACGCTCCTCTCGCTCGGGATCCTCGTCCGTCTCCTCCAGCGCTGCACTGCTCTGCGCCTCGATCGGCACCAGCCCCCGGCTCAGCGTGGGCCAGATGTGGCGGCGCCGGCCGGCGGCGGCGCGCAGGATCCACAGGGCATCGGGGCTCGCGCCGCATGCGGGGGAGGCGAGTGCGCCGAACAGGGCCTCGTCCTCGAGTGGATTGGCGACGCACGTGAGCAGGCGCAGCGCGTCCTCGACCTGCTGTGAGGACCAGTAGCCGCGACCGCCGACGACGTAGGGCTCCAGACCCGCCAGCTCGAGCGCCTCAGCGTAGGCATCGACGTGCGAGAAGGCGCGCAGGAGCAGGACCATCGAGCCGCGTGGCACGCCCTGCTCGGCCAGCTCGGCCAGCCGGCGCGCGACATGCCGTGCCTCGGCGATCCGGTTCGGCTCGGTCTCGACGGCTGCGGTGAGCAGCTCGACGCCGTCTTCCTTCCAGCCCTCGCGCTCGGTCAGCAGCAGCTCCACGGCCGGGGTCGCTGCAGCGGTCAGCCCGGCCTCCGGCAGACGGCCCACCCGGAGGTCGTGGAAATCCACCAGCAGACAGCGACCGACCGCGTTTACGGCCGCGACTACCTCCGGAGTCGAGCGGAAGCTGCCGCCGAGGGGCAGGACCGCGTCTGCTCCGTCGCGCTCGATCAGCCGGCGCCGCTGCTCGCGAAAGCTCTCGAGATCGGCACCGGGGAAGGCGTAGATCGACTGAAACTCGTCGCCGACCGTGAACAGCCTGGTCTCCGGTCCCTGCAGCGCCCGAATCAGCCCGACCTGAAGCGGGCTGGTGTCCTGGAACTCATCGACCAGCAGATGCGCGTAGCGCTCGCGGTAGGCCGCGCCGATCTGCTTGTTGCCCTCGAGCAACTCCAGCGCGATCAGCTGCAGATCGTCGAAGTCGACGCCGGAGCGCTCGGCCTTGACCTCCTCGTAGCGGTCCGAGAAGGCTGTCAGCAGCCGCGAGAGTGCCTCGTAGCCGGCCGCCGCGGCGGCGAGCTCCTGCTCGTCGTCGGGCTCCTCGTCGTCCCCGTCGAAGCTGGTGATCTGAAGCGCTGGGAGCTGCGGGCGCCGCTGCCCGTGGTTGCGCAGGTCGCTGTGAGCGCCTCGGACCAGGCCGGGCAGCTGGTGTCGGTAGCCGGCTGCGATCAGCGCGACGTCGTCATCGTCGAGCGCGCAATCCTCGAGGGCGCCCTCGAAGGCCAGGGCGGCGAGCCGCCCTGCCTCGTCCGCGTCAAGCACCCGGAAACGTGGGTCCAGTCCAGCTGCGACGGGATGCGCCGCGATCAGGCGGCGGCAGAAGCCGTGGATCGTCGTGATCGGAGCCGACTCGCCGGCGCGGGCTGCCGCCAGCAGCCGTATGCCCCGCTCGCTGCCCCCGGCCTCCCGGGCTCGGCGCATCAACTCGACCCGGACCCGCCGACGCATCTCGGCGGCGGCCTTCTCGGTGAAGGTGAAGGCCAGGATCTCGCCGGGCTCGATCTGGTCGAGATCGATCGCGTCGCAGTAGCGATCCACCAACACACGCGTCTTGCCGGTCCCGGCTCCCGCCTCGAGGAAGATGTCTCGTTGCCTCGCGTCGATCGCCGCGGCCTGCTCGGCGGTCGGGGCCATCGGGGCCGTCGCCGCGCTCAGGGGCGTCCCACCCTGCTCGGGCTCGGGCTCGGGCTCCGGGGTCGCGAAGCTGAGCTGCTCGCCTTCGGCGCCGGTCACCGCTGCGCCTCCTCCTCATCCTCTTCGATGATTCCGCGCTCCATGCGGCAGATCGGGGCGAAGCCGCACCAGCTTGGGCAGCGCCCGTCGCGGGGCGACCGCGTGACCGCGCCCGAGCCGATTCCGGCGACGATCTCGCGGGCCCGGTCGAGCGCCTCGGCGATGATCTCCTCGAGCTCATCCTCAGGGATGAAGTCGGTCCCGTAGTGGGCGGCCGTCTCACCGGGGATCAGCGCGTCCTTCTCCTCCTTGGCCAACAGTCCCCGCGGTCGGTCCTCGCGACTTGCCGCGAGCGGGTGATACAGGCCCCCGATCGGCTCCAGATCCATGCCCCGGACCGCGTGCATATAGAGCGGCAGCTGCAGCTTGCCGTCGCGCAGCAGGCGCTTGCCGGCAACCACCCTCGCGCTCAGCTTGTAGTCGCGAACGAGCGCCTTGCCGTCCGCGGAGACATCGATCCGGTCGATCTTGCCGTGCAGCTCGAAGCTGCCCATGTCGGCCGGTGGGAAGGCATCGTCAGGGCTCTCGCCGAACGCGGCCTCCAGCAACTCGGGGTCCGGTTGAAGCGGACCGCCCGTGCTCGCATCTCGCGCCAGGAAGCGCCCCAGAACGGCGTCGAGGCGGGCCAGGGCGATCCGGGCGCGGGGGGAGGCCAGGTCCCACCCACGGCCCTCGGCCGAGGCGCGCAGCTGGATCCGGGCCGCGTCATGCCAGCTCCGCAGCGTCTCCTCGCTTGGGCGGCGCCCGTGGGGAGCTTGGCGATAGAGGTTCTCCAGCGCCTGGTGGGCGATCCCCCCGGTCTCGAGCGGCTCGGGGTCGGGCTCGATCGACTGGGGGTCGAGCTCGTGCGCGACGAACCAGCGATAGGGGCAGAGGTCGTACTGCTCGAGGGTCGAGGCGCCGTAGAGGCGCCGGGAGCCGAGCGCCGCGAGCACCGTCGCAGTGCTGAGCGGGCCCGGCGTGGCGGCCGCTGCGACGCCGGCTCGGGCCAAGCCCAGATCCTCGCTGACCTGCTCGCGCACCCCGGGGGGCAGCTCCAGGGCGGTCAGACGCGCGTCGCCCTCGCGGGCGGGCAGCGCCGCCAGAGCCCGCGCGAGGGCCCGTGGCGAGCTGGCGCGCTCCGGCGGTGGGGCGATGTCGCCGATCCCGATCCGCTCCACCAGCTTGCGCTCGAGCTCGTCGTCGATCGGCTCGGGCGTCGGTGGCGGCTCCAAGAGCCCGCGGACCTCATCCACGAACGGGCTGCGGGCCAGCGTCACTCCCGCCTCGTCGGCGCTCGAATAGCTCAGGTACAGGCGCCTCTGCGGGCGGGAGACACAGCTGTAGAACAGGTAGCGCTCCTCGGCGGCGGGATCCTGGCGGGCCGGCAGGCCGAGCTCTCGCCGGCGCTGGTCGGGCAACAGCGGATCGCCGCCGCCGGGTGAGGGAAATGAGCCGTCGACAAGGCCGGCCACGAATAGCTCCTCGATCCTGGTGGCGCGCAGCCGATAAGGGCTGAGCAGGCGGACGCGGCCCTCGGTCGGTCCACGCCACAGCGGCACCCGGATGTGGCCGAGCAGCTCCACGATCTCGCTCGCGTCCGGTGCCAAGCCGGTGAGCGCGCTGACCTCACCCAGAGCCCGCCCGACCTCGGCGGCGGCCCGGAGCTCGACCGCGTCGGGACCCGACGGCTGTGGTCCCGAGCGCAGATGCGGGCGCTCGGCGATATCGGCCGCGATCCGGGCGACTGTCGCGGCGAGACGGGCCGGATTCTCACCGGCCTGCACAAGCGCGTCCAAGGGCCAGATCCGCCCGCCCTGCTGACCCCACGCTTCGAGCGCCCGCTCGGCGCCGTCGATCCGCTCCCTGAGCAGGCGGCGCTCGAGCCAATCGACGGACTCGGGCCGAGCCCGAGCCGGCCCCCGCAGGAAGGCGACGACGTCGGCGGCGTCCCCCTCGCCGGCGGCGATCGCCAGCAGGCGCAGCAGTGCTGCGCCGGTTGCCGTGCGGCTGAGCGGCAAGGTGGCCTCCGCGGCCACCGGGATCCCGAGGCCGGTCAGGACGCGCGCCATTAGTGGCGCCTGTCGGTCCGGGCTGCGGAGCACGATCGCGATCTCGTCCGGCTCGCGCCCCGAGCCGATCAGCCCGGCGATCCGGCGCCCGATCAATTCAGCTTCGCTGCGCTCCCCCGCGGACTCCAGCAGCACCAATGAGTCGTCGCAGTCCGTCGCCACCGCCGCCGGGTTGAAAAGGTTGCGCTCGAGCTGGAACAGCGTGCTGCTTGTGGTGTGGGCGCGATCCGGGTGCAGGCGCTCTGCGACGGTCGCACCCAGCTCCTCGCGGAGGATGCCGAAAAGCTCGGCGCGTGCCGCCAGCGCGGGCCGGTCCTCGAAGACCAGGGCGATCGTTACCGGCGCGGCACCGTCCAACGCCGCGACGAGCTCGATCTGCTCCCGGGTCAGGTCGTCGAAGCCGTAGAGCAGTACCGGGCGCCCGCGCCAGAGCCCGGGGTCGGCGCGAAGCGCGGCCGTCGAGGCTGCGGCTCGGCGGTGCTCGTCGGTGAGTCCGAGCTCATCCCGGAGGTCCTCGTAGGCAGCGAACAGGCGCCCGATCTCAGCCTCGTAGGCGCCGGCACCCGCGCCCTTTTCCCCCTCGAGCGCCCCGACCCGCGCCGCGAGCGCCTCCGCGTCGAGCCCCGCCGCCTGCAGGTCTCCGAGGAGTGCCTCCAGGGCCGGGGCAAAGCCCTCTCGACCTGCCGAGCGACGCAGGATCCGCAGTTCGGCCGCCCGGGCCGCGGCCCGGGCGATCCAGATCCGCTGCATCCGGCTCGCTACCTGGCCACCGCCGAGCCCGCAGAGGCGCCCGACCTCGGCGAACAGCCCGGGAAGGCTGGTCACGGATCCGCCGAGCAAACCTCCCGGTCGCTCGCAGAGCTCGCGTTCGAAACGTTCGACGTCGTCACCGGTCGGGACCACGAGCACGGGGTCCTCTGGCGCGGCCGCCACGAACCGGTCGAGCACCGCTCCGGCTCGGCCCGAGTTCGCCGGGCCGACGATCAGCTCGAGGCTCATCGAGCCCGATTTGATGGCTGACACGACGGCATCCTCGCGAGCATAGGTCGCGGTTCGGGCGGCGCGTCTGACCCGCGCAACAGGAGCCCATGGCAATCCCGCTGGGAGCGGGCAATCGACGCGGCTTTGCCGTCGGGACCCCCGTCTATCTTGGCTGCGACTCGTTCACCGACCCGAGGAGCCAACCGACCGTGCCGCTCTGCTTCATTGATCCCGCCGATGCGATCCGCGTCGTCGCCGACACGGTCGGCCGTGAGGCGCGCCGCCAGCTCCTGGGGGAGGCGGTGCGGGCCTGGGTCGACGAGATTCCGGACGACGAGCTCGAGTCGCACTACGCGAAGGCGATCGCCGAGCTAGACGAGAACGATCTCTCGATGCTCGCCGCCTGGCACGCCTCGATGGATGTCGGGCATCCGCTTCCGAGCCGCGACTTCCTGATCGGGTCTTTCGGCTCACTCGGGAAGCACCGCCGGGAGGCACTGAAGTTGGCTGCGGGCTTCAGGGGGGAGGAGGCCGTGGACCGCGGGGTCACCGAGGAGCGCGCGCTGGAGACCGTGCTGGAGTGGCTCTCGGAGGAGCGCAAGATTGAGCTCGCGGCCGAGGCGATGGAGCTCTACCTCTGGGATCGGATCGGCTCCGACAACTAGCGGGGTCGCTGCCCCGGGGCCGGCCACGTTCGCCGGCTTCGCCGAATTGGCCTAGAGATCCTCGCCGTAGATCCGGTAGCGCTTGACGATCTCCCCGCCCATCTTCTCCATCGCCGAGTTCATCGGCTTGTTCGCCTCGAGGATCCAGCCCATCTCGCCGCCGTGCTGGGGAGTCTGCTCGGCCATGTCGAAGTGGCGTGCGTACAGGCCTGCCGCAACACCGGTGTGTTGGTACTCGGGCTTGACGCCAAGCGCGAAGACGCGGACCGCATCGATGTTGCCGCGCTCTCGCAATGCCCGGATCCAGCCGACCGGGAGCAGGCGTCCACCGAGCTTGCTCAGCACCTGGTTGTAGTCGGGCAGGGTTAGGGCGACGCCGACTGTCTCACCCTCAGCGGTCTCGGCGACCATCGCCCAGTTCTCGTCGAGGATCGGCTTCATCTCCTTGGCCGAGTGCTTGATCTCGGCGTCGGTCAGCGGCACGAAGCCCCAGTTGTTCTCCCAGGCATCGTTGTAGATCTCGATGAAGCGGCCGATCTCCGCCGACATGTCACGGCGCCTCATCCCGCGGATCGTGATCCCGTGCTTGGGCTCGAGCTGCTCCGCGAACTTGAAGATCATCGGATGGACCTTGTCGCGCCCGGAGACGTGCAGGCTCCACTTGAACAGGTCCATCTCCTTGTTCAGGCCGCAGCCTTTGAGCAGCGAGTCGTAGTAGGGGAAGTGCCAGTTCTCCAGCACCTGAGGGCTGCGCTCGTGGCCCTCGACGAGAACCCCGCACTCGTGGTTGGTGGAGAAGTCGAGCGGGCCGATCATGTGGTCCCGGCCGCGCGCCCGTAGCCACTCCCGGGCAGCGTCGAGCAGCGCCGCGGCTACCTCGGGGTCGTTCTCGCTCTCGAAGAAGCCGAACTGACCCCAGTCGTTGTCCTGGAACTCGTTGAAGCGCTCGTCCACCTGGGCTGTGATCCGGCCGACGATCAGCGAGCCGCGGCGCGCCAGGAAGTACTCGGCCTCGGCGTGTTCGAAGTACGGGTTCTTGCGTCGGTCGAGATGGTGTTTGCGCTCGCTGATCAGCGGCGGCACCCACTGCTCAACGTCCTCGTACAGGCGGAACGGAACCAGGATGAACTCGCGCAACTCGCGACGTCCAGAGACCGGCCTGACGCTGAGATCGCTCACTTCACTTCCATCCCTGAGTCGCTCAGCACCGACTCTATCTCCGGCAGCGCCTGCTCATTCGTCTCGAATCGCACGGTGTGCATGCCGAGCTCGCGGGCGGCATCGCAGTTGATCTCCACGTCGTCTACGAACAGGCATTCGCCAGCCGTCAGGCCCTCCAGCCTGGCGAGGGTCAGCTCATAGATCTTCGGGTCGGGCTTGCGCATCCCGACGAAGCCCGAGTCGACCACGGTCTCGAAGATCTCGTCGACCGGGAGGAAGGCCCGCCACAGCGGCTCCCACTCCCGCACGTTGTTGGTCAGCATCGCCATCCGGTACCCGCGTTTGCCGGTCTCGGCCATCAGCTCGATCATCGGCTCGTTCGGCTGCAGCGCCTCGAAATAGATCTCCCCGAAACGGTGCATCTCCGGCTGATGTCCGAGTAGCGGTTCGAGGTGATCGCGGAGCAGCTCGATGAACCGACGCTCGGTGATTCGCCCGCATTCGAGCTCGAACAGCGGGTGCGCTCCATCCAGCTCCGCCGAGCCGCTCTGCATCGCAGCGCCAAGCTGCTCGGGGCTGATCCCCGAGTGGTCCTGGTAGGCGATGAACGCCTCGACCAGCGGCGTGGTCAGCACGCCGCCAAAGTCTGAAATCACTGCACGGATCGGCACGGCGGGTGATTCTGACCTAATCCGCCTTGGTCCGGGTTGCCCTTGATCAATGATTCCTATTCCCGCACCCACGGCTGACCCGCCTGACAGCTGCGCCGGATCACCACCCACGACCTTGCCCGTAGCTCGCTACGCGCTGCGCCCGTGTGCGACGCCCGGCTTGGTCAGCCGCGCCCCCGCGGGCACGGTCATTCGGAATCAGTGATCTAGGACGCGAAGATCTCGTAGCCGCCGACCCCGGGCTTTCCATCGAGTCGCAGGGCGAGCCGCGCGGCCTCCAGCGTCGAGTCCCCGAGGCGGCTTCGGCCGCCGCCGGTCCGCGAGCCGGCCCCGCGGGTCGGAAGGTCGTCCTCTCCGTCCCCCCAGAGCTCCAAGGTCGCGCGGGTCGGGGACCCGGCTGCGTCGTACTCGGTCGAGAGCAGTGGCTGCTCGTAGGAGATCACCGCGCCGTCCTTGGCGATTCGAGCGGCGGCCAAAGTCTCGTCGCCGTGGTCCGGCACCCCCTCGGGTCGCAGACCGAACAGGACCAGCAGCGAGCCGTCGTCAAAAGCCCCCCAGAGGGCGCGCAGGCCCCCCTGATCGTCTTCACCCTCGATCGACCATGCGACCCCGGTAGCCTCGAAGCCGTCCAGTCCGTCCAGTCCCTCCAGTCCGCTGCTCTCGCCGCTCACCCCGACCGCCTGCACCCCGACCGAGCGTCCCTCGCCGGTTTCGAAGCCCAGCTGGCTGGTCTGCGCGGCGAGCCCAAGGATCAGCTCGCCCGCCTCGCCGCTGAGGCGCAGCGTGCCGGAGCCGCGGGTCGCGACGTAGTTATCGAGGGACAGCACCCGCTCGCCCACGGTGAGTAGGGCCGCGCCCCGTTCGCCGGAGAGTGCGATTGAGCCGTAGGCGTCGCCGTCGGCGGCGGCGAACGAGATCAGGCGCTCAATCATGCGCCCGCCCCGGGCGCGGCGGCGCTTCTGGCTCGCCGTCGGGCAGCTGCTCGCCGTCGGGCAGGTGGTACTCCGACTCGTCGATCTCCCGAGCTGAGCCCTCGACGTCGTATGTACGGGCCGCAGGCTGCGGGCCCGGTTGGTAGTTGGGGCCGGAGGCTCCGGGCTGTCCGCGGCGAGGCGGGGGCGTGCGGCCGGCTGCGCCGCCACCGGGGAAGCGGTCGTAGACGAAGAACAGCGGCCGGCCGGCCGGCGTCCGGGCCGCGGCCCGGGTCATGATCCTGCGCAGCACGTCCCGGCCCGGCGGCAGCAGCAGGATGATCCCGACGATGTCGGTGATGAAGCCGGGGGAGAGCAGCAGGGCGCCGCCGAAAATGATCATCGCGCCGTCGAACACCTCGCGCCCGGGGATCCGACCCGAGCGCATCACCTCGTTGAAGCGAAACCAGACCTGCCGTCCCTGGGATCGCGCCAAGGCAGCGCCGACGAAGCCCCCGATCAGAATCAGCGCGAGCGTCGGGAGGGCCCCGATCGCCTGGCCGACCTGGATGATCACCAACAGCTCCACCAGGGGCAGGACCACGAACAGCAGGAAGAGCACGACGAACATGGGACCAATTTAGATCAGCGGCGTGCCGGGCCGATCGCAGTCCCGCCCGACCGGCCCGGCGGTTCGCTACCGTCTAGGCATGGCTGAAGCAACCAAGGTCACCACGGAAGCGGTCTACGACGCCCTCGAGGAGGTCATCGACCCCGAGCTCGGCCTCGACTTCGTCAACCTCGGCCTCGTCTACGACGTCGAGATCGAGGGCGAGGGCGAGGTCTACGTGACCTTCACCCTGACCACCCCGGCCTGCCCGATCGGCCCCCAGGTCTCCGAGCAGATGAAGGAGTTCGTCGGCGACCTCGACGGCGTCAAGGACGTCTTCCCGAAGATGATCTTCGAGCCGCCCTGGTCCCCGGAGATGATGACCGAGGACGCGAAGTTCGCGCTGGGGTTCTGAGCCGCATGGATATGCGGAGTTAGGCGTTTGGCCGCGGTCTGAGTAGGGCGGAGTTCTAACAACGTTCAAACGGGATCGAGCTTTGTCGCTCGCGACGTAAGCAACCGACTGCCGGCGTCGCTTACTCAACGCTCGATCGTCAGCACGCAAGCCGGCCGGCGGTTGCTCGCTGTATTCGGCGGGCCGTGTCCGCGATTGGCCGCTCGGCGTCGACTCGTTCGGCGTCACTGAACCGCTCGGCGAACGAGCGATCCTTCTGTGACGTGAGTGCCGTCTCCTTCGCATGGGTTCCGACACTCTGCGCGCTCAGTGTCGCTCTTGGCGCAAAGCGGTAGCGAGCGGGGCCCGCGGGCAGGGTAGTAGCATCCCGCCCCGTTCTGACCCGCTAGAAAAGGACCGTGAATGACTGAGATCCCTCGTACGGTGCTGCCGATCCCGGAGCGTGGTCACATAGGGGCGAGCACCTATGACGCGAAGGATCCGGACACGAGCTTCCCGCCGATCGATCCGCTGAGACCGCCCGAGGGCGCGCCGAATGTGTTGGTCGTGCTCCTGGACGACGTCGGCTTTGGCGCCTCCAGCGCCTTCGGTGGACCAGCGAATACGCCGACCGCTGAGCGGCTGGCCGCCCGGGGTCTGAAGTACGGTCGGTTTCACACCACCGCCATTTGCTCACCGACCCGCCAGGCGCTTTTGACGGGACGCAATCATCACAGCGTCGGGATGGGCGGGATCACCGAGATGGCAACCTCGGCGCCCGGGCAGAGCTCGGTCCGCCCGCGCAGCACCGCGCCGCTCGCCGAGACCCTGAGGCTGAACGGCTACAGCACGGCGCAATTCGGCAAGTGTCACGAGGTACCGGTCTGGCAAACAAGCCCGATGGGCCCGTTCGACCAATGGCCGACCGGGAGTGGCTTCGAGCACTTCTATGGCTTTGTGGCCGCGGAGACCAACCAGTACTACCCCACCCTCACGGAGGGCACATCGTCGATCGAGCCTGACAAGACCCCCGAAGAGGGTTACCACTTCACGGAGGACATAGCGGATCGAGCGATCAGCTGGATCCGCGAACAAAAGACATTGATGGCCGCCAAGCCCTTCTTCATGTACTGGGCGCCGGGGGCGACACATGCCCCGCATCACGTGACTCCGGAGTGGTCTGACAAGTACAGCGGCAAGTTCGACCAAGGTTGGGACAACCTCCGCGAGAAGATCCTTGCCCGCCAGAAGGAGCTGGGCGTGGTGCCGGCCGACGCTGAGCTGACCGAGCGCAGCGAGGGGATCCCGGCCTGGGAGGAGACCCCCGACGATCTCAAGCCGGTGCTCGCGCGTCAGATGGAGATCTACGCGGGCTTCCTCGAGCACACCGACCATCAGATCGGACGCC
>CAXMST010000094.1:0-2553 GCA_964196325.1 uncultured Acidimicrobiia bacterium
CGCGAACCGCGGCGACCAGCTCGTCGGGAGAGCTCTCCGGCGAGCCCGTGGTGTGCGGGGGGTCGGGGTCGTACTCGATCCCGAGCTGGGCGGCCTGAGCGGCCCGCTCACCCTCCAACAGTTCGACCAGACGCAGGGCCATGTCGATCCCTGAGGAGACCCCGGCGGCGGTCACGATCTTGCCACGCTGGACAACGCGCTCAGCCACCGGCACCGCACCGAGAGCGGCCAAGATCTCGCGTGCGGCCCAATGGGTGGTCGCTTCGATTCCCTCAAGCAGGCCCGCCGCGGCGAGAACCAGCGAACCCGTGCAGACCGAGGTCGTGTACTTGGTGCCCGCGTCGACGGCCAGCAGCCACTCCGTGTAGGCGTTCGGGTGTTCGATCAGCTTTCGGGAACCGAACCCACCCGGCACCAGAACGATGTCGGGTGCCGGAACCTGATCGAAGCTCCGGTCGGCGAGCACGCCGAGCATCCCGTTGTCGGTTCGATACTCGCCGGCCTCAGGCGCGCAGAACACCACCTCGGCGTCCGGCAGTCGCTGAAGCACCTCGTAAGGGCCGATCGCATCAAGCGCGGTGAAGCCTTCGAATATCGGAATAGCTGTCTGCATGAGGTCTCCTTTGATCGTGTCTTCGCAAGCTGGTTTGACCTGCTCGGATCAGACGTGGGTCGGGCTGCGGAAGCGGTCGCGGTAGGAGCGCGGCGGGGTGCCGAGCCGGCGCTGGAAGGCCCGCCGCAGGACCTCCGCGCTGGCGAAGCCGCAGGCGCCGGCGACCTGCTCGAGCCCGTCGTCGCTGCGCTCGAGCAGCGCCCGCGCCCGCTCGACCCGGGCCTGCTCGACGTAGTCGGCCGGACTGGCGCCGAGCTCGCCCCGGAAGCGGCGCGAGAGCTGACGCTCCGAGAGGTGCACCCGGGCGGCGAGCTCCCCGACACAGAGATCGTCGGCCAGGTGCTCGGCAATCCAGCTCTGCAGGTCCTGCAGGGACGGGGTTGCGGCTGCCGGGTGCGAGAGCTGCACCGAGAACTGGGACTGACCGCCTGGACGCTGCGCGAAGACGACCAACCAGCGGGCCACCTCCAGTGCAAGCTCACGGCCGTGGTCCTCCTCGACCAGCGCCAACGCCAAATCGATCCCGGCGGTGACCCCGGCCGAGGTGATGATCTGACCGTCGCGGACGAAGATCGCGTCCGGCTCCACGGTGACCCCGGGGTAGCGCTCCGCGAACTGATCGCAATAGGCCCAGTGGGTGACGGCGCGCCGCCCCTCGAGCAGGCCGGCCTCCGCCAGCAGCATCGCTCCCGTGCAGACGCCGGCCGTCCGGCGGGCGAGCCCGGCGAGCCGCCTGATTCCCGTGATCGTGCCCTGATCCGCCATCGCGCCACGGGTGCCGTGGCCCCCCGGCACGAGCAGGGTGTCAAGGCCGACCACCGAGGCGAGCTCGCGCTCAACCCCGAGCGCCAGGCCGCTGGAGCTGCGGATCGGTGCGCCCGAGCATGAGGCGAGCACCAGCTCATATCCAGAGTCCGGCCCGAGCAGGCGATCGGCCGTGTCCAAGACCTCCCAGGGACCGGTCAGATCGAGGCTCTGAATGCCCTCGAAGGCGACGAATACGACCCGGCGGATTCCACTCGTTCTCGCGTCCATGCCGGCATCATGCCGCCGCTTCGTCCGTCCCGCAAGTCGGGTATCCCACGATTTCCGCCATCAGCGATCACCCGGGCCGCTTCAGCGCCCCCGCCCGGCCCAGCTCCTCGAGCCGCGCCGCGATCGCCTCGCGCAGCCGACCCGCGTCGATCCCACCGAGGTCGAGCTCGTCCGCTCGGCCACCCAGCTCCGCGGCCAGCGCATCGAGATCGCGGGAGCCGTCGAGTAGCGCCACGAGCGCTCTCCCGATCTCGCCCTTGAGCGGGAGCATGTCCCAGGTGAGAGTTGGCAGCTCCCCTCGTTCGGCGGCGATCAGGCGGGCCGCCGTGGGCACCTCGGGCCGCTCCGGCGCCGGGTAGGCAAAGCGCGGGTGCGCGGCCAGGGGCCAGGCGCGGTCCTCGGCGAGGTGGCGTAGCGCGGCCCGACCGCCACTCTCGGCTCCCAGCCCCGAGCGTTCGGCGAGCTCGGCGACGGTGAGGCCGAGCGGTGCGGAGGCGACGAGCAACTCGGCGGTGGTCCGGACCAAGGTGATGCTGTTCTTCGAGGACCCCTCTGGCGCCGACCAGAAGATCGGCACCGCCAAGACCAACAAGATGGGCAAGTTCGAGATCGAGGAGTTGCTGTTCGCCGGCAGCTATTACGTCAAGGTGGCGAAGAAGAGCGTGTCCACCAGGCGCGGCGTCGGAGCCAGCGGCAAGACCACCTGCAAGAGCAAGAAGTCGAAGTCGAAGAAGGGCTGATTCCTCGCCGAGGAGCCGCCTAATCCCCGGGGAACCCGGCCCCGGTCAGCGGCGAGCGCTATTCGAGCTCGCGCAGCTGCTGGGCCGGGGTGAAGAAGTTGCGGTAGGCCATCGACGTCGCGACCAGGGCCGAGATCGAGATCGCGCCGAGCAGGACATAGAGCA
>CAXMST010000095.1:0-2188 GCA_964196325.1 uncultured Acidimicrobiia bacterium
CCGCCCCGGTCAGCACGATCAGGTACCACTGGCCGTCGTAGTCGAGCTCGGGCAACTCCCGGCCCCAGAGGAAAAACCCGACCGTCGCGAGGGCGCAGCCGACGAGGACCGAGGGGCGGGCTCCACGGGAGTCGAGGATCCGCCCACCGATCATCGATGCGACGGCGAACCCGGCGAACAAGGTGAGCAGGTAGAGCCCGGCGCCCGAGGGGTCGTCGCCAAGCGATATCTGCGAATAGGTGCTGCCGAAGAAGAACAGCGGCACGAAGGCGATCATCAGGAGGAACAGCACAGCGTTGTCGGCGGCGAAGGCTCGGTTCGCGAACATCCTCAGGCGCAGCAACGGCTCGCTCTCGCGCAGCTCGCGCCACGCGAAGGCGGCGATCAGCGCCAGGCCCGCGGCGATCGAGACCCAGGTCGCGACGCTCCCCCAACCCCAGATCGAGGCCTGCTGCAACCCAGCACCGCGAGCCCCATGCCGCCGGCGATCAGGACCACGCCACGAAAGTCGATCGGCGCCGGGTGCTTCTCGTTCGCCGGCTTCGAGATCGCGGTCAGGACCAGCGCGATCACCGCCACCGGGATATTCACCCAGAAGATCGCGCGCCAGTCGGTCTCGGTCAGCTAGCCGCCGGCGATCGGCCCGATCGCGGTGAGGCCGCCGGTAATCCCAAAGAAGACCGCCATCGCCTGGCCGCGCTGGCGGATCGGGAAGGAGGCGATGACGATCGCCAGCGCCGCCGGAAACATCAACGCCGCGCCCGCTCCCTGCACGATCCGGAAGACGATGATCCAGGCCTCGGCCAGGTCCCCCCGCGGCGTCGCCCCGCAGAGCGCCGAGGCAGCCGCGAAGACGACACGCCGACCACGACCATGCTGCGGTGGCCGAAGATGTCACCGAGCCGCCCGCCGAACGCGAACAGGGCCGAGAGCGAGAGCAGGTAGCCGTTGATCACCCACTGCACGCCGGTGGCCGAGCGCTCCAGGTCCTCCTGCAGCTCCGGAACGGCGATCGCGACGATCGTCTGATCGATGAAGGTCATCGCGACCGCGAAGATCATCGCGGCGAGGATCAGCTTGCTGCCCCTCACCGCGACCCGACGTCCCCGCTGTCGAGGCCCCGCATCCTGATGCAGACGTAGAGCATCAGCGCCACGCCGACCAGACTCAGATACAACCCCCAGCCGACCGAGACGAACTCGGTGCCGCTGATGTCGATGAAGTCATAGATCGCAATCACCGCGACCCCGAAGGAGACGGCCAAAGCCAGGGTCGGGCGCTTTAGCCAGGTCAGCAGAAGCAGGGCCACGACCGCGCCGATCAGGGTCAGAACGCCGTCGCCCTCGGTTCCGGCTTTGTCGAACCCGAAGGCCGTCGCCCAGGGTCCGATCGCACCGACTACCAGGGCCCCCACGGCCGAGTAGGCGGCCTTGACGAGCTGGTCGCTGCCCACGCGCCGCAGCCTATCGGCCGCGGCGAACGCCTAGTCGATCGCGACCATGCGCTCGATCGGAACCTTGGCCCGAGCGGCGAGCGCCTCATCGACCTTGACCTCGGGGCTCAGGTCGCGCAGCGTGTCGCGCAGCTTCGGCAGCGTGATCATCTTCATGTACTTGCAGACGGCCATCCGGTTGGCCGCGATCAGCTCGGCGCCGGGCGCCGCCTCCTGAAGCGGGTAGAGCATCCCGTTTTCGGTCGCGACGATGAACGAGCCCTCGGGCTCGGCCGCGACGCGCTTGAGCATCCCCGACGTGGAGAGCATCTGGACCCCTTCCGGGTCGATATCGCCCGAGGCGACGTACTCCATCGCCTGGGTCGAGCAGCCACACTCGGGGTGGATCAGGAACTCCGAGCCGGGATGCGCGGCTCGCATCTCGTTGATGTCGTCGGGGCGAATCCCGGCGTGGACGTGGCACTCGCCGTCCCAGATGTGGAACCGGGCGCGGCGCTCGGGATCCTCGAGCAGTCCGGTCTCGCGCTCTACGAACGCGCCCAGCCACATGTCCGGACCGAAGAGGATCTCCTGCTCGGGCCCGTGCTCCGCCCAGATGTGCTCGACCACCGCGGTGGCATTGGAGGAGGTGCAGCAGTAGTCGGTCTCGGCCTTGACCTCGGCCGAGGTGTTCACGTACATGACCACCAGCGCCCGAGGATGCTCGGCCTTCCAGGCGCGGAGCTGATCGGCGGT
>CAXMST010000096.1:0-9771 GCA_964196325.1 uncultured Acidimicrobiia bacterium
AGCGGATCTATGACGAGACCGACGGCTGCTGGATGTTGATCGAGGGCAAGGTCCGCTAGGCCCCCCCTGCAACTCGATCACACCAACGGGCTCCCATCGACTCAGCTCGGGATCTGGGATCTGGCGGGAGTAGGGAGGCGAGACCCCCGCGAGAGCGGGGGTCTCGCCGTGTTTGCGGGTGATTGGTCGGGGGCCTACAATTCCCCGCTCCCGTTCGTGGTGGCGCGTCTCCCGCTGCTCACCCGAACGGCGCGGTCTTGCCCGCGAAGCGGTGGCTGGCGATCATCGCCTTCATCGCAGCAAGTCGAGTTCCGCCCGATGGCGCTGCCAACCCCCAAGAGCATCTGGCAACGGTCCAGTCATCGCCGCGCGGCCAAGCGCGGTCGGTCGGCTCTGCCCGCCGCTTTCGTGGTCGGCGTCAACCGCTCCGGAACCACGCTGCTGCGAATGATGCTTGACGCCCACCCGCAACTGACGATGCCGCCGGAGACGCACTTCGTCCCCGACCTGATTGACGCGGCTGAGGCCGGATCCCCGAGCCCGGAGGGGTTGCTGACAACAATCACCAGCCAGCGCGAATGGGGCGACTTCGGGCTCACCGAGAAGCAACTGCTGGACGCTTTCGCCGAGATCGAGCCGCTCAACGCCGGCGACGCCCTACGTGCCTTCTACGGCCTCTACGCCGAGCGCCAGGGCAAGCCTCGTTGGGGGGAGAAGACGCCGATCTACGTGAAGAGCATCCGCAAAATCAGCCGCGCCCTGCCTGAGGCCCGCTTCGTGCACGTGATTCGCGACGGCCGCGATGTAGCGCTCTCGATCCGCGACCGAGCCGTGAAAGAGCATCCGATCCCAACGATCGCCGAACGCTGGGTGCGACGGATCGGCCAGGCGCGCAAGCAGTCAGCGCACGTCCCTTACTACCGCGAGGTCCGCTACGAGCAGCTGGTGGGTGCGACCGAGCCGACCCTTCGCGGCATCTGCGAGTTCTTTGAGCTGCCCTGGAACGACGCCGTCCTTGACTACCACCAGCGCTCCGGCGAGCGCTTGGCGGAAATGAAGCGGGAGCTGCCCTCAGACGGTAAGCGCACCACCCTGAGCGTGGAGCGCAGAATGGCGACCCACGCTCGCACCACCCAGGCTCCCGACCCCCGCCGGGTAGGTCGCTGGCGGGAGCAGCTGGACCGCGAGCAGCGCCGTGAGTTCGAGGCGATCGCCGGCGAACTGCTGGTCGAGCTCGGCTATCCGATCGGCGACGGCCCCGGAACCGAGCCCCGCGAGTTCGGCGAGGCGGGCAGTTGAGCCGCCGGCTCCCGATCTGGAAGCGCCCGCTGGCGGCAGCCTCGCATCTGCGCCGTCGCGTCACAGCCGAGTCCCGGCCCCCGGCCCCGTTCATCGTCGGGGTGAACCGCTCCGGAACCACCCTGCTACGCCTGATGCTCGACTCGCATCCGCAGCTGACGATTCCCCCGGAGACCCACTTCGTACCCGAGATGATCCGCCTGGCCCGCCGACGGAACACAACCCGCAAGCGGCTGGTCCGGGCAGCGACCGACCATCCGCGCTGGGGCGACTTCGGCCTCGATGAGAACCTGCTGCTGGCCCGACTTCAGGAGGTCAAGCCGCTCAATCCGACCGATGCGATCAGGGCCTTCTACGACCTCTACGCGGAGAAGGAGGGCAAGCCGCGTTGGGGGGACAAGACCCCGCGTTACATGCGAGCGATGCCGCGGATCCAACGGGCGCTGCCTGAGGCTCGCTTCATCCACCTGATCCGGGACGGCCGCGACGTGGCGCTCTCGCAAGCCGAGCGGGCCCTGGATGGAGAGGTGCCCTCGCTGCCCGAGGTCGCTGGGCGCTGGCGGCGCCGGATCGAGACGGCACGCGTGCACGCCGCCGACCTCGACCACTACCTAGAGGTGCGCTACGAGGACCTCGTCGGTGAGCCGGAGTCGGCGCTGCGTGCGGTCTGCGAGTTCCTCGAGCTTCCCTACGACCCGGGCATGCTCAACTATCACGAGCGCGCCGCGGCCCGACTGACCGAGATGAACCGCGACCTCGGCAGCGGTGAGAACGGCCCGATCCGGACCGGGGACGAGCGGCTCGCCGGCCACGCGATGACCAGCGAGCCACCGACGACCGAGCGCTCCGGCCGCTGGCGTCAGGAGATGTCGGCCGGCGATGAGGCCGAGTTCGAGCGGGTCGCCGGTGGGCTCTTGGCGGACCTCGGCTACGAGACCGTAAGCGAGTCGGAGCGTGGGTCGGCATGAGGCTCCCGGTGAGAAGGGCGCGGCCCGAGGCGAAGGCGCCACCGACCCCGTTCATCGTCGGGGTCACACGCTCGGGAACGACCCTGCTGCGCCTGATGCTGGACGCCCATCCCGACCTGGCGATCCCTCCTGAGACCCACTTCGTTCCGCAACTGATCAAGACGACGCGCAAGCGTGGGATCACCTGCGAGGAGGCGCACGCGGTGGTCACGAGCCACCGCCAGTGGGGCGATTTCGACCTCGACTCGGGCGAGCTGATGAGGCGCTACTGCGCGCTGCCCCGGGTCGAGCCCGAGGCGACCGTGCGCGCGTTCTTCGAGCTGTATGCCGAGCGGGAGGGCAAGCCGCGTTGGGGGGACAAGACCCCGAACTACGTGAAACGGATGCGCCAGATCGAGCGCACGATTCCCGAAGCCCACTTCATCCACATGATCCGAGACGGGCGCGACGCGGCGCTCTCCCGATTCAAGCGCCTGCTCAAGGAGCCACCGCCGATCGAGACCGTGGCTGGGCGTTGGGTGAAGAAGATCGAGCGGGCTCGTGCCGACGGCGAGCAGCTGGGCCACTACATGGAGGTCCAGTACGAGCATCTCGTCCGTGACACGGAGGCGGAGCTGCGCCGGGTCTGCGATTTCATCGAACTGCCCTGGGATCCCGCGATCCTGCGCTACTACGAACGGGCAGCGGACCGGCTCGCGGAGATGACCCGCGACCTCCCAGCCGAGGAGGGCAAGCCGATGCGGCCCGCCGATCACCGTAAGGAAGCTCACCTGCTCACCTCGAAGCCGCCCGACCCGAGCCGGCTGGAGCGCTGGAAGGAGGAGCTCGACCCTGAGCAGAACGCAACCTTCGAGCGGGTGGCAGGGGGGCTCCTCGACGAGCTCGGCTACGAGCGGGCGGGCGGCTGATGGTCTCCCCGGTGAACCGCGCGCGCCCCGCAAGGCCCCCTGCTCCGTTCGTGGTCGGTCTGACCCGCTCGGGCACGACCCTGCTGCGAATGATGCTCGACGCGCACGGGGAGCTGACGATCCCACCCGAGACCCACTTCGTGCCCGATCTGATCAAGGCTGCGAAGGAGCCTGGGGCCGAGCTCGACTCGGTGCTCGAGACGCTCACGACCAACCGCACCTGGGGCGACTTCGGAATCGACGAGCAGTCGATGCGCGAGCGGCTCGCCACGGCGCTGCGGGAGCGACCCGGCGACGGCGGCGCCGCAACCCGTGCCTTCTTCGAGGTCTACGCCGAGCGCCAGGGCAAGCCGCGCTGGGGAGACAAGACCCCCGCCTACATGCTCGCGGTGACCAGGATCGGGCGGGCGCTGCCCGAGGCGCGCTTCGTGCACCTGATCCGCGACGGTCGCGATGTCGCGCTGAGCCAGCGGGCGCGAGCGATCAACCAACAGCCGCGGGCCCCCGAGCAGGCCGAGCGCTGGGTCAAGCGGATTCTGAAGTCGCGCGAGCAGGCCGCCAAGCTTGGCGGCGAACGCTACCTCGAGACCCGCTACGAGGACCTCGTGCGCTCCCCCGAGCCCACCCTGAGGAGAATCTGCGAGTTTGTCGAACTCGACTATGACGCGGGGATGCTCGGCTACCATAAGCGCGCTGCCGAGCGCCTGCGGGAGATGGCCGGGGAACTGCGGACCGACGGCGGCCACGCCAAGCAGGAGGCCGGCTACCGGGTCGACAACCACCGCCCGACCACCGAACCGCCCGACCCGAGCAAGCTCGACCGCTGGCGGCGCGAGATGGAGCCCGGCGAGCTCCGCTCCTACGAGCAGGTGGCCGGCCCGCTGCTGGTCGAGCTCGGCTACGAGGCGAGCGTATGAGCCGGGTCGGGATCGTGACCAAGTGGTTCAACCGCGGTCAGGCGTTCGTCTCCCGCTACCTGCGCGACGCATTGGAGGAGCGCGGCCACGAGACCTTCATCCTCGCTCGGCCGACCAAGGACAAGGGGCCGATGGCGGCACTCGTTGACCGCAGCGGGGTCTGGGATCAGCCCGGTGTGACGGAGGCATCCGACTGGGAGGTTCCCTACCGCGAATACGAGCGCTGGATCGAGGCCAACTCGATCGAGATCGTGCACTGGGACAACTGCTACCAGCACGATGAGATCCGCCGGCTGCGCGAGGGCGGTGTGCGCACCATCGGCCGCTTCGTCTGGGAGATGCTCGGAGTCGAGGATGCGGCGGCGGCCCGCGAGGCCTACGACGTCCTGTACTCGTTGACCCGCTGCGAGCAGAGCCGCTACCGCGAGCTCGGGATCGAGAGCCCCTACGTGCAGTGGGGCATCCATCCGGAGCTGCTCGAGGTGCCCATCGAGCGCCCCGACGACGGCCTGGTGCGCTTCTACTTCCCCGGCGCCCTGCTCGGACCCCGCAAGCCCCACCGCGAGGTCGTCGAGGCCTTCTCGAACGCGGCTGGGGAGAACCTGCGGCTGGTCTTCAAGGCGCAGCTGGCGCGCCGCATGAACTACCTCAACAAGGCGGTCGAGGCCGACCCTCGGATCGAGCTGGTGGTCGATGACATGGAGACCAGCGCGCACCTGCGCCTGTTCGCCTCCTGCGACGTGTGCCTGGGCCCGAGCCGCTGGGAGGGACTGGGGCTGTTCCTGCATGAGGCCGCGGCCTTCGAGATGCCACAGATCACCAACGACAGCCCGCCGATGAACGAGATCGTCAGCGACGGAGTCAACGGAATCCTGGTCCCTGACAAGGCCGACGGCGAGGCACCGAGCGGGATCCCCTCGATGAAGCCGGATGTGCCGGCCCTGACCGCCGCGATCAAGCTGCTTGCACGACCTGCGGAGCGGGCGGCCTTGGAGCCCGGTCTGAGGTCCGCCAAGGAGCGGCTGGGCTGGGCACGGACGGTCGCCGACTACGACGAGCTGATCGCGCTCGTCGCCCCGAGGGCCGCCGGCGAGGGGGGCTCGGCGTGAAGGCCCGTCGGGAGTTGCTACGCGGGGTGGCCGGCTACCGGAGTCGGCGCCGGGCGATCCGCCGGGCCCGCTCGGCGCCGCCGCCGGCACCGTTCGTGGTCGGCGCGACCCGCTCGGGCACGACGCTGCTGCGGCTGATGCTCGATGCCCACCCCCAGATCGCGATCCCCTCCGAGACCCACTTCATCCCGGACCTGATTACGGCACGGGAGGAGCACGGCGCCGGTCCTGACCAGATGCTGGAGATGCTCACCTCCCACCGGCGCTGGGGCGACTTCCGGATCGCCGGGACCGAGCTCGAGGAACGCTGGCTGGCGCTGCCGGAGTTGACCGGGCCGGCGGCGGTGCGGGAGTTCTTCAAGCTGTACGGGGAAAAGCAGGGAGGACCGCCCCGCTGGGGCGACAAGACACCGGGCTACGTGAAGCGGATGCGCGACATCCAGGACTACCTGCCCGAGGCCCGCTTCATTCACCTGATCCGCGACGGCCGCGACGTGGCGCTCTCGATCCTCAAGCAGAGCTTCGGACCCGAGACAATCGAGGCGGCGGCCGACCGCTGGCGCGGGAGGGTGCTCCGCGGCCGTTCGCAGCAGCCATACCTGGTCGTCTACATGGAGGTCAAGTTCGAGGATCTGGTGCTCGACACCGAGGGGCAGCTGCGGCGCATCTGCGAGTTCATCGAGCTCGATTTCGACCCGGCGATGCTCGGCTACCACGAGCGGGCGGAGGAGCGGCTCAAGGAGAAGGCGCGAGAGCTGCCCCGCGGCAAGGGCCGCGATCCGCAATCCGCCGAGCGCCGGCTGAAGAGCCATGAGAAGACCTTCGAGCCGCCCAACCCCGCCCTCGTCGGTGGCTACAAGACGAAGATGGAACCCGCCGATCAGGCGGCCTACGAGGCCCTGGCCGGGGACCTGTTGGCGGAGCTGGGCTACGAGACGGGTCTCACAGGCGGCGGCAACGAGGTGCACGTGCCGCGACGGGGCCCGCGCCTGCCGCGGACGCTGCGCAGGGCAGCGACCGTCGCCGGCCACGCAACCGGGATCAGGCAGCCCGCCGAGCCCCGTGATCCGGCGCCGTTCGTCGTCGGCGCCGCCCGATCGGGGACCACGCTGCTGGGCGCGATGCTCGGCGCTCATCCGCAGCTGACGATGGTCTCCGAGAGCGACTTCGTCCCGAAGCTGGCGGAGACGATCCGCTCCGAACCAGTGACCGCGGAGCGGATCGTCAAGGTGATGGCCGCCGCCCGGCCGTTGGAGCAGCTCGGGCTCAGCGAGGCTGACATGGAGACCCGCATCGAGCAGCTCGACGACGTCAAGGCGGCCTCGGTGCTGCGCGAGTTCTATGGGGTCCTCGCGGAGCGCGCCGGGACCAGTCGTTGGGGGGACGAGACGCCGGCCTACCTGAAGCGAATGCGGCGGATTCAGCGAGCGCTGAGCGAGGCGCACTTCATCCACATGATCCGCGACGGGCGCGACACCGCCGCCGCCAAGCCCGGCGAGCTCGACCCGGGCAAAGCCCTCGTGATCGGCCAGCGCTGGGAGAAGAAGATCGCCTCGGCCCGCCAGCAGGAGCACCTGATCGATCACTACATGGAGGTTCGCTACGAGGAGCTGGTGGGCGACACCGAGGCGGTCCTGGGGCGAATCTGCGAGTTCGTCGAGCTCGAGTTCGACCCGGCCATGGTCAACCCGCCGGAGCGAGCCCAGATCGAGGCGGAGCTGGGGCCGATCGGCGGCTGGCGCGAGGGCGGGCTCAGCAGCGAGGACGCGGCCGCCTTCGGCACCGTCGCCGGCGAGCTGCTCGAGGCGCTCGGCTACTAAGGCGGCGCGGCGCCGGCTTGAAACGTTGGGCCGGATCGGCGCTTCCGCGGCGCCGCGTAGTTGAATGGCCGCAGCGATGACGAACGACCCACCGGCGGAGACCGAGACAGCCAAGCATCGGGAGCTGGGGCTCACCGATCACGAGTTCGAGCTGATCTGCGAAGGGATGGGGCGCGAGCCGAACGCCGTCGAGCTGGCGATGTTCAGCCTGCTGTGGTCCGAGCACTGCGCCTACAAGCACTCCAAGAAGCTGCTGCGCCGGCTGCCGACCGAGGGGCCACGGGTCGTGATGGGCCCGGGCGAGAACGCGGGCGCGGTCGAGCTCGGCTCCGGCTACTCGATCGCGTTCAAGGTCGAGTCCCACAACCACCCCTCGGCGGTCGAGCCTTTTCAGGGCGCCGCGACCGGCGTCGGCGGCATCCTCCGCGACGTCTTCGCGCTCGGCGCCCGCCCGATCGCGGTGCTCAACTCGCTGCGCTTCGGTGAGCTCGACTCCGACCGCTCCCGCTACCTGTTCGAGCAGGTGGTCGCCGGGATCGGTCACTACGGCAACTCGATCGGCGTGCCGACGATCGGCGGCGAGGTCTACTTCGAGGCCCCCTACGAGCAGAACTGTCTGGTCAACGCGATGGCGGTCGGGCTGGCCGAGACCTCCGCGATGGTCCGCGCCGCGGCGGCCGGGCTCGGCAACGCGGTCGTGCTGATGGGCGCCTCGACCGGGCGGGACGGGATCGGCGGGGCCTCGGTGCTGGCCTCGGCCGAGCTCGAGGAGGGGGACGAGAAGCGCCCGACGGTGCAGATCGGCGACCCGTTCGAGGAGAAGAAGGTGATGGAGTGCTGCCTGGAGCTGCTCGGCGCCGAGTTGCTGGTCTCGCTTCAGGATCTGGGTGCGGCCGGGCTCACCTCCTCGGCCTCGGAGATGGCGGCGGCTGGCGGGGTCGGCCTCGACATCGACATCGCCGAGGTGCCGAAGCGCAACCCCGATCTGGAGCCCTTCGAGGTGATGGTCAGCGAGTCGCAGGAGCGGATGCTCGCGATCGTCGAGCCCGGCAAGGTCGAAGGGGTCCTGGGGATCTGTGAGAAATGGGAGACGGGCGGCAGCGTGATCGGCACGGTCACCGAGGGCGGTCAGATCCGCGTCTACGACGGTGAGGAGCTGGTCGGGGAGATCCCGGTCGAGCTGCTGGTCGACCAATGTCCGCTCTATGACCTGGAGCCGGTGGACCCCGGCGAGTGGATCTACGGGAACGAAGCGAGCTCGGGCGCTGAGACGGGGGATGCGTCCGAGACCCTGCTGACGCTGCTCGCCTCGCCGACGATCGCCTCCAAACGTTGGGCGTTCGAGCAATACGATTCGATCGTGCAGTCGCGAACGGTGCGGCGGCCGGAGCAGGCCGACGCCGCGGTCCTGCAGATCGCCGAGACCGGCACCGCGATCGCCGTTTCGATCGACGGCAACGGCCGCCGCGTGGCCTGCGACCCCTACCTCGGCACGATCGAGGCGGTGCTCGAGTGCGCCGCGAACCTCGCCTGCGTCGGAGCCGAGCCGCTCGGCCTGACCAACTGCCTGAACTTCGGCAACCCGGAGAAGCCGACCGTCGCCTGGCAGCTCGACCGTTCGACCCAGGGGCTGGCTGACGCCTGTGAGGCCCTTGGCGTGCCGGTCGTCGGCGGCAATGTCTCGCTTTACAACGAGACGCCGAGCGGGCCGATCTACCCAACTCCGGTAGTCGGGATGGTTGGGGAGCTGCCCGATGCCGCGGCTTCGGCGGGCGTTGCCCTGCAGGCCGGGGATACGATCGCGGTGATCGGACCGTTCAACCCCGCGCCGGCGGGCTCAGAGCTGGCGAAACTGCGAGGCGAGCTCCGCCCAGGGCTCGAGGAGATTGACGTCGAGGCCTGCCAGGCGGCCATTCTCGCCGTCCGCGACGCGATTCGCGGCGGCGGGATTCGGGTCGCCCACGACATCAGCGACGGGGGGCTCGCCTGCGCCCTGGCCGAATGCGCGATCGCGGGCGGCGTCGGCATCGAGGTCGAGCTGGGGGAGTTGGGGGCCGGGGGCGGCGGTCCGACATCGGAGGCATGGTTGTTCGGCGAGGGTCCGGGCGGCTTCATCGTCGCCGGCGAGGATCGGTCGGCACTAGAGGCGCTGGTCGAGCGCGCCGGCGGCGCCGTGATCGGCAGCGGTGGTGGTGAGCGGCTGCAGATCGGGGCGGGCGGTCCCGCGATCAGCACGACGACGACGGCTGCCGCGGCGGCATGGCGTTCGCTCGGCTCCCGCCTCGGGTCGGTCTGACTCACACGGCTCGGTGGGGTGCCGACCGGGCCCGCCCGTTAACGGGCGTTCCTCGCTCGCGCCTACCCTGGACCACCGCAGGCGGGCCAGGAAGCAGGCAACGAAGTCCGGACAGCTGACAGCAGACGACCGCGGGGGCGCGGGGCAGGCGGCCGGTCCGCCCTCCGTGGCGGGCGGTAGGTAGAAGTGCGCCGCGCAGCAGGTGAGTCGGGCTCTGCCTGCTCACGCTGTCATCCTCTGAGTCGTTGGTGGTGGTGCGCTGACCTATTGAGCTCGGAGAACGATTACGACACGATCGTCCTCCGCTGCATTTCCCTTGACCGGCTGCATGGCCGTGGCCGAACTCGCCTGACGCTCGCCGCTCGGCTTGGCAGCCCGAGCCGCTGCTAGCCTGAGTGGGCAGGTGAAGGCACCTGCGGAGGTCCTCAACTCGGCCGCTGGCCGGAGGCCAAAA
>CAXMST010000097.1:0-10330 GCA_964196325.1 uncultured Acidimicrobiia bacterium
CGGCGAGCACGGCCTTACTGTCGATCACGATCGCCAAGGCTCAATTGATAGCGGGCCCCGGGCGATCGTGGGGCGCGCGGTCCACCTCGCCTCCCATTCGCCTATGGTTGCGGCCGTGAGTGGTGGCAACGGCAGGCGCAGGCCACCCCGGCCGCGGATCGAGATGGTCAGCACCACACCGCCCGAGGAGGCGGCTGCGATCGTCGCGGCCGTCGAGCAGTTCCTGGTGGAAACGGCGCCGCCACCGGCGCCCTCCGAATCTTCGCTCAACCCCTGGCAGCGGGCAGGCCTGCTCGAAGGGGTCGAGTCGGGGTCGGCCGCCGGGGCCGGCTGGGGCGAGGGCCGTACCTGGGGCGAGCGCGGGGATCGCTGAGTCCCAGGCAGTCGTCAAACCCGTGAGGAGGTCCCATGTCGGTAATCAAGATCATCGAGTTGGTCGGCAGTTCAAAGGTCTCGACTGACGACGCCGCACGCCAGGCGCTGAACAGCGCCCAGACGTCGCTGCGGAACATCCGTGCGGTCGACATCGTCAGCACCGGCCTGCGCGGGGAGAACCTCGACGAGTATCGGGCTCACGTTCGCGTCGCCTTCCTGGTCGAGAGCTCCAAGGTCGACTGAGACGCCGCGGTTGGCGCCCGCCTCGGGGCCGCGGTCCGCCGGTCGGGCGTGATCCGCTCTCAATACCCATAAATCCGGTCAGGATTACCCACTTTGGTAGGGTTGCTCGGCACGACCGCAACTCGCGACCCGAGAGAGGGATCGAACTTCATGGAGCCGACCAGCGCTGCGCTCAATCCGAAGGCCAAGGGGACCGAGGCCGACCTGCCGCAGGATCTGAACAAAGAGCAGAAGGGCAAGGGTCGCCTGGGCTCGCTCGCGAACCCCGAGGTCTACTCCGACGTACCGGGTCACATCATCCCGATCCTGGCCGACGAGTTCGACGACTTCGACCACGAGTCCGAGCAGTTCCTCGACGGCCAGACGCCCGAGGATGAGTTCATCGGGTTCCGGCTCAAGCAGGGCGTCTACGGCCAGCGCCAACCCGACGTGCAGATGGTCCGCGTGAAGCTGCCGATGGGGGGCGTCACGCCCGAGCAGATGGACTCCTTCGCGGAGGTCGTCGAGCGCTGGGCACCGCTCAACAAGGGCCACATCACGACCCGGCAGAACATCCAGATCCATCACGTGCCGCTGCGCGATATGAAGGAGCTGATCAAGGTGATCTCAGCCAGCGGCCTCTCCAGTCGTGAGGGCTGCGGAAACACAGTCCGCAACGTGACCGGTGACCCGTTCGCCGGGGTGGCCTCCGACGAGACCTTCGACCCGACCGCCTACGGCATCGCCTACGTGCGCTACTTCGTGCGGCACCCGACCACGCAGTTGATGCCGCGCAAGATCAAGACCGCATTCAGCTCCTCCGACGCGGACCGGGCGATCACGGGAATCCACGACATTGGCTTCATCCCCCGGATCCGCGACGGCGTCAAGGGCTTCGAGATCCGGGTCGGCGGTGGCACCAGCATCATGCCCCGGGTCGCCCCGACGCTGTACGAGTTCGCCGCCGCCGAGAACGGCGACTACATCAAGGTCTCAGAGGCGGTGCTGCGGATCTTCGACCGCCAGGATTGGCTCCGTGTCAACCGCGCCCGGGCCCGGATCAAGGTGCTGGTCGACAAGATCGGCATGGACGCCTTCCGCGAGATGGTCGACCGTGAGCTCGAGGGCGAGTGGGCCGGGGAGCGTGACTTTTCGATCGATCACATGCTGCTCGATATCGACGAGGAGCAGCGAGCGCCCGAGGCGAAAGCAGCAAACGGCTCGCCGAACGGCAGCCGCTCAGAATTCGAGGCGTTCTGCGCAGACAACGTGCGCCCGCAGCGCCAGGACGGGTTCTCGACCGTCGAGGTCAAGGTCACCCGTGGCGACCTGAGCCCCGAGCAGCTGCGCGGGCTTGGTCAGCTGATGCGCGACTTCACCAGCGGCAACGCCTGCACCACGATCGATCAGAACCTGGTCCTGCGCTGGGTTCGCGACGAGGCGCTCTACGACGTCTATGCGGGCCTCGGAGAGCTTGGCCTCGCCGAGGCCGGGGCAAACACGATCACCGACGTGGTCAGCTGCCCGGGCACCGATTCCTGCAAGCTCGGAATCACGGCCTCGATGGGGCTCAATCGGGCCCTGCAGGAGCGGATGGAACAGATGAAGATCGAGGATCCCTTGACCAAGAACATCCATCTCAAGATGAGCGGCTGCCCGAACGGCTGCAGCCAGCATCACATCGGCACGATCGGCTTCTACGGAGCCTCGCTCAAGGTGGGGGGCCATCAGATGCCCGCCTACATCCCCCACATCGGCGGCAACACCCGCGATGGGGGCGTGGTCTATGGGCGGCGACTCAAGGTCAGGCTGCCTGCCAAGCGCGTACCCGACGCGGTCGAGCGCTGGATCAGGATGTACGAGGACGAGCGCAACGACGGTGAGGAGTTCATCGACTACGCCGAACGGGTCGGGACCTCGCGCTTCGAGGAGGAGATCAAGGAGCTGGCCCTGCCGGCCGAGTTCAACCTCGACAACCTCTTGGACTTCATCGACTGGAGTCGGCGCGACCCCTATAAGGTCGAGCGCGGAGAGGGCGAGTGCGCCGTCTAGACGGCGCGAAACCGGCCCGATCCAATGCCCGCAAGCGCCACCCGTACCGGCTCAACGCCCCCTGAGGATGTGGGCAACGCGGACCCGATCGCGGGGCTCAACGTGGGGCCGGTGCCGGCCCAGGCGAAGCCGAACAGGCGGGCGCCCGAGCTGAAGACGGCGACCGGTGAGCTGATCGATCCGCGCGAGGTCAACGCGGAGCTCGAGGGGCGCCCAGCGACCGAGACGATCCGCTGGGCCCTGGAGACCTTCCACCCGAGCCTGCGCTTCGCCACCTCGTTTCAAAAGACCGGCACGGTGATCATGGACATCGCCTTCGGCCTCGAGCACGACGCGACCTTCTTCTACCTCGACACCGACGTCCTGTTCGAGGAGACCTACACGACCCGGGACGCCCTGGCGGCCTACTACGGGGTCAGCTTCCAGCGACACTCGGGGATCTCGCTGCAAGAGCAGGAGGATCTCTACGGCGCTAAGCTCTGGGACCGTCAGCCGGACGCCTGTTGCGGGATTCGAAAGGTCGAACCCATGCAGGAGGCGCTCTCCGGCGTGGACTGCTGGGTCTCTGGGATCCGACGTGAGGACTCCGAGACCCGGGCCGGTGCAGCCAAGTTCGGCTGGGACCGGCGCTTTGGGCTCTGGAAGCTGAATCCGCTTGCGGATTGGACCGAGGCCCAAGTCTGGGACTACATACGTGACCAACAACTTCCCTACAACCCGCTGCATGACGCCGGTTATCCGTCGATCGGATGCACGCACTGCACCCGGCCGCCCGGCGCCGACGGCCATCCCCGCTCGGGAAGGTGGGCAGACGCCCACAAGACCGAGTGCGGACTGCACGGTTAGCCGCGCGCGGCCGGCCGCTGCCGAGCGACCACGCAGCTACCCCCACAGCTAACCGACGTAAGACAGAGCGAGGAGCCCTGAACGCATGAGTGACAAGTCGCTGACCCTTTCCGCCCGCCAGACCGCCGACTTCGAGCTGCTGGCGAACGGGGGCTTCGCGCCGCTGGGGGGTTTCATGGGATCCGAGGACTGGCGCTCGAGCGTCGAGAGCATGACCCTGGCCGGAAGCGACGAGGTCTGGCCGATCCCGGTCGTCCTCGCGACCGATCTCGACGCAAGCGAGGGCGACGTGGTCGCGCTCAGCGCCAGCAACGGCAAACCCCTCGGCCGGATCCGCGTCAGCGAGGTGTTCGAGCGGGACACCAAGAAGGAGGCCGAGCACGTCTACCGGACCACCGACGAAGCCCACCCCGGCGTCGCCGCAACCTACGAGGAGGGCAACCGCTGCCTCGCAGGTGAGATCGAGGCTGATGACAGCCCCGATCACGAGCAGGCGTTCATGCGCCGCTACTTCACTCCCGAGCAGAGCCGCAAGGAGTTCGCGGACCGGGGCTGGAAGCGGATCGTCGCCTTCCAGACCCGCAACCCGATCCACCGCGCGCACGAGTACCTGACCAAAGCGGCGCTCGAGGTCTGCGACGGGCTCTTCCTGCACCCCCTGATCGGCGAGACCAAGAAGGGCGACATCCCCGCCGACGTGCGCATGAAGTGCTACGAAATCCTGATGGAGAACTATTACCCGAACGATCGGGTCGTGCTCGGCGTCAACCCCGCCGCGATGCGCTACGCCGGTCCTCGCGAGGCCGTATTCCATGCCGTCGTGCGCCGCAACTACGGGGCGACCCACTTCATCGTCGGCCGCGACCACGCCGGCGTCGGTGATTACTACGGCACCTATGACGCCCAGGCGATCTTCGACGAGATCGATATCGACAAGCTCGGGATCCGGCCGCTGATGTTCGAGCACACCTTCTGGTGCTACAAGTGCGAGGGCCTGGGCTCCCACAAGACCTGCCCCCACACGCCCGAGGACCGGCTCTTCCTGAGCGGGACCAAGGTGCGCGAGATGCTCGAGAACGGCGAGGAGCCGCCGCACGAGTTCACTCGCCACGAGGTGGCGGCGATCCTGATCGACGCCTACAAGGACCTCTAGCCCACAACCGGACCAGCTTCAAGATCAAGAGAAGAGAAGAAGGAGAATCAGAAGAATGTCTGACCACAGGGGCTTCACGCTCTGGATGACCGGGCTCTCCGGAGCCGGCAAGACGACGATCACCGACGTGCTGATCGAGCGCTTCAAGGAGCGGCAGCTGCCGCTCGAGGTGCTGGACGGTGACACCGTTCGCGAGAACCTCTCGAAGGGCCTCGGCTTCTCGAAGGAGGACCGCGACACGAACATCGGCCGGATCGCCTTCGTCGCCGACCTGCTCTCCCGCAACGGGGTGCCGGTGATCACCGCCGCGATCAGCCCCTACCGTGAGACTCGCGAGCACGCCCGCAACCTGCACGAGGGCCACGGCAGCTTCGTCGAGGTCTTCATCGCGACATCCCTGGAGGACTGCGAGGCGCGCGACGTCAAGGGCCTGTACGCGAAGGCGCGCTCGGGGGAGATCCCGGAGTTCACCGGCGTCTCCGACCCCTACGAGGCGCCCGAGAACCCCGAGATCCTGGTCGAGACCGCGGGCAAGACCCCCGAGGAGTCCGCCCAGCAGATCCTCGACCACCTCGAGACCGAGGGGCTGATTCCGGCGGCTCAGCCCGCCTCGGTCGGCTGAGCCCGAAGCGAGCCGACGCGGCTGGGTGACGAGTTACGGCCTAGATTTCGCCGTTTCTCGGCACTCGGCGGCGTTGGGGCAGCCGGGAGCTCCTGAGGGATCCCTAGCCAGGTTTAAGGCGCGTTGCGGCCGGCCGTGCTAGCTTCGGGGGCAAGGGAGGACCGTAAACCCGTTCAGCCCCCGCTCGGCGCCAGCCGAGCTCGACACTAGAGAAGGATCCTCCTTGATGCCTGAGACCGAGGTCCGCCCCCGGCAAACAGTGCCGCTGGCCGACGCAGTTCAACCGACCGCCAACGAAACCGCTGATCGCGTGATCACCGGGATCATCACGGTGGTCCCGTTTCTGCTGCTCGGCGTGGCCGGCTGGCAGCTGTGGAACACGGCCCTGAACTGGACCGACGTTGGCGTCTTCATCGTCATGTACCTGATCGCCGGACTCGGGATCACGGTCGGCTTCCATCGCCTGTTCACGCATCGCGGTTACTCCACCGGCCCGATCACGCGCGGGGTGCTCGGCGCGATGGGCTCCGCCGCGATCGAGGGTCCGTTGATCTCGTGGGTTGCCGACCACCGCAAGCACCACGCCTGCTCGGACGAATACGGCGACCCGCACAGCCCCCACGTCGATCACGGCGGTGGCTGGAAGGGCGCTTTGCGAGGGCTGTTCCACGCCCACGTCGGCTGGATCTTCGTGCACACGCAGCGCGGCAGCAAGGAGCGCTTTACCCGCGACCTGCTGCGTGATCCGGTCTCCTGCTACATCGACCGAACCTTCTTGCTCTGGGCGGTCCTCGGGATCGTCGTACCCTTCTTCATCGGCTTCGCGATCGGCGGCACCGTGGTCGCCGGACTCACGGCGATGCTCTGGGGCGGTGCCGTACGGGTGTTCCTGGTCCACCACGTCACCTACAGCATCAATTCCCTCTGCCATGTCTTCGGCAAACAGCCCTACGACACCGGTGATCAGTCGCGCAATCTTGCCTGGTTGGCACTACCCACCTTCGGCGAGGCCTGGCACAACAACCACCATGCGTTTCCGAGCTCAGCGGTCCACGGCCTGGGCCGCTGGCAGCTCGACCCCTCGGCGCTGGTGATCGCCGGCATGGTCAAGCTCGGCCTCGCCTGGGAGGTTGTCCAACCGGATCAAGCCGCTCAGGCGGCACGCGCCGGCAGCTAGGTCACCGAGGACCGCGCCGCCGAGCGGCCGGTCCCTACCATCTGAGCTGTGGGAGACGCAGGGTCCGAGCAGCTCTACAGATCGGCGGCAGCGATCGGACTGCTGGTCGGCATCGGGTCGCTGCTCTTCCCCAAGGCACTACTCCGGATCTACGGCGTTACCGAGGAGCCGAGCGGCATCGGCCTGCTCGGCTGGCGACTGTTCGCGGTCCGCAACATCTGGGTCGGCAGCCAGGCGCTGAACGGAAGCCAGGCAGCGCGTGACACGGTACTGGCGGTGCAGCCCCCGGACATCCTCGTCTTCTGGCACAGCTACAGAGCCGGGCACGTACCCCTGCCGGCGACGATCGCGGCAACGTGTACTGCCTCAGCGGTGCTCGCGATCAGCTGCCTTGCCCGGTCCCGCGCTGCCTAGTGCACGCGTCCGTAAGTACGGTCGCGCTCAGGTGAGTGGCCGGGGGTGGCTGGCGATGAACGGTCTCCGCCCGCATGCCGGTTGGCAGGTGGGCGGAGGCCGGGTGCCGTCAGGCGCGTCCGGACGCCGCGTGAGGGTGATCGTATTGGCGGATGGGTGTACTAGCCTCGGGTCGCCCTCGCCATGAGCACGGCATCCGGGGAGCGCGACCGCGCGAGCGAGAATGACCCCGGGGCCGACGATCGGCGACCCGATCACGAGCCACCACCGCTCCTGCCGCTGCTGATCACCCTGGCCGGGATCGCCGTGATGGCGGTGCTCGTGCTGCTGATCCCGCCGCTTCGCGACGCAGCCGAGCTGGCGGTCAAGGGGGACACCGACGGCCTTCGGGAGCAGCTCGACAGCGCCGCCGGAGCCCTGACCCTGCTGGCGCTCGCCGTCATCCACGCGGTCGTCTGGTACCCGGCCGAGATCGTCAACGCGGCTGCTGGATTCGTCTGGGGATTCTGGCTCGGGCTGGGGCTGGTGATGGTCGGCTGGATGATCAACGCCTACGTCGCCTACGAGATCGGCCGCCACGGCGCCCGGCCGGTCCTGTATCGGGTGATTGGTCGCGATCGCTTCCTGCGGTTGGAGGGGGCGATCGATCGCGGCGGAATCTTCCTCTTGCTGTCCGTACGCGTGATCCCGATCGTGCCGTTCAGCCTGTTCACGATCGTCGCCGGCGCGGCTCACGTGCCGCTGTGGAGACTGATGTGGACGACAGCGATCGGCTACATCCCGCTGACCGCCCTGTTCGTCTATCTCGGCACTCAGCTCGAGGAGCTCTCGCCCTCGAACCCGGTGCTGATCGGCGGCGCGATCGCCCTCGTCGCCGCGGTCTACTTCGGCCACAGACTGCGACACCGGCTCCTGGACATGCCGGCGCCGGACGCTTGAGCGCGTCGCGGGTTCAGGTTCTCAGGGCTTCGGCGGCGCGAGGGGTTCGCCGAGCCCGTAGGTGTCGTAGGCCCCCCAGCGACTGAAGCTCTTGTGGGTCGGGCCGTGGAAGTCTGAGGAGGCGGTGGGGATCAGGTCGAACTCCTCGCAGAGCTCGAGGCAGTGTCTGGTCTGCTCGGCGGTGTGCGGCGGGTAGAACGTCTCGATCCCGTCCAGGCCGACCTCGGTGACGAGGCTCGAGACCAGGTCACGCACCTGTTCGGGCTCGCTCACGTCCCAGTAGGGATGGGCGACGACCGCGAGCCCACCAGCGTCGTGGATCAGGTCGACGGCCTGCTCCGCCACCGGCCACTCACGGGAGACAAAGGCCTTGGCCCCCGGCACCAGGTACTCCTCGAAGAAGGGCCCCAGGTCGGCGCCGGCGCCGGCCGCCTTGGCGATGTGCGGACGGCCGATCGCATCGGCGGCGCCGGCCTTGGCGACGGCGTCGTCGAAGCTGACCTCGACCCCGTGCTCATTGAGCTTGGCGATGATCGCCTTGGCCCTGTTGACCCGCTCCTGCCGGGCTCGGTCGCATGCCGGTTGGATCCGCTCAAGATCGACCCAGTATCCGCAGATGTGAAGATCCTCGGAGTACTTGTGCACGCATGACATCTCGATCGCGGGGATGCACTCGATCCCCAGCTCGGCCGCGGTCGCGACCGCCTCAGGCACGCCGGCGACGCCGTCGTGATCGGTCAGCGCGATCACCGTCATTCCCGCGTCGTAAGCGGAACGGACGACGCCGGCCGGCTCAAGCTGGCCGTCGGACACGGTGGAGTGTGACTGTAGGTCGATCATGCGGCGGCCATTGTTGCGGACAAGACCGTGCGGAGTGGGTGAGCGCAAGCACGGGATCGTACGGTTCGGCTACCGTGGTCGCGCAGGCAATCGCATCCCGGCCACACGGTCGAGGTGGCACCAGCCGACGGCTCGGTCCAGCTCCAGCGGCCCTGACCACGCATCTGACTCATGGATCCAGCGATCGCCATCTTCGGGCTCGGCATCGGACTGCTGGTCGGGATGACCGGCGCCGGCGGCGCCTCACTGATGACCCCTGCCCTGATCCTCGTCTTCGGGGTCAACCCAGTCACCGCGATCGGAACCGACATCTTCTATGCCGCCGTGACGAAGACAGTCGGAGGCTGGCAGCACCTGCGCCAGCGCACGGTCCACCGCGGCCTGGCGTTCTGGATCGCGATCGGAGGCGTCCCCGCGACGCTGCTCGGCGTCCTCATGATCGAGTTGCTGCAGAACCGCTACGGCGAGGAGACGCTGGAGCGGATCGTCTTCGGGATGCTCGGCGCGACCCTGGTCGTCGTCACCGCAGCGACGCTGATCCGCACCTTGGTCCTGCCCGATGTGCTCAAGGAGCGTTACGCGATGCACCTCTATCGCCGCCACATCATCGCGGCGGTGCTGACCGGGGCCCTGACCGGGTTCGTGATCGGTCTTACCTCCGCCGGCTCGGGGACGCTGATCGCGATCATCCTGATCGCCGTCTTCAGGCTCACCCCCGAGCGCGTCGTCGGCACCTCGATCTTCGCCGGGGCGGTGCTTCTTTGGGCCGCCGGCGCCGCCCACTGGATCGGCGGCAACATCGACTTCGGACTCGCCGGGAACATCCTCGTCGGCTCAATCCCCGGCGTCCTCGTGGGCAGCCGCCTGGCGATAAAGACGGGTCAGGACGCCCTGCGCATCGTCCTGACGGTTGTCCTGCTCACCTCCGGGGTCGCGCTGATCACCAAGGCCGACGCCGTCGTCGTGATCATCTCGACGATCGTCGTCTCGCTGATCTTCGGGACGATCTTTACCTACATGCTGCGCCGGGAGATGCGTATTCCACACGGCGAGGGCGTCCACAGCCGACTGGGCGAGCTGACCGGCCACCCAGATGCGCCCGCGGACGAGGACGACCGAAGTCGCGATAGCGATCAGGAGGGCGCCTCCGACGAAGGCGCGGACGAGGGCGGCGGCGGGTCGCGAGCCGACTGAGCCAGCCACCTGCGGGCGCCGCTGAGTAGGCTCCCGGCATGGACTTTTCTGAAGGTACGCGACTCGAAGGGTTGCGGGGTCGGGTTCGTGAGTTCATGGATGAGAACCTCTACCCGGTCGAGGCCGAGGCGATGGCCGCGCTCGACGATGAGGTCAAGCCCGGGGTCCCCTACCCGGAGATCATTCTCGAAATGCGCGCCAAGGCCCGCGCGCAGGGGCTCTGGAATCTGTTCATGGCCAACGATGAACACGGGACCGGCCTGACCAACTGGGAATACGGGTTGCTGTGCGAGGAGATGGGCCGCAGCCCGGCGCTGGCGCCAATGGCCTTCAACTGCGCCGCCCCCGACACCGGCAACATGGAGATCCTGCACCAGCACGGGACGCCCGATCAGGAGGAGCAGTGGCTGGAGCCGATGCTGAACGGGGACATGCGCTCGTGTTTCTCGATGACCGAACCTGAGGTCGCCGGCTCGGACCCGACGACGCTGCAGAC
>CAXMST010000098.1:0-39610 GCA_964196325.1 uncultured Acidimicrobiia bacterium
CCGCGCTGGCCCAGCCAACTCAGGTAGATCATCCCGCCGAGCGCGTTCAGCGCCTGGGCGGTGCAGATGTTGTGCGTCGCCTTCTCCCTGCGGATGTGCTGCTCCCGGGTCTGAAGGGCCAGCACGAAGCCGCGACGGCCGTCGACATCGGAGGTCTCCCCCGCGATCCGGCCGGGCATCCGGCGCAGATGCTCCTCACGGGCGCAGAAGAATCCGAACGAAGGACCGCCGAAGTCGAGCCTCCCGCCCAGCGGCTGACCCTCGCCGACGGCGACGTCGGCCCCCGACTCACCGGGCGGCCGCAGGACGCCCAGCGAGATCGGGTCGCAGGCCACGACAAGCAACGCGCCAACCTCGTGCGCGGCCTCGGCCAGCGGCTCGAGATCCTCGATTGCACCCAGGTAGTTGGGGTTCTGGACGAGCACCGCGGCGGTCCGTTCGTCCAGCGCCGCAGCCAACGCCTCGGGGTCGGTAACGCCGGCGCTCAGCGGCACCTCGGCCACCTCCGCGCGGTAGCCACGGCTGTAGGTATCCAGCGTCTCGCGCGAATGAGGGTGCAGCCCGGCCGAGGTCACGAACCGGCGGCGTCCGGTCGCGGCGATCGCCAGGTAGGCGGCGGCGGCAACGCTCGACGGACCCTCGTAGAGGCCGGCCGAGGAGACGGGCAGTGCGGTCAGCTCCGACATCGCCGTCTGAAACTCGAACATCGTCTGCAGCCCGCCCTGGGAGATCTCCGGCTGATAGGGCGTGTAGGGCGTCAAGAACTCCGAGCGCGAGGTGATCGCATCGACGATCGCCGGCACGTAGTGGTCGTACATGCCGCCGCCAAGAAAACACAAGGTCGACTCGGCGTCCGCGTTGCGCTCGGCCAACTCACGCAGCCGCTGGTAGACCTCAGCCTCGCCAAGCCCGTCCTCGAGGTCGAGCGGGCGACCGAGCTTGAGCTCATCGGGGACGTCAGCGAACAGCTCCTCGACCGATCGGGCACCGATCGCTGCGAGCATCTGCTCGCGGTCGGGATCTGTGGCCGAGGTGTATCGAGTCATCTGCGGGGCGAGCGGCCTGGATGCGCGCGAGCCGCCCGGCCACAGATGCTAGACGGACCCACGGCGCGGTCTGCTCGGGCAACGATCTAGGACTCGTCCTCCGCGAGCAGCGCCCTATAGGCCCCAACGTCGAGCAGTGAATCGACCTCGGCCGGATCGCTGAGCTTGACCCGGATCAGCCAGCCCCGCTCGTAGGGTTCAGCGTTGATCAGGTCCGGGTTCTCGGCCGCCTCGTCGTTGACCTCGAGGACCTCTCCGGAGAGCGGCGCAAAGACGTCGGAGACGGCCTTGACCGACTCGACCTCCGCATAGGCCTCGTTCCGGGTCACGGTCGCCCCGACCTCAGGCGGCTCGAAGAAGACCACCTCGCCCAACGCCTCCTGCGCGTACCAGGTGATCCCGAAGGTCGCGTTCTCCCCCTCGATCAGGGCCCAGTCGTGCTCGGCGTGGTAGCGCAAGTGCTCCGGATAGCTCTCTTCAGTGGCCAAGGCCGTCTCCTCTAACGTTTCGGTAGATGCGTGGGCTCATCGCGTCGGGACTCAGCCCTTCTTGTCCTTCTCATACAGCGGCATCGGCTGAATCTCGGCCGCGCGCTTCCGGCCCCGCACATCGACCTCGAGCGCGGTCCCCGGTTCTGCGAGTTCACTGCGAACGTATCCCATCCCGGCCCCGACGTGCAGAGAGGGTGCGAAGGTGCCGCTGGTCAGTGCGCCGACGCGCTCGCCACCGCGCAGCAGCGGGTTGCCGGGTCGCGGGACCCCGCGCTCGGTCAGGGTCAGGGCGACCAGCTTTTCGTCGGTCCCGTCGACCCTGGCCGCCGCCACGGCCTCCGCGCCGATAAAGCCAGTGGCGTCCTTGCAACACCAACCCAACCCGGCCTCGATCGGGTTCCGCTCCGGCCCCATGTCCTGGCCGTGAAGGTGGAAGCAGACTTCGAGCCGCAGGGTGTCCCGCGCGCCGAGCCCACACGGGGTCGCGCCGGCGTCGCTGAGCGCCCGCCACAGGCCCGCCGCATCCCCGGGGCCGACCAACAACTCGACTCCCGGCTCGCCCGTGTAGCCGGTTCCGCAGACGAGCGCCGTAACACCCGCGACCTCGAGCTCGGCCGTCCGCATGCGGGCCGGCAGCTCAACATCGGCGAGCCCGGCGACGATCCCCCGGGCGTCCGGCCCCTGGACGGCGATCATCGCGTAGTCCTCGGCAACGTCTCGCAGCTCGACCTCGAAGCCCTCGGCCCGGGTCCGAAGCAGATCCAGGTCCGCGTCGTGGTTGGCGGCGTTGGAGACCGTCAGGTAACGGCCATCGGAGGGCTGGTAGCTGAACAGATCGTCGAGGATGCCGCCGTCCTCGGCACACAGACAGGAGTACTGAGCGCCCCCGACCCCGAGCTTGGCGACGTCGTTCGAGAGGGCTCGCTGCAGGAAGGCGGTCGCCTCGGGACCGCGGGTCTCGATCTCCCCCATGTGGGAGACGTCGAAGATCCCACAACCGCTGCGGACCGCGAGATGTTCCTCCTTGACGCCCTCATAGGAGACCGGCATCTCCCAACCCGCAAAGGGCACGAGCCGCGCCCCCGCGGCACGATGCTCCTCGAAGATCGGCGTCCTCTTGAGCTCTGGGCCGGAGTTCATCGGCGCCAGGCTACCGGCAGCCCGGTAGAGACCTACGCTCAGGTATCCCGGAGGAAGCGGGGGATCTCGATCTCGTCATCTGAGACCTCGAGCGAGCGCAGCTCCCGATCGGAGGATCGGACCCCCGCGCGCGACCGGCTGCGGCGGCGGACCTCGGCGGGCTGACGCGCGAGCAGCTCGAAGCCTTCGAAGCCGGTTGCGATCACCGTGACCCGAAGCTCGTCGCCCATGGTGTTGTCAACGACCGAGCCAAAGATGATGTTGGCCCCCTTATCGGCGGTCTCGACGACGACGTCGGCGGCCTCGTTGACCTCGAACAGGCCCATGTCATCGGCGCCGGTGATGTTCAGGAGCATCCCTGTAGCGCCATCGATCGAGGTCTCCAACAGGGGTGAGGAGATCGCTTCCTTGGCCGCATCGGCGGCGCGGCTCTCACCGCTGGCGGTGCCGATCCCCATCAGCGCGGACCCGGCGTCGGCCATGACCGCGCGCACATCGGCAAAGTCGAGGTTGATCAGGCCGGGAATCGTGATCAGGTCGGTGATGCCCTGAACGCCTTGGCGCAAGATGTCGTCGGCCTTGCGGAACGCCTCGCTGATCGGCTCGCGTCGCTCAACGATGGTGAGCAGCTTCTCGTTCGGGACGATGATCAGGGTGTCGACCTCGGCCCGCAAGCGCTCGATTCCGTCCATCGCCTGCTGCATCCGCCTCGAGCCCTCGAACTCGAACGGCTTGGTGACCACGCCCACCGTCAGGGCGCCAATCTCCTGCTTGGCGATCTCAGCAATCACCGGCGCGGCGCCGGTGCCGGTGCCGCCGCCCTCTCCGGCCGTTACGAAGACCATGTCGGCTCCCTTGAGAGCCTCCTTGATGTCGTCACGACTCTCGGAGGCCGCGCCCTGGCCTACCTCGGGATTTCCGCCGGCCCCGAGGCCGCGTGTCAGGTTCTGACCGATCGCAAGCTTGACGTCCGCCTCGCAGGCGCGCAGAGCTTGCGCGTCGGTGTTGACAGCCAGGAACTCGACGCCCTTGAGACCGGCATCGACCATGCGCGAGACGGCGTTGGTGCCGCCGCCACCGGCGCCCACCACCTTGATCACCGCCAGGTAACTCGAAGCCTCCATGTGAGCTTCACGCGCCTTCCTTGGTTCCGTCCGGATCTGGACTCATAGTTGAGGGTTGGTCGGTTTCTGCCCCCAAACTGGCAGAAAACCTAGGGCAGAACGCCATCGGTGTCAACGCGCGCCTCCGGGCCTTGCAAGATCCTATTCTCAAGTCTACCTTGAGAGTCCAGCAACCCTCAAGCGCTACTCAACGGTTGCGAGCCCGCCTTCTCCAGGCGTCTCGGCGACCGCCTCAGGGCCTGCCGGGGGCGCTTGCTCGCCGCTTGCCGCCGGCTCCGCAGGCAACTCGTCAGGCGGCGGCGGGACGGACTCCACGGCGCTCACGGCCTCCTGCGCGAGGCCACCTGCGACCGGTCGCTCGGCCACGGTCACATCGATGTAGGTGGGCGAGCCAAGCTCGGGGTCGGTCAGCACCGCCGCTGCTGCCCGCCACTTGAGCGCCGCGTCCTCGGCCCCGCCGAAGCGCACCTGTAGGCCGCTGTCGAGCTCGACCACCACCCCGTAGTCGCGATCAACCGTGGCCGAGCTGACCTCGCCGAGCAGCGGCCCTGGGGCGGCGCCCAGGACCCTCGCGCTGCGGGCGCCCGCACCGCTGAGGCTGCCGTCGGCGCGCTCGTCGGCGCTGGTGAGCTCGATCTTGGGCAGCTCGGCGGCGGCGGCCGTGTCCCGCCCGAGCAGAACGCCGTCGGCGGCAACAAGCGCGGAGCCCGAGAGCGCGGCCACCGGCTCGCGCAGCTCGACTGAAACGGTCGCACCGTTCGGGAAGTCGGGCCGGGCGGTTACCCGGAGCACGGCCGGCTCGTCGGCGACGGCCTGAGCCAGGGCCGCGGAGTCGAAGTCGAGCGTGCTCTGCTCCAGCGCCGCGGTTCGCAGGCTCGACTCAATCGATGGATACCGCTCGGCGCCGCTGATCGTGACGTCTTCGACCGCGACGAGCGACGAGCTTCGGAACCAGAACTGGTAGGCCGCTGCCACCACCAGCAGCAAGCCAAGGCCGAGGAGTAGCCGGCGTCTCAGTACGGGCCAGCTCGGCAGCGACCGCCTCGAGCGCGAGGACAGCCTGCGGGGGGCGCCGGAGCGGAGGCGTGGCAAAGCACCCATCAGGGCTCAAGGCTCCAGTCGGCCGGCCACTCGGCCTCGCCCAGAACCTGGACCTCGGGCTCGAGCGTTACCCCGAACGCATCATGCACGCGACGGCGGCCGGCGGCCATCAGCTCGAGCACGTCGCGAGTCGTTGCTGCGTCGACGTTCTCGACGAAGTTCGCGTGCTTGGGTGAGAAGCGGGCCCCTCCGACCTGCAGGCCCCGGCAGCCCGCGGCATCCAGCAGCTGCCCGGCCGAGCGCCCCTCGGCTCGTGGATCATCGGGGTTCTTGAAGGTGGATCCGAAGGTCTTGATCCCCGAGGGCTGCGCCTCGCGTCGCTTGCCGCGCATCTCGGAGAGGGTCGCCTTGATCGCCTCAGGCTCGGCGGCGCGCAGCTGAAACGAAGCCCGGCTCACGACCTGGCCCGGGCGCAGGTTCGAAGCCCGGTAGGAGAAGCCGAGCTGGTCCGGGGTCCTGCGCTCGGTGCCGTGGGCGCCGGCGACGTCAACCCACTCCAGGCTCGCCGCGAGCTCGCCGCCGTAGGCGTTGGCGTTCATCCGCACGGCGCCACCCACGGAGCCGGGAATGTTTACCCCGAACTCGAGACCGGAGAGCCCCCACCCCGCCGCCTTGGCGGCCGCCGAAGGCAGTCTGGCGCCGCCCCCGCAGAGCAGGCGCTCGCCGTGGCGCTCGATCGTTGCGAGCTCTCCGTCGAGTTTCAGCACGAGTCCTCGGAAACCATGGTCCGACACCAAGAGATTCGACCCCGAGCCCACCACTCCTACCGCGAGGTCTGAGCCTGCGGCGAAGGCGAGGGCCGAGATCAGGCCCCGCTCATTGCCAACCCGGGCGAACAGGTCCGCGCTGCCCCCCGCCCTGATCGTCGTCAGACGCGACAGCGGGTAGTCGCTCTCGAAACCCTCCGGCAGCGCGCTCATCGATCGACCACCAGCCGGTCCGCCAACTTGACCACGTCGCCGGCCCCGATCGTGACCAAGAGGTCACCTTCTGCCAACTCATCCGCGAGGATCTCGTAGGCGGTTTCCAGCTGCCGCAGCCAGAGCACTCGCCGCCCCGGGGCCGCCGAGGCAGCGGCCTGCGCCACGGAGATGCCGCTGACGCCGGCCAGCTCCCCGACAGGCTTCTCCCGCGCCGGATAGACCTCGAGCACGGCGATCACGTCCGCAGCGGCCAACGCACGCCCGAAGCGCGGGGCAAGGGCCTTGGTGCGCGAGTACAGGTGCGGCTGAAAGACCGCAATCAGACGCCGATGGGGCAGCTCGCGCAGGGCCGCCAGCGCGGCGGCGACCTCGGTCGGGTGGTGGGCGTAGTCGTCGAAGACCAGGGCGCCCGAGCGCCCGCCCTTGCGCTCCAGACGCCGCGCCATGCCGGGGAAGCCGGCAAGCGCCCGCGCCAGCTCACCCAGCGGCGGCAAGCAGCTTCCGGCGCCCGCGGCCTCCAGGGCTGCGAGTGCCGCGGTCGCGTTGGCGACGTTGTGCCGACCGGGAACGCCGAGGCGAACCTCACAGGACCCGCTCGGCGCACGGAGCTCGAACGTCGAACCGCCGGCATTGGCCTCGATCCTGGTTGCGAGGATATCGGCGCCGTCGCCGGCGTCGACCGAGAACGTGAGCGCGGCCCCCAATCTGCGGGCGGGCTCTCCCGCCTCCGCAACCGCCGTGCGTGAGCGGCCGCAGAAGCTCGCGAACGCCGCCCACAGCTCAGCCTCTCCGGACCAGTGCGAATGGTGGTCGAGCTCGACGTTGGTGACGAGCCCGACTTCAGGGCTGAGCCGCAGGAAGCTGCCGTCGCTCTCGTCCGCCTCGGCGATGATCACTCCGCCCTCCCCCCAACCGGCGTTGCCGGCGGCGGCCCGATCCCCGTCGCCGGGAAGCTCCCCGCCGAGGACGAACGCGGGATCCGCGCCGGTGGCACGCAGAGCATGGGTGATCATCCCCGCCGTCGTCGTCTTGCCATGTGCTCCGGCAACGGCGATCAGCCTGCCGGCGCCGGTCAGCTCGGCGAGGAGCTCACTGCGATGCAGGATCCGCTGGCCCCGCGCCCGCGCCCGGCGGAGTTCTACGTTGTCCTCGCCGATCGCGGTCGAGACGACGACATCGGCATCAGCCGGGACCAGCTCGGCGTCATGTCCGAGCCGAGGCTCGAGCCCGGCCGCGCGCAGCCGCTCCATGTAGGTGGAGTCGGCGCTGTCGCTGCCGCTGACGTCGGCACCCAACCCGTGGCAGACCAGGGCCAGGCCGCTCATCCCGGCGCCGCCGATCGCGATGAAGTGCAGGCGCCGGCCCCGCAGCGTTGCGGTCGAACCCTGCGGCGTCATACGGCGCCGAGGATCTCAGCCGCGATCCGCTCGGCGGCGTCCGGCATCGCGATCGAGCGGGCCGCGGCAGCCATCCGGCTCAGCTCGGTGGGATTCTCAATCAATGCCGTCGCCTCCACCAACAAACGCTCGGGGCCGAGCTGGTCGTCGTCGAGCACCACCGCTGCCCCGGCATCGGCCATCCAGCGGGCGTTGGCGTGCTGGTGGGCAGCGGTCGCGTGCGGGTAGGGGATCAGGATCGCGGGTAGGCCCGCGGCGGCGAGCTCGAACACGGAGCCGCCGGAGCGGGCCACCGCAAGGTCGGCCGCCGCGAGCACAGCGCCCAGATCCGGCAGGTACTCGATCAGCGTGTAGTCGGGTGTCGCTGCGACGCGCTCGCGAATCTCGTCGTGGTCTCTGGAGCCGCTGACGTGCAGGACGTGGAAGCTGCGGCCCTCGGCCGCCGGGCCGGCGAAGGCCTCGACCGCCGCCTCGTTGATCGAGCGGGCGCCGAGACTGCCACCGAAGATCAGCAGGCAGGCGGCCCGGGGCGGAATCCCGAGCTCGTGCCGCGCCTGAGCTCGATCGGCTTCGAGGATCGCCCGGGGCACGGGGCGGCCGGTATGCAGGTAGCGCTCGCCGCTGCGACCGGGCAGCTCGAACGCCAGGCAGACCCGACGCGCCTTTCGTGCCAAGACCCGATTGGTGATCCCCAGGTGGCTGTCGGCCTCGGTTAGGACCAGAGGTAGGCCGCCGCGGATCGCCGCCAGTCCGACCGGGCCGGCGACGTAGCCCCCGCCTCCCATCACCACATCGGCACCTCGGGCCCGCAGGAGCTCGCCGGCGCTGCGGACCGCGACCGCCGCCTTGGCCAGGGCGATCGCCGCCTTGGCCGGGTTGCGCCGGTCGAGACCGCGCACATCGAGAAAGTCGATCTCGTAGCCGGAGGCGGGTACGAGCTCAGCTTCGGCCCGCTCACGCGTGCCGGCGAAGCTGACGCCGGCGCCGCGCTCGCTAAGCGCGTCGGCGACGGCGAGCGCCGGCACTATGTGGCCGGCCGTCCCGCCGGCCGCGATAGTCACGTGGGGCACTTGATCCTCCGCTGCTCGTGGTACGTACCGGGCGCCGGCGTCCGCCCCAGGCGCGCTGCGTCCGGGCTCCGGAGCGGCCGGCCGCGGCGCCCTCGACCCCTCCCAGCCTACCCCGGCGGCCGCTTGAGCCGCCGCGCGGAGGAGCGCCGTCGCTGGGCAGCTTGGCGGTTCCTCCTGAGGCGATGTTGAGCAGCAATCCGACGGCGGCCAGGGTGACGATCAGGCTGCTGTTGCCGTAGGAGACGAAAGGTAAGGTCACCCCCGTGAGCGGGGCCAAGCCCATCACCGCATAGAGGTTGACCGTGGCCTGGACCAGGATCATCGCGGTCAGGCCGGCTGCCAGCAGACGTCCGTAGCGGTCCTTGGCGCGCTGCGCCGTGCGAAAACCGGCGTAGCCGAAGATCATGTAGAGCCCGACGAGGACCGAGACGCCGAGCAGCCCGATCTCCTCGCCGATCACGGCGGCGATCATGTCGGTGTGGGCCTCGGGCAGGTAGAAAGCCTTCTGGACGCTCTCTCCGAGCCCGGTTCCGAAGAGCCCACCGGAGCCGAGCGCGATCGCCGCCTGACCGCCCTGAAAGCCCGACCCGGCCAGATCGCTGCCGGGATTGAGGAAGCTGGTCAGGCGCTCAGCCCGGTAGGGCTCCATCAGCACCGCGATCAGGGCGAAGAGCGCCAGAACTCCGGCCAGCACCACCAGATGGCGCAGCTTGGCGCCGGCCGCGATCAACAGCGCCGTGATGCTGAACGCGGCGATCAGCGCGGTGCCGAGGTCCGGCTCGATCACGATCAGCCCGCAGGCGGTGCCGGAGACGAGCAGGTAGGGGGCCATCGACGAGAGGTCCTCGGTCAGCCTCGGCCGCGCCGCGATCAGGTGCGCGCCGTAGAGGATCAGGGTCACCTTGGCGATCTCGGAGGCTTGGATCTGAACCGGCCCCACCTCGATCCAGCGCTGCGCACCGTTCGCCGAGGAGCCGATCCCGGGAACCAGGGTCAAGAGCAAGAGCCCGAACGTCCCGGCGAGAAGGATCGGGGTCAGGCGCCGGACCGCAACCAGGCCGTGGCCGGAGAGCAGGCGCAGCCCGACGATCCCGATCGTCCCGAACATCAGGGTGCGCTTCAGGTAGAAGGCCCCGTCGCCGTTCTCGCCGAGCAGCAGCGTGGTCGAGCTGGCGCTGAAGACCATGACGACGCCAAAAGCGACCAGGCACATGGTCGCGGTCAGGATCAGCTGATACTCGATCGGCTGGTTGGTCCCGGCCGTGCGCGCCCGGCGTGAGCGGAACGGGATGCCGTTGCGCAGGGCGGCGATCGCGGCGCTCACCCGAGCCCCCTGACCAGCTCCCGGAAGCGGCGGCCCCGATGCTCGTAGTCGTCAAAGGCATCGAAGCTCGCGCAGGCCGGAGCGAGCAGCACGGTCTCTCCCGGGCTCGCCGCCGCGGCTGCGGCCCCAACCGCGGCCTCGAGGGTCTCGCAATCACGCAGCTCGACCGAGGTTGATTGCAGGGCCCGGCGTAGCGTCGATGCGGCCTCCCCAATCAAGTACGCGGCCCGGCACGTCTGCTCGACCGCGGGGGCCAACGCCTCGAATCCCCCACCCTTCAGGCTCCCGCCCAGGATCACGTGTACGCCGCCGTCGAAGGCCCGCAGCGCTGCCCCGGCAGCGGCCACATTGGTTGCCTTCGAATCGTTGATATAGCGAACGCCCCGGTGCTCACCCACGGACTCGAGCCGATGAGGGACACCGCCGAACTCGCGTAGGCCGCGGGCGATCGCGTCCACCGGAAGCCCGGCACAAAGCGCCGCGGCCGTAACGGCCATCGCGTTTCGGGCGTTGTGGCGTCCGGGCAGGGCCAGCTCCTCGAGCGCGACCAGCGGGCGTCCGTCAGCCTCGATCGCCTCCCCCCTGATCCGCACCAGACATCCGCCCTCGGCGCAGGCCGAAGCGCCATAGGCAATGGTGGCGCCATCGCCAGGTCGGTCGGAGGCCGCGAAGGAAACCTCATCGGCATCGAAGATCGAGTAGTCACCCTCGCCCTGTCCGGTGAAGATCCTCAGCTTCGCGTCCCGGTATGCATCAAAGGACCGGTGCCGGTCGATGTGATCCGGGGTCACGTTGAGCAGCACCGCGATCTCGGGGGCGAAGGCCACAGCGTCCTCGAGCTGGAACGAGGAGCACTCGCAGATCACGGTTGCGTCCTCGTCGAGCCTGCCGACGAGGCTGGAAAGTGGGGTCCCGACGTTGCCGGCCGCGACCGCCTCGAGCCCAGCCTGTTCCCAGACGTGGGCGAGCCACTCGACCACGGTCGTCTTGCCGTTGGTCCCGGTCACGGCGACGAACGCGTTCGGCAGCGCGCGCCAGGCCAGGTCGAGCTCGCCGACGACCGCAATGCCGCGCTCGCGGGCGGCGCCGATCACAGCCGCATCGCCTGGGACGCCGGGGCTCTTGACCAGCGTCTTCACACGATCGAGAAACTCGGTGCCGTCCACATCCAGAACTACTTCGACGCCGACCTCGGTCAGTCCTGCCGCGCCATCGGGAGCGGCGGCATCGACCGCGACGACCTGACGGCCTGTGACGGCCAGCATCCGTGCTACGGCCTGGCCCGATCGCGCCAACCCGACGACCAGGAGCGGCCCCTCCGGCAGCGGTGGTCTCGAGGATCTTCGCAACGGCTCCACGAGGCCAGTTTCGCCGGGAACCCGCCGCCTCCCCCCACGGTGGGCGAGCTAACTGCCGTGGCAACAGTTATCTCGCCCCACTCTGGCAACAGTTATCTCGCCCACGTCTGTGGGATTAGCGGGAGCGGCGACGCGGGGCGGCCCGGCGGCGGCGCATGGCGGCGCGGGCCACGTCGGCCTCGCTCGAGCTCTTCGGGCGGGCTCGAACGGCGTCAACGAATAGGGCACTCATCATTGGATTCTGCGGGACATGCTGATCGCCAACAACACCGGCGTCCCGGCGCCGGAGGCACTCGCCGCAATCAATCGGGAGGGGCGGGATGCGCCGCTTGGCTTGCGGTTCGAGGCCGACCAGGCCGAGCTCGTATGCGCTGGAGCGGGCGTAGATCGAGCGATCGCGCAGCTGCTCGCCCTCGTCTACGAGGCCCGCTGCGACGGAACCTGGTCGCGACTCAAGGTCTGCCCGGCGGAGAACTGCCGTTGGGCCTTCTATGACCGCTCGCGGAATCGCGCCGCCACCTGGTGTCAGATGGGCGAGTGCGGGAATCGCTCCAAGGCCCGCGCCTATCGGGCCCGCCATCGCGACGACGCCTAGCTCCCGGGCCGGCCCCCTAGCCGGTGATCGAGCTCTGGAACAGCGTGTAGCCGATCCCGGCGAAGACGATCGCCACGATCCAGAACCGGAGCATGATCTTCGTCTCCGACCAGGCCAGCATCTCGAAGTGGTGATGGATCGGCGCCATCAGGAAGACCCGGCGGCGGAGCGCCTTGAAGGTCAGGACCTGGACGAGAACGGAGAGAGCCTCGAGCACGAACACACCGCCGATCACGATCAGCAGGACCTCAGTCTGGGTCATGATCGCGAGCGCGCCGATCGCCCCGCCCAAGCCCAGCGAGCCGGTATCCCCCATGAAGATGGTCGCCGGGAAGGCGTTGAACCACAGAAAGCCGACCGTCGCCCCGACCAGACAGGCGGAGAGCAGGGCCAGCCCCGCCTGCCCGGTCGTGAAGGTGATCGCCGTGTAGGCCAAGAACACGATTCCGCAAGCCCCGGCAGCGAGCCCGTCGAGGCCGTCGGTCAGGTTGACGCCGTTGGTCGCCCCCGCAAGGACCAGGAAGGTGAGCACCAGATAAAGCACGGGCCCGAGGTAGATCTGCACGTCCCAGACGCGGATCTGCAGGGTCGGGTCGAGTCCCACGGACTCGACCGCGAACCACCAGAGGATGAACGTCAGGACGATCTGGCCGAGCAGCTTGTAGCGGGCCGAGAGTCCGAGCGAGCGGCGTTTGACGATCTTGATCCAGTCGTCGGCGAAGCCGAGCGCGGCGGCGCCGATCATGATCGCGAACACCGCGAGGCTCTCGGTGTCGCGGTCGGAGAGCACCAGATAGGGAACCGCGACGGCGGTCAGGATGATCAGGCCTCCCATGGTTGGCGTCCCCGCCTTCTCGTGATGTCCCTGGGGGCCCTCCTCCCGGATCTGCTGGCCGAACTCGCGGTTGGCCAGGATCTCGATGAACTTCGGGCCGAGGAAGATGGTGATCAGCATCGCCGCCATGGCGCCGATCAGGATCTCGCCACGATCGATCGTGGACGAGCCGAACTGGCCGGCGAGTACCGCCACGCCGGCGCTCACTGCGGCTCCGCCTCGCCGAGCGCGATCCTGAGCTCGTCGGCGACGAGCTCGAGGCCGACCGAGCGCGAGCCCTTGATCAGCACGATGTCACCCGGATGCAGCTCACGCGCGGCCAGCTCCGCCGCCTCGTGGGGAGTCGCGACCCAGCGATCCGGCAGATAGTCCTTGGCAAGCTCGCCGACACCGATCAGCGGCTCGATCCCACGCTCGCGAGCCAAGGCTGCAGCCTCCTCGTGGAAGGCAGCGCTCTCAGGCCCCAGCTCGCCCATGCCACCGAGGATTGCAAGCCGGCGCCCACTCCCGAGCGGATCCTCGGTCGCGAGGTTCTCGAGCGCCGCGCGCATCGAGATCGGGTTGGCGTTGTAGCAGTCGTTGAGCAGCAGGATCCGGTCCTTGAGAAACACCCGCTCCCCGCGCAGGCGCGAGAACTCTATCCGCACGGCGCGCGGCGCCATCTGCGCCGGCTCGAAACCGAGCGCGACGCCGATCGCAACAGCACAGACCACGTTCGCCAAGTTGTAGGCCTCCCGAAACGGAAGCTCGAAGCTCGCCTCACCGTGAGGCGAGCCAATCACCGCGGTGGTCGAGCAGCGCGCAACCGTGGCGGACTCCGTGAAGACGTCGCCGCCAGGACCAAACGTGAACGTGACCAACTCGTCGTGTAGGTGCGGCACCAGGCCCTCGGCCGCGGCGGGGACCACGGCACGGCCCTCGTTGCTGAGACCGGCAAGGACCTCGGCCTTTGCCTCGGCAATCGCCTCGATCGTCCCCAGCAGCTCGAGATGCACGGGCCCAACGTTGGTGATCGCGGCCACATCCGGCTCCGCGATGCGGCAGAGCTGCTCGATCTGCCCGATCCCGCGCATCGCCATCTCCATCACCAGGATCTCGGTCTCCGGCGGGGTTGAGAGCAGCGCCAGCGGCAGGCCGATCTCCGTGTTGAAGTTCTGCGGACTGGCATGCACGCGCCTCGGCAGCAGCGCCCGCACGATGTCCTTGACTGAGGTCTTGCCGGTCGACCCGGTGATCGCCACCAGCGGGCAACCGAGCTTGCGGCGCCAGGCACGGGCCAGCAACTGGAGCGATGCCTGGGGGTCGGCGCTGGAGAGCACCCAGCCCTGCCCGCTCGGACCGCTGTCGAGATCGGCCGTGTGAACGGGGTCGACCAGCACGCCCCAGGCCCCGGCAGAGAGCGCGTCCGAGCTGAAACGGCCGCCGTCGATGTGCTCGCCCGCGATGCCGACAAAGAGATCCCCTCGGCGTACCTCGCGCGAGTCGATCACGGCGCGCTCCGGGTGGCTGTCGGGACCGCGGGTGACGATCTCAGCATGGGCCTCGGCCGCGATCTGCTCCGGGCTGAGCTCGATCACGCAGCGGCTCCGATCGTGCGCAACTGCTCCCGCGCAACCTCACGGTCGTCGAAGGGAATCTTGCGCCCACCATCGAACTCCTGACCCTGTTCGTGGCCCTTGCCCGCGATCAGGACCAGGTCGCCGGGCTCCGCCCGCCCCAGGGCGGCCCCGATCGCCAGGCGGCGGTCGGACTCGACCTCGACGCCCTGGCGGTTACCGATACCGCTGAGGATCTCGTCGATGATCGTCGCGGGATCCTCGGAGCGCGGGTTGTCGGAGGTGATCACCGTGTGGTCTGAAAGGGCGGCGCCGGCCCGGCCCATCAGCGGCCGCTTGGCCCGGTCGCGGTCGCCACCACAGCCGATCACGGAGATCAGGCGACCTGCCGTCAGCCTGCGGGCGGCGGTCAGCGCGTTCTCGAGCGAGTCAGGCGTGTGGGCGTAGTCGACCAGGACCGCAAACGGCTGGCCCTCTCGGATCGGCTCCATGCGCCCGGGCACCGCCTCGGCCTCGCTCAGCGCCGCCACCGCGGACTCGAGTGGGACTCCGAGCCCCCGGGCCAGACCGAGAGCGGCGAGCGCGTTCTCGACGTTGAAGTGCCCTGGGAGCGGCAGCGCAACCGGCAAGCTGACCCCCTCGGCGGTCAACGTGAAACGTGCGCCGGCCGCGTCGAACTCGACATCACGCGCCACCAGGTCGGCCTCGGCACCGGCCGCGGAGAAGGTCAGCGTCCTCGTCTCGACACCGTTCAACTCTCCGACCAGCCGGACGCCGTAGGGGTCGTCCACATTCAGCACCGAGACCCTCGGGGGACGCCGGCCGGCGGTGCCGACGAACAGCAGCCGCTTGGCGGCGTAGTAGTCCTCCATGTCCGCGTGGAAGTCGAGGTGGTCCTGGGTCAGGTTGGTGAAAGCCGCCGCCTCTACCTGCAGGCAGTCCACGCGGCCGAGTTGCAGCCCATGAGAGGAGATCTCGATCGCGCAGGCAACGTCGCCGCCTGAACGCATCGACGCGAGGGTACGCTGCAGGTCGATCGACTCCGGGGTGGTCCGAACGACGTCCTGCTGCTCGCCCCCGACCACCTGGCGCACGGTGCCGAGCAGGCCGCAGGGCCTCCCCACCGCCTCGAGAATCGCCCGCACGAGGAAGCTGGTCGTCGTCTTGCCGTTGGTTCCGGTGACCGCGGCCACGGCCAGCACGGAGCTGGGCGCGCCGAAGAACCGCGAGGCAATCGGGGCCATCACGGCCCGCACGTCCTGGGTCAACACCTCAGGCAGGCCGAGGCCCAACGGCCTCTCGACCACCAAGGCCGCGGCACCGGCGTCGCGGGCGGCGGGGGCAAAGTCATGGCCGTCGACGTTCTCACCTGCGGCGCAGAGGAACAGCGAGCCGGGAGCAACCCTGCGGCTGTCGAAGGCGAGATCGCCTATCTCAGTTGTCGGGTCGCCGTCGATCCGTTCAATGGGGATCCCCTCGCAGAGCTGCGCCAACCTCATTGCGGCGATTCTAGGAGCGGCCGGGGCGCCGCGCGGCCCTCTCCCCGCGCGGGCGGCGGCTCAGCCGGGATTGACGCCGAGGTGAGGGAGCGCGAAGCTCGCGATCTCGCCGAATGCAGGCGCTGCAAGGCTGCCCCCGTAGTAGTCCCCGCCCTTCGGGTTGTCGACGATCACCGCCATCAAGAACTCGGGGGCTTCGGCTGGCGCAAAGCCCACGAACGAGGCCACGAACTCGGTCTCCGAGTAGACCCCGTCGACGGCCTTCTCGGCGGTTCCCGTCTTGCCCGCAAGCTCATAGCCCTCGATCTCGACCGAGGCCGTGCCGCCCGGCTCGAGAACGCCCTTGAGCATGGTCCGCACCTGAGCGGCCGTCTTCGCGCTGAGCACCCGTTTCCCGGGATCCATCGCCAGCGGCTCGCCGTCTACCGAGTCGATCAGCCGCGGGGTCAGCAGGGTGCCACCGTTGGCGATCGCGCCGTAGGCAGCCATCATCTGCAGGGGCGTCACCGAGAGGCCTTGGCCCAGGGGCAGGTTCCCGATCGTCGCGCCCGAGTAGTCCTCCGGCGCCGGCACGATGCCCTGTTCCTCACCGGCAAGCTCGATGCCGGTCGGCTTCGCGAACCCGAAGCGGCGGATCCAGCGGTCGAAGCGGGACCCGAAGGAGCCGTCGTTGAGCGCGAGACCGAGCTTGATCGCGCCGACGTTCGAGGAGACCTTGAGGATCTCGGCGACCGACATCGCCGCATAGCCGCGAGGGTGCGACTCCTCGATCTCGCGGTCGGCGACCTGCAACGTCGGCGGCAGATCGAAGACCGTGTCGGGCGTGACCACCCCAGCCTCGAGCGCGCCCGCCACCGTGAAGGCCTTGAAGGTCGAGCCGGGCTCGTAGGTGAGGGCCGTGGCGAGGTTGGAGAGATCCTCGGGCGCCGCCTCGCCGACGTTGTAGGGATCGACGGGTGGCCAGCTCGCCATCGCCAGCACCTCACCGCTGTCGGGCGCGATCGCGACCGCGGTGGCGCCGTCGGGATCGTGGGTGTTGCCAAGTTCGGCGAGTACCGCCTCGGCCTTGGCCTGAATCTCAGAGTCGACAGTCAACTTCAAGTCGCTGCCGGGCGCCGCTCCCGCCACCGTGTCGCGGTCGATCTCTTCGCCGAGCGCATCGCGGGTCACCGCGAGCTCGCCATCGGTGCCGGCCAGGAGCTCCTCCTGCGCGAGCTCGAGCCCGAACAAGCCGCTCCCTTCGGCACCAACGGCTCCGACCAGGCGCGAGGCAACCTCGCCCTGGGGGTAGATCCGTCGCGAGTCAGGCAGGATCCCGATTCCGGTCAGCTCCATCTTGCGAATCCGCTCGGCCTTGCCCAGCGAGATGCGCTGGGCCACGTAGGCGAAACCCGCCTCGCCGGCGAGCGATTCGAGCAGCTCGGCCTCCGACGCCTCGAGGACCCGGGCCAGCTTCACCGCGGTCCGCTGCGGATTCTCGACCTGGTAGGGAGTCGCCACCACGGTGGCCGCGTCCTCGGACACCGCCAACTGCCTGCCCTCGCGGTCGACGATCCCGCCGCGAATCCCCGGCACGGTCACCTCGCCGGTCTGCTGCGAGCGCGCATCGGCGCTCAGCTCCCCTCCCTTGACCGCCTGTAGCCAGGCGGCGCGGACGACTACGCCGCAGAAGGCGATAGCGAAGACGGCGAATAGGAGGCCTACGCGCCTCTCGATCAGCCTCACGACTGCTCCCTCGGCTTGGGGTCAGTACCCACGGCGGGCCGCCTAGGGCGCCAGGCCGCCATCCTCGGCGGCGGCCTCGGGGGCGGCGGGGGTCGCTGTGGTTTCCGCGCCGGTCGACTCGGCGGGCGGGGCCACAGCCTCGACGGCGGGCGCACTGACAGGCTCGGCCGCAGCGCTCTCGGCCCCGGTCGCGGCTTCGGTCCCGGTGGTGGAAGCGGGAGCCGCGGCGGCGGCCTCAGAGCCGGCTGCCGCCTCGGCGGAGGCGGAGGCGGACAGCACCGGGCTGATCGCCAAACCGTCGAGCAACGCGACCGCGGCGGCGACGTCCCTGCCGGCGGCCTTGATGTAGCGCAAGTCCTTGCCCTCCGGCGTCTTCAGGCCAAGGCTGGAAGCGAGCGCGTCGGCGCGGCTGCCGGAGCCACCCGCGCCGACCTTTGCCCGTAGAAGGCTGTTGGCACGCTCGAGCTCGTCGATCTGCGTGGAGGCTCCGCTGGTCGAGGCGCTGAGACTGAGGCCGAGTACGTTGAGGGCAACGATTCCGCCCAGCAGGATGCCGATCACTGCAATCCAGGCCCGGCCGCGGGTCATCCCGACGACCAGCCCCGAGTCCGCGATGCCACCGATCGCGCCCGCGGCGCTGCCCACCGCCTGCACGGGCAGCATCGCCACGCCGGCCGGGGGTGTGACGCGCGAGCGTTGCGTGCGAGGGCTCGCGGTCGGGCGCCGACGGTCGCGAACTGGGGCAGCCGCGCTCTTGCGGTGGGACACGGTGCGGGCGGGCCGAGACCTGACGGCTGTGGCCGGGGCGCCCATCAGTGGCCCTGGTCCTCGGCTTCGGGCTGATCGCTCGGCCCAGGTCCGGACTCGAGCTTGCGGGCGACCCGCAGATGGGCCGAGCTCGAGCGCGGGTTCTGCGCCACCTCACCTGGGCTCGGCGCAACACCCCCCCGGGTGATCCGCTCGGCCGCAGGCTCCCGCTCGCAGCGACAGACCGGGAACTCGGGCGGGCAGACGCATCCACGGGCAAGATCGGCGATGAAGCGCTTCACGCGCCGATCCTCGTGTGAGTGGAACGAGATGGCGGCGAGGCGCCCGGAGGGTGCAAGCAGCTCCCAGGCCAACGGCAGCGCCGCGTCCAGCGCGTCGAGCTCGGAGTTGACAGCGATCCTGATCGCCTGGAAGGTCCGTTTCGCGGGGTTGCCGCGGCCGAACCGGGCCGCGGGCGGCAGTCCCGCCCGGACCGCGTCAACGAGCTCCGAGGTTCGCTCCAGGGGCCGCGCGGAGACGATCTCGCGGGCGATCGAGCGGGCCCGGCGCTCATCGCCGTAGCGACGGATGATCTCGGCCAACCGGCGCTCGGGCCATTCGTTGACCACCTCGGCCGCGGTCAGCTCGGCATCGGTGTCCATGCGCATATCAAGCGGAGCGTCGAATGAGTAGGAGAAGCCCCGCTCCCAGGCGTCGATCTGCATCGAGGAAACGCCGAAGTCGAAGTAGACGAGATCGGCGCGGACGCCCTCCTCGAGCAGTTCCGCGATCGCCTCGTCGAAGCGGGCGCGGATGAAGCGGGTATCGCAGCAGGCCTCGGCCGCGAACTCCTCGTAGCGCTCCGCAGCCGCGGGATCGCGGTCGATGCAGATCAACGTGCCATCGGGCCCGATCCGCTCGGCCAGCAGACGCGCGTGGCCGCCAGCACCAAAGGTCGCATCGACAACCGTGTCCCCCTGGCCGGGCTCGCCGAAGCGAACCAGCTCGGCGGCCAGGACTGATACGTGCTCGCTGGGCATATAGACCAGTGTCCCCATCTCAGCCGCCCGCCTCTGCCGCAGGGCCCTGGGCGGCGAGGCGCTCGGTCAGTTCGGCCGCCTGTGCCTCGAACACTTCGCTCTCCTCGCCCCAGGCATCGCCACTCCAGATCTCGAGGTGATCGCCGACCCCGACGACCAGCGAGCTGCCGCTGAGCCGGGCGTGCTTGATCAGGTGCTTGGGCAGCCGCACGCGGCCGGCTGAGTCGAGCTCAGCCTGCTCAGAGGTCCCGAACACACGACGACGGATCCTGCGCCCGTCAGCTCCCATCGGGCTCAGCGGGTTGATCCAGGCGGCCTCCATCGCCTCGGCGGCCGCGGAGGGCCAGACCTCGACGCAGCTCTCGACACCCTCCATCGCGACGACCCCATCGGCGAGCGCGGCGCGATAGGCGGCCGGGACGGTGATCCGGTCCTTTGCGTCGAGGCTGTGCTCATGCTGTCCGCGAAACGCCATCTGGAAGGTCCTCGGGTTGGGTGCGGCGAACTCCGCCTTGGAAGAAATACGGGCCGGGGTGAAGAGATGGGAGGAACCTCTCCACCCCGGCCCTGGTGGTCACAACTGAGCACCACAGTACCCCACTTTCCAACACGACGCCACACAAACCTTGATTCAGGTCGCACTCGTGCCGTCGGCGCAGGCTGCTACCGGGGTCACGATCAGCCCTAAATCCGCATGAACAAGCCGCAACCGGCGGGTGACGCGAGCGCAGCGGGTGTCGGCGGGAGGACCGCATTTTGCAATCGGCCCTGCAGTGAGGGCGCGACACGAAGCCGCTCCGCGGTCGATTCGGGCCGGTTTGTGGCAGTTGTGGGACGCCGTGGGGCGCGCCCAAGGCCTTCGGCGGACGGGCCTCAAGTCAGCGTCCGCTCGCGCCGATAGATAGTCAGCCCAGCTTTCACCCAGACGGGAGATCCGACCGTGACCGAACCGGCCCAGACCTCGACCCCGAGACGATCAGCACTCCGCAGGCGCAAGCTGCTCGGTCTGTTGGTCGCGTTCGGCGCGATCTTTGCGGTCGGCGCCTTCCTTGGCTGTGGAGATGACGATGGAGCGAGCACAGACGCGGGCTCGACCGCCACGACCGCCGCGGATGCCAGCCCCACCGCCACCCCGGTCAACGTCAAGAAGCTCCCGGTCGGCACCGACAGGTTCGAGGAGAGCGGACCCAAGCACGGCTCCGTCTACTCCTGCATCGCCAAGTTCACCGGCAGTGGCGCCTTCGAGCAGGGACCCTGGTTCAGCGACCACGGCAGCACCTACAACCTGAACGAGAAGATCCACGTCGAGGGCGAGGTCGAGTGGGACTCCGAGTTCAAAGACAAGGTCGCCGGCTCCGACCGCAAGCTCTCGGGCAACGGCCTGCCCCCCGATCCCTCCGGCACCTTCCCGGTCGCCGAGTCCGATCCCGCCTACGAGTACGACCGCAACCCGAACACGATCGCCGGCTACGACCTGATCGCCTCGCTGCCCGCCGAGCCCGAGGCCGCCGACGAGCCGAGCTGCGTCGGCGGCACGATCGGCATTGCGATCAACGGGATCCCGATCTTCAGCGCCTTCGACGCCGGCGGTCGCGACGCGGTCGCCTGGGAGATCCAGGACAACTGCGACGCACACCCGGAGATCACCGGCCAGTACCACTACCACTCGCTCTCGTCCTGTCTGGACGGCGGCTCGACCGAGCCCGAGGCCGAGCAGATCGGCTGGGCCCTGGACGGGTTCGGTATCTACGTCGAGCGCGACGCCGAGGGCACGATGCTCTCCAGCGCCGACCTCGACGAGTGCCATGGCACGACGAGCACGGTCGAGTGGGACGGCGAGCAGGTCGAGAGGTACCACTACGTCGCGACCCTCGATTTTCCCTATCTGGTCGCCTGCTACAACGGCACGCCGATCACCGCGGCCGAGGGCGTAGCGGTGGGTCAGCCCGATATGGGTGGCGCCGCCGAGCAGGGCGCTCTCCCTGAGGGCGCCGAGCCGCCCGGCTGAGCACGCGGCGCCCCCGAGCTCAAAAACCCGCCAGCAGTGCGTCGGCGTTGGCGACGATTGCCGCCGCGACCAGGAGCAGCACGGAGGGCACGAACAGCAGGGCGATAACGAGTTGGATCTTCGGCGCGGCGCGGGCAGCCCGCTCCTCGATCAGGCGGGCCTGCTCGTCGCGTAGCGTCGAGGCCTGACGCTGAAGGCCGCCGGCAAGTGGGGATCCGAGCCGTCGCGAGCGCTCCAGCAGCAGCCCCAGACCCGCGAGCTCGGGCCCGGCCCGACGGCCGAGTTCGCTGAGGGCCCTCGACTGGCTCCGACCGCACTCGAGCTCGGCGACAGCGATCGCCAGCTCCTCACGCAGAGGCCCCGAGGCCGCCTCGCCGGCGGCGCGCAGCAGCGTCGTCGCGCTGCCGCCGGAGCCCGCACCGACGGCGATCAGCTCCAGGGAGTCGGGCAACCGGGCCCCGATCCGAGCGCGCCGACGGCGGCCCAGCCGCTCGATCAGGAGGTCCGGCAGCGCGCCGGCCCCGAGCGGGACGCCGAGCGCAACGACGAGTCCGAGGCGACCCGGAGCGACCGGAGCCACGACCAGGGCAAGGGGAATGGCGGCCAGCCCGGCGAGCCCGCGCGCGGCGATCACGTCGCGCGGCACGAGCCGCTCGGCGAGCCCGGCGCGAGCCAGACGCACCGTAAGGCCGCCCTGGTCAGCCGCCGCGCGCCCGAGGCGGCCGTCCGGCCCCCATCCCGGCAGCCTGCTCGAGAGCCGGCGCAGCCGGCGAGCGGCCAGTACTCGCGCGCGTTCGCCGCGCTCGGCCCAGAGCTCACGCACCGCCGCGACCAGGAGCAGACCGCAGAGCGCCGCGAGCAGGCCGCTCACTCGCCGGCCCGACCCAGTCGCTGAATCCCCAGGTAGCCCGCGAGCTGCAGCGCCGCGGCCACCAGCAGCAGGGTGGCGGCGAGCGGCTCGGCCACCATCGCCCCGAGGAAGCCCGGGCTGACCAGCTCGACCAAGAGCCCGACCGCGAGCGGCATGACGGCGACGATGCCGCCGGAGAGGCGCGCCTGGGCCGTGGCCGAACGAGCTGCCGCCAACGCACGTTGGCGGCCGCTCTCGGCCTCGGCGTGGCGACGCAGCAGCGCGGCCAGATCGCCGCCCGAGCGCTGCTGGGAAAGCGCCGCACCGACCAGTCCGGCGACTGGGTCGGAGCCGATCCTCTCCGCCAGCGCCGAGAGGGCTAGCGCCGGCGAGGAGCCCAGCTCGAGGTCAACCTGGACCCGGCGCAACTCGACGCCGCATGGGCCGTCGATGGTCGGGGCCACATCGATCAGCGCGGTCCGCAGCGAGCCGCCCGCGGCGAGGGCGTCCGAGAGACCCGTGGCCAAGGTCGGGACTTCCGCGGAGACGGCGCGCCGATAGCGCCGGTGACGGCGGGCGAGCAGGCGCTCGGCGCCGGCCGGCCCGAGGGCCGCGAGCAAGGCCGGCGGCCCCAGTCCGAAGATCAGCAGCGCCAGCGCCCCCACGCCGACCGCGGCGACGATGCCGAGCCGGTGCCGCTCGCCGTCAGTCGGAGCCCGCCCCTGGCGCCCGGCGAGGCTGAGCGCGAGGAACGCTGAGGCGGTCGAGGTGACCAGCTCCGGGCTGGCCCTGGCGAGCTCGCGCAGGGCGAGGGCCAGGGCCGCCCCTCCCCCACCCGCGAGCAGTAGCGGCAGGACCGCTCTCACCGCGACCAGAGCTCGCGCACTCCCGAGCCGGCACCCGGGCCGCGCTGCTCGCCAAGGGCGACGACCTCGGCCAGGCTCAGCGCCTCGCGCTGGCCCCGGGACCCGCGCTGCAGGTGCAGGACCAGGTCGAGCGCAGTCGCGACCTGCGCCCGCAGCACCTCGTAGGGAAGACCGAGGTCGGCGCTCAGCGCCAGGGTCTCCACTCGGCGCACGGCATCCACCGGAGAGTTGGCGTGGATCGTGCTCAGCGCCCCACGATGTCCGGTGTTGAGCGCCTGCAGGAGATCCATCGCCTCGGCCCCGCGGACCTCGCCGATGACGATCCTGTCGGGCCGCATCCGCAGGGCGTTGCGGACCAGATCTCGAATCGAGACAGCGGCGGTGCCCTCGACGCTGGCGGGCCGCGTCTCGAGCCGGACCACGTGCTCCTGGGTCAGCCTCAACTCGGCGGCGTCCTCGATCGTGATCACCCGCTCGTCGCCCGCGATGAAGGTGGAGAGCGCATTGAGCACGGTCGTCTTGCCCGAGCCGGTGCCACCGCTGATCAGCAGGTTCCTGCGCTCCCCAACCGCTGCCGCCAGCCGCTCCAAGAGATCAGCTGGAAGCGTTCCCCGCTCGACCAGCTGCTCCGGGCCGGGGCGGACGCCGACGAAGCGGCGGATCGAGAGCTGGGGGCCGTCGACTGCCAGCGGCGGGATCACGACGTTGACCCGCGAACCGTCAGCAAGCCGACCGTCGGCCATCGGGCTGAGCTCGTCGACGCGCCGTCCGAGTGGGCCAAGCACCCGTTCGATCACGTCACGCAGATGGTCTGGGCCGTCGAAGCTGAGCTCGCAGCGCTCGAGCCGGCCCTCGCGTTCCACCCAGACCTGGTCGTGGCCGTTGACGAGGATCTCATCGACCGAGGGGTCGGCGAGCAGAGACTCGAGCGGACCAAGCCCGACGGTGTTGCGAAGCACACGATCGAGCAGCGTCGCGCGGCTGTTCGCGCTGAGCAGGGCCGCTCGTTCCTCGACGAGCTCTCCGAGCTGCTGCTGCAACGGCGTCGAATGCTCCCCGGCGACCGCCTGCGCCCGGCGCCGCTCAACGAGCTCAGAGCGGATCTGCTCGGCGAGCACGTCGAGCCGTGAGGAGAGCGGCGCGGCGGCTGAGGCTTCCACGCTCGACCGTCCTCAGCGCGGCAGCAGCCGGATCTGGCGGGCGAAGTTCTCAGCCTCGATCACCGAGAGCGCGACGGAGCGGCTGAGCCCCAGGGTCGCGATCCATCCAGGCCCGCCGTCGGCCGAGTCGCTCGAGCGCCGGATCTCGAGCAGCGGAACCCGCTCAGCGAGGACCCGGACCCGGGGGTTGACCGTGGCACCGGGCTCGTCCGCGGCGACCACATCGACCAGGCGAGCTCCGCCGCGACCCCCCAAGCCCGCCGCCGAGGCCACGGCAACCTCGACCGGGCGCAGCCCCTTGCCGAGCTTCGGGCCGGAATCCGGGCGCTCGGGGGCCGCGAGGTGGGAGCGGAGCAGGTAGGAGCCGGCGGGAATCGCGACCCGCGGGCGCGCGCCGATCGCCTCGGCTGGAAGGGTGAGGGCGTCTGGCGGCACGAAGCGGGCCGGAACGTCACGACTGGCCAGCGCCCGCTCCACCCGGCCGGGCTCAAGCACGACCCCGGCCCGCAGCTCGCGCTCGGCCACCAGCACGGAGAGCTGCTCGCCATAGCCTTGTGCGACCCGATCTCGGTAGCCGGAGGCGATCGCCATCGAGCCGACCGCGCTGAGCGCGGCCAGCAGGGCGAAGACGAGCGCCCGAGCTCGGCTTCCGAGTCGCCTCAAGCCCGCCTCCGCGCCGGCAGAACCAGCACCGACGGAACCTGCGCCCGAGCTTCCGTCGCAGGCTCCAGGCGACCGCCGTGATCGGCCGCCACCCGTCCTACGATCCGCAGACCGTGACCGCGGCGGGGATCGGATCCGACGACGGCCGCAGTGGGATTTCGTCGATCGTCTCCGGGCTCAGTCTCAACCATGAGGCGCAGCTCGCCCCCGGCGCTCCGGCCCTGCACGCGGACCGGGCCTCGTGAGTGCTCGAGCGCGTTGGCGATCAGGTTGTCCAACGCGGCGCCCAGGGCCTGCCTGTCTCCCAAGATCCGCGCGGTGGGGGTGGGGATCTCGAATGCGACCCCGGGCCAGGGCTGCCAGCGCGCGCGACAGCCCTCGATCAGATCGGCCACCGAGAAACGCTCGACGCCCGCGTCCAGGCTGCGGCGCCCGTTGATGACCGCGTCGAGGTCGGCGAGCGCCCGCGTTGCGGGCTCAACCCAGGCCGAGGCCGAGGTGGCCTCTGCCAACGCCAGGCGCTGGAGCGGTCGTCGCAACTCATGCACCGCTTCGTTCAGGCGTCGGCGTTGCCTCACGCGCAACGCCCGGGCGACGGTGCAACAGCTCAGCGCGGTGAGCCCAGCCGCGGCGAAAAGCACGAAGGCAGCACTCATGCCGCCTCCACCAAACGGTAGCCGACGCCCCAGCAGTTGACCACGAAGCGGCCACGCTCAGGGTCGAGCTTGCGGCGCAGCCGGCTCGCATGGGAGTCAAGGGTGCGGGTCCGGCCGGCGGCCTGAAAGCCCCAGACGTCGCGCAGCAACTCCTGCTTGGTGAAAACTCGGCTCGGCTCGGCGGCCAGCGCGCGCAGCAGCTCGAACTCCTTGTTCGCCAGGCTCACTTCGCGCTCGCCGACTCGCACCATCCGGCTCGCCCCATCCACGGTCAGCGGACCCACTCGGATAGGCCCGCTGCGCTCGGGGCCACGGCGGGCCAAGAGGATCTCGACCCGGGCCAGCAGCTCGGGGTAGAAGAACGGCTTGACCAGATAGTCCTGGGCGCCGGCCCGCAGGCCTCGGACCCGGTCCGCGTCGCTGCCGCGGCCGCTGAGGATCAGGACCGGCAAGTCGCTGTCGTACTCGGCGGCCGCGCCCTCCGACGCCCGGATCCGGCGGAGCACATCGAGGCCGTTACCGTCCGGGAGCGCGAGGTCGAGGATCAGCAGGTCCGGCTGCTGGTAGCGGCAGTAGCGCAACGCATCCGCGGCCTCGGCCGCCGCCAGCGCCCGGTAGCGGTCCGCCTCGAGATTCTCGACCAACAGCTCCCGGGTCGCCTCGTCGTCCTCGCAGACCACGACCGTCCCCAGACTCTCGACCTCGACCTGCATCGCTGCGCTCCTCCCGTCGCCTCTGCTCACCGTCTGCACCTGGAACCCCGGTGGGCGCGGAGGCGCCCCCCGCGGGGGCCGCGGTCGGCAACGTCGCGCGGCGCTCCTGGTGCGGCGACGGCGGGCCGGCCGGCGGACGGACCGTCCGCTCAGCGACCCACTAGGCGTGCCTCACCCTCGGCAGCCAGATCCTCCCGGTCCGGCAGGAAGCAGCGGCGAGGGGTAGGCTGCAAGCGTGGCGTCTGGAACCGAAGCGAGCCGGCCCCTGGTGGCGGTAGACGCCCTCGGCGAAAGCCAGGTGACCGTGGTCGAGGAGACAACGCACGGGGCTCTCGCGGTCGGGATCAGCGAGGGCGAGCCGTTTGCCGTATCGAACCGCTGCCGGCACCTGTTCGGACCGATGGGCGAGGGACACGTCGCCGAGGACGGATGCCTCGAGTGCCCCTGGCATGCCGCCCGCTACGACGTGGGCACCGGGAAGATGGCCCGAGGCCCGCAGGGCGTGTTCAAGCCGCTCGCGGGCGTGGTCAAGTCGACCACCGGAGCCCGCTCACTCACAACCCACCCGGTCGAGATCCGCGATGGAGCGATCTGGCTCGTCTAGTGCACGCGTCCGGATGGGCGAACTAGCCGCAGAACGGTCGATCGCCCTGGCGCTGGTCGCGGCCCTTGATTCCAGCGCAGTCCTGCAGGCGCGCTGCCAGCCGAGCCAGCTCTGACTGGCGTGCGGCGACGGCTGCCCCGCGCGGCGACGGTTCGAGATCGTTGATCTGATCGGGGTCGGAGCGCAGGTCGAAGTGCTGAGCCGCCCCGCTCGCCTTGCAGCCACCATCGTCGGGGTCGGAGACGCTCGGGTAGCGGACGTAGACCTCGCCCCGCACTCGTACTCCGTGGTAGGCGCAGGGGCGCACTTTGTAGATGCGGGCCCCGCCGTCGAACTCGACTCCGAGCGCCCGGTGGGTGGGGAAGCCGCGATTGTCACCGCTGACCAACCCGACCAGTGGACGCCCGTCGATGGTCCGGCACTCCCCCCCGCCAACGCAGGGCCGAGCACCCGCCAGCTCGAGGATCGTCGGCGCCAGATCGATGTTGGCTACCGGCTTGCCCACCCTCGAGACAGGATCCCGGCCGTCGAGGTAGCGGGACGGTATCCGCATCGCCAACGGCACCCTGAGAGCCTCCTCGTAGGGCAGCAGCTTGTTGAGCACGCGGTGCTCGCCCCGGAGCTCTCCGTTGTCGGAGGTGAAGACGATCACGGTGTTCTTCGCTTGGCCGGTTTGGCGCAGAACCTGATCGATGCGAGCCATGCCCCGATCCACAGCTGCCAGGGACTCGAGCGCACAGCGATAGGAGCGACCGAGCAGCGCGATCCCCTTGGCGCTGAAACGGCCGTCCTCCGAGATGCCCTCTCCGGCAGCGGTCTGCGCCCGATTGAAGGAGGGTGGGCGCGGCAGCTTCTGATCGGCCCAGCGCCGATCGTCGCGGGGGTCAGGGACGGGCAGGCGAGCGCAGCGCTCGCCGCGCTCGATCCCGCCGTCGCTACCGCTGTGTGGGGCGAACTGATCCAGCTGCAGGTAGAACGGACCGCGGGCGCGACCGAGGCGGCGGATCGTGTCTGCGGCCGCGTCGTTGAGGACGCGAGTCAGATAGTGCTCGTCCCGGACCCCGAAATGCTCGATGCGCCCGTCGATCGCGAGGTTGTAGCTGTAGTACTCCTTCGAGCGCAGTAGCGTGATCCAGCGGTCCCAGCCCGGAGGCGTCTCGGCCGGATCGGCAAGCGTTTCCTTGAAGCGGTTGAGGAACTTGCCGACGTGCGCGGTCCTGTATCCCGCGTGCTGCAGCCAGCTCGGCAGCGTGCTCTCCTTGTCGATCAGGTCCCCGTAGCCCGGATTGTTGTTGAGGATGCCGTTGTTGTGCCCGTACTGACCGGTCAGCAGGCTGGCCCGCGAAGGGCAGCACAGCGGCGTGGTCACGATGCTGTCCGTGAACCTGGTGCCCCGATCGACCAGCGCCCGGAAGGTGTGGGGCATGAACCGGCGCCGGAACTGCCCGACCGTCTGATCGTCGGTCGTGACCACGATCACGTTGGGCTGGCGGGAGGACTCGGCGGGCTCCGGATCGGCCGGCGGGACCTCAGGTCGCTCCTCGCCCCGGCCGACCTGCGGCACAGTCTCGGCCCGATCATTCGGCGCCTCATCCCCCACGGTCGCGATCCCGACGAAGAGCACCGCAAGGCACAGGCCACCAAGTGCCAGGAGCGTCGTTCGCACCTTTCGGCCTCCGGTCACCCTGTACCCCTTTTCGCTTCGTCGACGGGGACACCGGCCTCAGGACCCCAGTCCCTCGTCCTTACTACGACCGATACGCCGATTCAGCACGAAATGGTCCCCGCCTGTCTGTGTCCAATGGGCCTCACATTGTTACGGGCCTAACGGCTCGGCAACTCCAGAACCGACCGAGCGGACGGCTCACGCGCGAATCGGCTCGGCGGCACGCTCTGGTGGGAGCTCAGCGGACGGCCCTCCCGGTCGAGGAAGATGAGGTCGAGCGGGAAGCGCATGCCGAAGGTGTGGACGGACCGGCAACGCCGCAGCAGCAGGCCCGACCCCACCTGATCCCTGCTCAACAACGCGAGCCCGAGCAGCCGGCTCATGTAGGTGTCGGCGATCACGACCTCATACCCGAGCACCTTCCGCCGGGGCAGGCCCTGCAGCCGTCGGGCGAGGCCCGGCGAGTTGACTCGTTCTCGCTCCGGACGAGCGTCCGCCTCCATGGCCTCCGAACCCCGTCGCCCCCGCCCCCGCCCCGATCAGCCCATGCGCCGGGGTCCGCCCGGGCCAGCTCGGGTATGTATTTGTCGGCGGGCTCAGGGCGAGCCGCTGCAGGCCGCACTCCCACGGCAGTCCCGCAGCCGATCGAGCTCGCTCGCAAGCCGATCCAGCAGCGGCCCCTTCCGGCGCTCGCCCGCCAGGTTCTCGAGCTGTCCCGGATCGGATCTCAGGTCGTAGAGCTCGGACTCACCATCGTCGGTCTCGAAGTAGGACCAGCGAGTCCCTCGCAGGCCCTCGTAGAGTCGCTGTTTCGGGATCCGGGAGCGGTCCAGATTCTCGAGCAGGATCTGGCGGGGCGGCAACTCGTCCTCCCCCAGCAGCGCCGGCAACAGGCTGATGCCGTCGACCGGGCGTTCGCCGGCGTTGGCGATCTCCAGGATCGTCGGCGCCAGGTCGACGTTGGCGGCCATGCCGTCGACCCTGCTCCCGGCGGCGATGCCCGGGCCTCGGACCAGTAAGGGCACCCGGATCGACTCCTCGTAGGGTGCGATCTTTCCGGTCAGGCGATGCTCGCCCAGCAGGTAGCCGTTGTCGGAGGTGAAGATCACGTAGGTCTCGTCGAGTTGGTCGCTGCCGCGCAGCGCCGCGAGCACCCGGCTGACGAGCTCGTCAACCGCCAGCAGCGAGCGGGCTCGGCGCCGGTAGCTGCCGAGCGCCTCGCGCCTCTCCTTGGCGCTGAGGCGAGGCAGTGAGGCGATCGCCGACGGCTTATCGGTGACGTCGGCCTCGTCGAAGGCCGGTCCCGACGGGAGCTCCGCGCCGGCCAGCGCGCCGCGGTGCCGGGGCGCGGGCCGGGGGCCGTCAAAGGGGCTTCGGACCCGCTCGTCGTTTTCGTCGTGTGGGGCCAGCGGCGTGATCGAGAGAAAGAACGGACGGTCGCTGCCCTGCTGGTCCTCGATGAACCCGGTGGCCAGTTCCGCATAGACGTCCGTCTGGTAGTCGGCCGGTGAGCCCCCGTAGCTGACGAGCTCACCGTTGAGGTTCAGGTCGTAGTCATACATCAGGTAGGTCGAGGGCCCTGGCGGCACGGCCCACTCGTCCCAGCCCGGCGGTACCTCCCTCGGATCGAGGACCCCGTAGAAGTTGAGATACCGGCCGACCTGGGCGGTCTCATAGCCGGCGTCCTGGAGCCACACCCCAAGCGTCTCATCGCCGTCGAGCTGCCCGTAGCCGCCCTCGAACTCGGGGCTATTGGAGAACACCCCGTGGTTGTGCGCGTACTGCCCGGTCAGGTAGGTCGCCCGGCTCGGACAACAGAGCGGAAAGGAGACGACCGAGTCTTGGAACTGGGCTCCCGCGCCGGCCAGCGACCGCTCCGTTGCGCGCATCACGCCGAGATCGGCAACGGTTTGATCGTCGGTCATGATCACGACCACGTTGAGCTCGGAGCTGGGCTCCGGCCGGCTCCCGGCGCAGCCGAGCGCGCCAACGACCAAGCCGAAGAAGGCAGCGACAACGACGCCGCGGACGCGGCATCGTCCGCTCTCGATCGACCCACCACCCCGCACCGCCACCACGCTACCCGGACCGCGGCGGCTGCGCGCTGCCCCTTAGCCGTCGCGGTCGCCCCGCGCATTCCTGCCGGGCCTCCGTGGGTGCAAGCCTGCGTTCAGGCAAGGTCCATCGGGTACGCATGCGTGGGTCGTCCGGAAAGATCCGGATCCCGCGGCGGGGCAGGCCCACCGGGGAGAAAGTAGCGAGTGGAAAAGGCGACACGCAGAGGCAACTACGACTCCGGCTCCGACTACGTACTCGAGTACGGGGAGCTCCGGTTCGCCTTTAACGAGCACGACTTCTCCCAGCGCGTCGAGCAAGCGGCGGTGAAGCTCAACTTCACCCATCCCGGCCTCGGCTCCGGCGAGCTCCACGACCTTCTCGAGCTCGCAGTCAACGGGGAGATCAGCGAGCCCGCCTCGGCCCTCGGCGAGCATGTGAATGAGAACTGGAGCGCCTTGGCGGACGGCTCCAACCGCAGCCTGGTGCACTGGCTCCGGCGCCTCGTGTTCCGCGGCGCATGGCTCGACCAGCGGGTCAAGGAGGGTGAGCTGGACGTGGCCTTCGACGAGCGCACCAACGCCTTCGGATATATCCAGCCCGACCGGGACTCCGAGCCGATCGAGCTTTCACGCGAGCCCTCCTGGGCTGACCTCGCCTACCGGCCCTGACGCTCGGTCTGCTCGACGGTCAAGGTCAGGCCCTCCACCGCGGAGACCGAGACCTCGGCCCCCGCAGGGCAGCCGTCACGACAACGGGCGCGCCACAGCGCGCCATGCATCCGAACCTCACCAAGAGCGTCCTGGGGAATCGCCCCGGTCGCCGCTCCCCGCTTGCCAATCAGTCCCTCGGGACCGGTCTGGACGCGAAAGCGCCGCAGGTAGATGATCCAGAGATAGAGCTCAGCGACCTCGATCACCGCGGCCACAAGCAGCGCGATCATGCCCAGCGGCGGCCCGAGGACGATGTAGGCGACGAACCCGGCGACCAGGATCATCGCGCCCGCCCAACCCCGGCGCGGCTACTGATCCACAGAGGCGAGCAGGACGTCGTTGGACGGCTCGGCGGCCAAGCGCTCGGCGAGCCGCTCGGCGGCCTCTTTCGCTGAAAGTCCGGCGAGCTCGGCGCGGAGCTTTCGAGCCGCGGCGACCGCGGCGTCGTCGCGGAGATCCTGCTCGCCGACGATCCGGCATCCGGCAACCTCGATCGGCGGCGTAACTCCTGCCTCGGCGAGCTCGGCGCTGAGCGTGATCGTCACGTTCTCAGTGGTCGCGAGGGCCCGGGCGACTCGATCGTCATCGCCGTCGGTAAGGACGGTCGCGATCACGGTGAGGGAGCCCGCATCCTCGGACTGCGTCTCACGACCGGCACCGAAGATCGGCTTGGTCGCGCCCGGGTCGTCGGCCGCCACCGCGAGCCTCGAGAGCGAGTCGACCAGCAGCACCGTATCCGCGCCGGACTCGGCCTTGCGCTTGGCCATCGCGACCGCCATCTCGACCGCGCGGAGCTGCTCGTTGGTGCGCATCTCGGCGCCCGCGATCGTCAAGGCAACGTCGGGCAGTGCCTCGCGCCAGGCGGGCTGTTCCTCCGGTCGCTCGTCGATCAGCACGACCGAGACCCCGAGGTCTTCGACCCGAGCAAGCTCGGTGGCGAGGGCACGGAGCAAGGTCGTGCGACCCGATCCGCGGCCGGCGCTGACCAGCACCCGCTGTCCACGCGCCAGGGGTGTCAGCAAGTCGATCGAGCGCAGCAAGGTTGCAACGTCGGCGTCCGCACCCTCGCCGCTGAGCGGCAGGCGCCGATGCGGCGGCTTCGCCTCGAGCTCCTCGAAGTTGGAGCGCTCGCCCCCGGGCTCGGCGCCGTTGACGGTGTCGATGTGGATCAGAGCCGGGTGCCGCTCCCCGCGTCGCGCCAAGCGAGCCGGCCCAGCGATCAGATCCCCGGCTTGTAGCTCGCAGCGCCGAATCTGGGAGGGCGAGACGTATATGTCGCCATCGGCGTCGGGGTCGTCGGGACGGATGAAGCCGTGGCCGCGAGAGGTAACTTCGAGCACTCCGCTGACGGGCTCACCGGACTCCTCCTCCTCGTTTGAATCCTCGGGCTCTCGCTCCGAGCGGGAGCCACGATCGGCCTTCGCACGGCCGGCAGATCCGCGTCCGCGGCCGCCGTCGCGCCCACGAGCGCCGCCGCGGGTGTCAGAGGCGCCATCGCCCTCGGAGGCCTCCTCGGGGCCGCCCAGCTGCTCGATCAGCTCCTCCTTGCTCAACATTCGGAAACGTTTGAGCCCGCGCTCGGAGGCGAGCGCGTGAAGATCGGCGATGTGCTGGTCCTGCAGCGGGAGGGAGTCCATATGCGAGGCCACTATAGGTGGCCGGCCGCAGCTTCGGCCGGGTCGCAACCGGCCGTAGCCCGATCCTGCACCCAGCGCTCGGCCTCCTCGGCAACCCGGCGACGCCCCCAGCCGAGCTCTCGACCCATGACCTTCGCCAGCGGGCGGACCGACTCTGGGCCACGCAGCCGGGGCGCGGCGATCAGCGCGAGCCTGGTGCGGCGCAGGAGCACGTCGGCAACGCTGCGAGCCTGCTCGCGACGCACGGCGAGCACCGCCTCGGCCAGCAGGTCGGGTTGGCCGGGGACGATCGGGCGTGCCAGCTCCGAGCGCTCGCAGGCGATCGCCAACACCTCGCGGGCCTCGTGCCCATAGCGGAACGCCAGCAGAGCGCGCAGCTCCGACCCGACGACTTCGGGATCGAGACCCTTGGGTGGCTCCAGATCGGCGTCCGAGGCCTCCATGCCAAGCGGGATGTCGGCTGTCCGGCAGGGCACCTCACGGCCCTCGCGCTCGGCGACGCGATCGATGACACTCTTCGCCATCCGCCGCCACGTCGTGCGCTTGCCGCCGGTGATCGTCAGCATCCCCGAGGAGGTCTCATAGAGTTCAGCCTTGCGCGAGATGTCGACGGACTTCTTCGGGTCACCGGTGGAGATCAAGGGTCGCACGCCGGCGTAGGCACCGGTCAGATCGCGGCGGTCGAGCTGCTCGCCGAAGTAGTCGTTGACGGCGCTGAGCAGGTAGTCGATGTCCTGCTCCCCCGGCTGCAGGTCGTCGATATCACCGTCGTAGTCGTTGTCGGTGGTCCCGACCAGCACCCGCCCGTACCAGGGCATCACGAAGATCGTTCGATCCTCACCGGCGGGGACGATGCAGGCGGCGCCGTTGAGTGGCACGCGCTCCTGGGGCAGGGTCACATGCGTGCCTCTGCTGGGAGCGATCCGTGGCACCTCAGCCTCGTCGACAATCTCTCCGGGCTTGATCCGATCAGCCCAGACCCCGGTCGCATTGATCACGTTGGCGGCCTGGATCTGCAGCTCCTCCCCACTCTCCCGATCGAGGCAGTTGACCCCGGTGGCTAGGTTGCCGTGCTCGATCAATGAGGTCACCTCGACCCGGTTGGCCATCACCGCCCCGAAGCGCTCGGCCTCACCGAGGATGGTCAAGACCAGGCGCGCGTCGTCGGTTTGGCAGTCGTAGAACAGGTAGGCGGAACGCGGGTCGTGACCCTCCAGAGCCGGCAGGTACTCGAGCGTCTCCTCAGCCGAGATCGTGCGGTGCCGGTCCGGCGCCCAGGCCGCCTCGGCCTCCTCCCGGCGGGCCCGTTGCCGGCGACCCTGGCCGACCCGGGTGCTGGCCATTACGTCGTACATGTTGAGGCCGATCCCGACCAGGACGTCGCGTCGATCGTCGCCCAGCCTCGGCACCAAAAACGGGGTCGGATAGACGAGGTGCGGCGCCAGCTGGACCATCAGTTGGCGTTCCAACAGGGCCTCACGAACCAGCCCGAGATCGAAGTTCTGCAGGTAGCGAAGCCCGCCGTGGATCATCTTCGAACTGCGGCTGGAGGTCCCATAGGCCCAGTCCTGGCGCTCCACGATCGCGGTCGTATAGCCCCGGGAGGCCGCGTCGAGAGCCGCCCCGGCGCCGGTTATCCCGCCGCCGATCACGACCACGTCGTAGGTCTCGGCGGCTAGCTCGGTTAGTGCACGCTGGCGCTCGATCATCGCTGGACGTCCACCGTAGCGGGCGGGCCTGGGCCCCTCAGTCCAGCCACTCGGCGAAGCGCTCGAGCGGCGCCCGTTCCGGAGCGCGCTGCTCCTGGACCGGATAACCGAGATAGAGCAGCCCGACGAAACGCTCGCTGGGATCGATCCCGAGCGCCGTGCGGCCCGCGTCCCGCCGCAGCACCCTCGGCGTCCGCCAATAGCCGGCGAGCCCGCGGGCATGAGCCGCGAGCAGCACAACGTAGGCCGCGCAGGCCGTCGCGTTCAGATCCTCCTCCGCCTCGAGCGGATCGTCGGAGCCGCGCGCCGTACAAGCAACGAGAGTCGGGGCGCGGTCCAGCTTCGTGGCCGCCTCGGGACCGGCGGCCCGCTTCAGCCGCTCCAACGCCTCTGGGCCGATCACACGGAACCGCCAGGGGTTGGTCAGGTGATGGTTCGGGGCCCAACGCGCGAGCTCGAGCAACTCCGCGAGCAGCGCTCGTGGAACCGGGTCGGGTCGGTAGGCCTTGTGGGTGCGGCGCCCGCGGATCGCTTCCTCGACGTCCATCGACCCCAGATTGCCAGCCCGGGCCTCCGGGCGAGGCCCGATCTCGTCGCCGCCCTAGAACCAGCCCTGACGCCAGAGCCAGTAGCCGCCCCCCGCGCCGGCCGCCATGGCTACCGCGATCGCGGCAATGATCAGGATCGGGGAGACCCCGCCGGAGTCGTCGGGCTCCGAAGCCTCGGCGAACGTGGCGATCGGATCGCCCTGCTCGGACGGCAGCTCCGCCGCCCCGTCGGGCCCCGCGGAATCGCCACCCTGTGAGGAGGCCTCGCCCTGAGCCCCCGCACCGAAGCCGTTGCCACCGGCGCCCCCGTTGCCGCCTCCTTGGCCCCCACCGAAGCCGCTGCCCGTCGTCGAGCCGAAGCCCGAGGCGGTCGATCCACCAAAGTTCGTGGCACTCCCGGATCCGCCGGAGGCGGTCCCGCCAGTGCCGCCATCCGCCCCGGAGCCCGAGTCCGTCCCAGAGTCTGGGTCCGAGTCCGAGTCATCCGCGTCGGCCTTCTCCTTGCGGGCAACCTCGGGGAGGGGATAGGGCGCCCTCGCGCGCCCGGCCAGCGCCTGGGCTGTCACCCAGACCGGCGTCTGGTCGCTGCTCGTCGAATAGTTGTAGCGGCCGTCGGATGCCTGGCGCGCACGCAGGTAGTTGCGCCCGCTGCGCTTCGGGGACCGAACGCGGTCGGGGTTGACACCGGCCGCCACCAAGCCCTGGATCGCCCAGGCGGCCGATTGGGAATTGGACCCGGCGCTCTCGGTCAGCGACCAACCTCCGTCACGATTCTGGTTCCTGCCCAGCCACCTGGCGCCGGCCGCCAGCGCAGTATCGGGCCCGGTCAGGGCCAGTGCCTGAAGCGCCGCGCCGGTGCTGTCGGCTTCGCTCGGCGCAGAGGCGACCGAGCCCCAGCCCCCGTCCTCGTTCTGCACACCCGCAAGCCAACCGGCCGAGCCTCGCAGCGAGGCCGTGCCCTCCCCCGCCGAGCTCCGGGCCAGGATCGCAAAGGCGGTCTGGTTGACCTGGAGGGCGTAGGAGCCGTTCGAACGCTCGCGCTCGCGCAGCTCGGCCACCAGGTTACGGCCGTCGAAGCTCCGAGGCGCGACCCCGGCGGCTCGCAGCCCGAGAATCGCCAACTCCAGATCGCCGGTCGAGCTGATCTCCTCGGCGTTGCGACGCAGGTAGCTGATCGGGGAGAGGCCGCCGCTGCGCACGTCGGGAGGGTTGACCCCGGCGGCTTCGAGGCCGAGAATCGCCCAGCTGGTCATGCCGGTATTGGACGAGGCCCCGGCGGCGGTCCCATAGCCGCCGTCGTCGTTCTGAGCCGCAACCAACCAACGGCGGCCGTCCTTGGTCGATGCCGCCTCGGCTCGCGCGGCGGCGTCAGCGCGCCCTGGCCCCGGGCCGAGGTTCTGCAGTGCGGGTAAGGCAAGGGTCAGCGCGATGATCAGCGCCACCGCGACGGCGCCCGACTCCGAGCCCGTCGCGGCGCCCGGCCCACGAGCCCAGCTCACCTGGAAACGCTCGCGGTAGCGGTCGAGCATCCGCACCAACGCCGGACCGGCGATCAGCATCAGAGCCGCGTTGCCGACGGCGTGGGCAATGTTGAAGGGAATCCCCCGGGCCGAGAGGGCCAGATAGCGGTCGAGCGACTGCTCGCCGCCGAAGTTGACCATCGCCGAAAGATCTAAGAAGGCACCGTAGAACAGGCCGGCGAAGGCAGCCGCCAGCGCGAGACCGACTCGCCCCAAGCGCCGCCGGGTGACGACCGCCAGCGCCGCGCCGCCGATCCCGACCATGCCCCAGCCGGCCATCTGCCACGGCGTCCACGGACCCTGGCCCAGCCAGATGTTCGAGACCAGGGCCGAGAGCGCGCCGACGGCGAAGCCCGCCGGGCCGCCGAGCGTGTAGCCGGCCAGGAGCGCGATATCCGTAGTCCCCACAACGTTCGGAATCGGGGCGAACACCAGCCGCGCCGCCACTCCGAGCGCAGCCAGGGCCGCAACTGCCGCGAGGATCCGTGCGGAGGGCCGGGAGCGCTCGAACCACACTGCTCCGGTAACCAGGACCAGCGCCAGAATCAGCAGGCAAGCCAGTTGCCAGCTCAAGGGAGGCTCCGATCCAGCGCGGCGGCGCGGATCAGGCGGGCACCTGCCTCGGGAGTGACGGCCGCCCCACCCGTGATCCGCGCGGTCTCCGTCGCGAAGTACCAGCCCCCGGCCAACAACTCGGCGGTGGCGCCGTCCGCCAGAAGGCGCCCGCGAGCCAGCAGCAGTGCACGCCGCGAGACCTCCGCGGCGAACTCGACGTCGTGGGTGGCAACCAGAACTGCGGCCCCCGTCGCCGCCAGCTCCGCCAACCACCCGCAGAGCGCCTGCTTGCGGGCACGATCCAAGCCGCGGGTGGGCTCGTCCAGGCAGACCAGGCCCGGTGGCACACCGCCGGCGCCACGCCCGGCCAGCGCCAGCGCCAGCGCCAGACGCTGGCGCTCGCCGCCCGAGAGATCGGCCGGGTTGCGCTCCGGATCGACCGCGAGGCCGACGGCCTCCAGAGCCAGGCCCCCGGCCTCGCCCGGCAGTTCGTCCTCGATCCGCTCCCGCACGAAGTAGTCGTCTGGACGTTGAGTCAGCAGCGCGCAGCCCCTGGGCGTCTCGATCCGCCCGGCCGCGGGCTCCAGCACGCCGGCAGCGGCTCGCAGCAGGCTGCTCTTTCCGGCCCCGTTGGGACCGACCAGGGCAACCAGCTCACCTGGGCCGATCCCCAGGTCGAGCGGGCCGAGCACCTCCCGCCCGTCGAGCTCGAGTCGCAGCCCGACGGCGTCGAGCACCCTGCCAGCCGACCCGGCGCGTGCGTGCTGGGCGCCCGCCGGCGCCTGCAGATCGCCGAAGCCCGAGAGCGCCGCGCGCGCCGCGCGCACGGTCGTCGGCCGCTCCTCGAGCCCGGCCAGCTCGAACAGGCGTGCGGCCGGGGTCGCAAGCTCGGGCGCGCTTGCCGTGGCGAACGCGCCGAATCCGGCGGGCTCGCCGTCGTAGGCCAGCCGGCCGGCCACCAGGGCGACGACCCGATCCGCGGCCGCGAGGCAACGCTCCAGCCGGTGCTCGCCGAGGATCACACTCACCCCCCACTCCTCATTCAACCGGCGCAGCAGTCCGACCAGCTCGTCGCCGGCCACCGGGTCAAGCTGGGAGGTCGGCTCGTCGAGCAGCAACAACGGCGGACGGGTGACCAGGGCGGAGGCGATCGCGACCCGCTGCAGCTCTCCCCCGGAGAGGGTGTCGGTGGTCCGATCCAGCAGCGGCTCGACCCCCAGCGCGAGTGCCACCTCCTCAACGGCCCGGGCGCGCTCCATCGCGGGCCGCCCCCGCAGCTCCAGCGGAAGCGCCAGCTCGGCCCGCACCGTGGTCGAGAGCACCTGAGCCTCGGGCTCCTGAGCGACAAAGCCGACGCTGACGGCCAGCTCCGCCGGCCCGTGGTCGCGAGTCGAGCGACCGCCGACCTCGATCTCACCGCTGACAGTGCCGCCGTGGAAGTGGGGAACCAGACCGCAGGCCGCGCGCAACAGGGTCGATTTACCCGAGCCCGAGCGGCCGGCGAGGACGACCAGCTCTCCGGTCCCGATCTCCAGGTCCAGGCCCGCGAGCGCCGGCGATGCGCGGTGCGGGTAGGTGTAGGTCAGCCCCCTGCAACTCAACGCCCGGGTGCTCATCGGCGCGGCCCCCGCAGACGCCGTATCTCGCGGGGGGAGAGGAACGGAAGGGCCGCCAGCAGCGGCAGGGCGATCGCCAAGGCCCACGTCCCGGCGCCGAGGGCGATCGAGACCGTTGGATAGGCGTCGAAGCTCCCGACCCCGAGCAATGCCGCGGTGACCGCGGCTGCGGCGATGCAGAGGCCGGCGAGCGCCAGCCCCCACTCCCCGGCCGCCAGCCGGACCCGCTCGTGCGCCGGTCTGGCGCCGAGCCCGTAGCCGCGCAGCTCCAGCGTCGCCGCGACATCGATCGAGCGGTCGAGTGAGCCGGCGACCAGGCGCCGCGCCAGCGCCCCGCGGTCCACCGGCGCGGCGGCGGGCCCACGCAGCGACGCCGCCTCGCCAAGCCGGGCCGCATCGGCGGCTGCGAGGGGCACAAGGCGAGCGATCACGGTCGCGGTCAGCGCCGAGCGGGCGGCGATCGGGCGAAGCGCCCGCAGGATTCGGTCGGGATCGACACAGGCCGACCAGACGGCGAAGATGACCAAGACGACGAGGATCCTCAGGGCGAGCACCCCACCCTCGGCAAGGGCCTCGGCACTGACATTTACGGGGCCGAGCAGGGGCAGATCCCAGCCGCGCAGCAGGATGGTCTCGCCGCGCTGGGAGACGAGGCCGTTGATCAGCACCATCGTCAGCGCCAGGGCGAAGCCGAACCGCAGGGGTCCGAGCGAGGGGCGCAGAGCCCCGGAGGCCGCGGCGACGAGCAACGCGGCGGCGCCCGCGCCCACCAGGATGACCGGGTTGGAGAAGACAAAGACGATGATCGCGAGCGGCCCCAGGTACAGGGCGGCGATCGCCGGGCGGGCGCCACCCAGCGGCCCGGGGCGAGGCGAATAGGCGAGCACCGGCCTCATCGGCAGTCGTCCGGGAGCTCGATCTGCTCTGCGCCGGCCGCGGGCAACGGCCGAGGCTCGCCCCCGGAGAGGGCCAGCGCGTAGTGATCGGCCAGAGCCTCAGGATCCAGCAGCTCGGCAGCGCTGAAGACCAAGTCGGCCTCGGTCGCGCTGACGACCCAGGTTGGCTGCGCCTGGTCGGGGCGCACGGCCGCAACCCAAGCG
>CAXMST010000099.1:0-69047 GCA_964196325.1 uncultured Acidimicrobiia bacterium
CCGGTAGACGTCCATCTGCCAGAGCCGATCCTGAGCATGGCACAAGCCCTGCGCAAACCACAGATCGTGGAGGCTGCCGGCCTCGATGTGCGGGACGCCCCAACGGTCGCGGTCGATCCGGGCCGGGGTCGAGATTCCGGTCACACCGAGCCGCCCCGAGCGCTGCGGCAACGGCCGCCGCAGTAGCTGCCACCGCGCTGCAAGCCCGGTGCCGCCCGCCAGCGCCGCCAACGCGACACCCGCGATCCCGCCCCGACGGAGCGCGGCGGCCAAAGGCCCGCGTGCGCTGCTGCTGCAACCGAACATCGCTGCCATGATTATCGAGCCCGACGCAAGGGCGGCGAAGAATCCGCCTCAGGGGCCGAGCTCGCCGACTCTGGTCCCTTCGCCGGCGAGCTTCTCCAGGTGGGCCTGCATGGCCAGCGCGGCCGCGCCGCGCATCGCGGCGGGCACATCCGACCAGCCCGCCTCGAGCAGCCTTGCCCGGGAGCGCTCGCCGCTCTCCAGCGCCGCCAGCAGGCGACGCTCACGATCGAGCCGATGCTCCCGATACTCGCTGATCCGCCCAGCCGGATCCGTGATCCAGGGGCCATGGCCCGGGCAGAGCAGCTCGGCCCCGAGGCTCGCGACCCGGTCGAGCGAGCGTAGGTAGTCAGCCAGCGAGCCGCCTCCGGCCAGGGGCGGCACGATCGCCGAGCCCTCGCCGAGGATCAGATCGCCGCAGAAGCAGACGTCGCCGAGCACGAAGACCGCGTGATCGCGCGCATGCCCGGGCGTCGGTACGACGGTGAATGGTCCCGCCTCCGAGTCCGGCGGCGGATGGCTTCCGCGGACCTTCGGGATCCCGGTCTCCTCAGCGGCGGCCGCGAGTGCGGCGCCCTCGTCGCTTGCCTGCGAGCTGCCCCAGATCGGCTCCAGCCCAAGCATCTCCACGCCCTCGTTGTGATCGATGTGGGAGTGGGTCAGGAGCACAGCTCCGAGCCCGCCTCGGCGCTCGGTCTCGGCCGTAACCGCCTCGATGTGGCCGGCAATCGCGGGGCCCGGATCGATCACCCAGGCGGGGTCGCTGCCGACGATGTAGGTATTGGTCCCAGCGAGCGTCATCGGACCAGGATTCGGAGCAACGATCCGGGTGATCTCCGAGTATCCGGGTGCCGACTCCGCCCCGACTGACGTAGGCGTCGCGATCGGCGCTACTCGCTGACGGCCGCAAGCACGGCGGCGCGGGCATCAGGGGGCTCGAGCACGACCATGTCGCCGGCGCCCTTCAGCACCTCGCGGACCAACCAAGCGGTGCCGGCGAACGGCACCTCGATGATCAGCGCGTCGTCGGCCAGAACCTCGACCACGGTCCGCTCCTCCCGGACCCAGCGGGCCCGCTGTGGGGAGACCCAGACACTGGCCAGGCGCGCGTCATCGACCTCACCCTGGCTCAGCCACTGCTCCGCGGAGAGCTGGCCCTCGACGTCCTCGCTGCGCTCGAACGTCTCACCGGTCGGCTCCGCCTGCTTGGTCCGATCGAGACGGAAGTGGCGCACGGCATCGCGGCGCCGATCGCGACAACCGACGTACCAGCCGCCCGGGCCACGGGCCAAGCGGTAGGGCTCGATCTCCCGGGAGGTGAACTGGTCCTCGTTCTCCTTGTAGTAGTTGATCTTCAGCACCTGGCGTTGCTTGATCGCCTCGTTTACCGCGCTCACGATCTCGGGCTCATCACGTTCGATCGTGATCTGCAGACCCTCACGGGATGGGTCATGGCCGAGCGCCTCGACGATCTTGTGGCGGGCGGTCGCGAGCCCCACCTGGGGCAGGTGATCGGCGAAGAAATCGATCGCGGCGACCAGTGCCTTCGCCTCCAGCGGCAACAGGCGAGCGGGGCGAGCGAAGCTGTCCCCGTAGGCCTCGGGATCGACCTCGATCTCCTCGCCCTTGATCTCCGCGTAGAGCACGTAGGTGCCGCCGCCGAAGTTGACGACGTTGAGGACGTCGATATCGCCGCGCAGCTCACGGTCGCTGATGCCGAGCTCCTTGCAGACGTCGACCGTCAGCAGCGGGCTTTCGTTGCGGGCCGAGGTGATCAACATCCCGGCCAGCGTGACCAGGCGAGCGAAGCGCTCGGGCCGGATCACGGTCTCCGCCTTGCCGTTCGAGCGGGTCCGGCGCTCGGCTTCCTCGACAGCGGGACGAGCAACCGGCTTCGCTGTCTCGAAGCCCTCCGCGTGGCGCTCCCGGAGCAGCTCTCGGCGCTGCGCCGCCTCGGCGGCCAGCTCGGGCGGATCGAGCACCGCCGCATTGTGACGCCAACTCAGCAGCCAGGCGATCAACTGGCGTTCCGAGGAGTAGTTGGTCGTGAAGATCGAGCCCTTTCCGGGCGCCCCATCCTTCTTACCCGCGACCCGCAGCTCGCCGAAGCCACCCGACTCGCGCTCAACCAACCAGTCGACTCTGTCGGTGATGAAGATCTTCGCTTGGCGCTCGCTGGTCCCCATCTGCCAGTCGGCCCTGGAGGCGTAGTCGCGGCGGTCGAAGTCCTCGGGGGTTGCGAAGTCGTGCTCCGCCTTACTCGCGTAGCTGACCTTGCCCTGGATCCGCGAGAGCCGGAAGACGCGCACCGCGTCGCGCTCGTGCGAGTACCCGATCAAGTAGAACTGGCTCGAGCGGAAGACCAGGTGGTAGGGGTCGACCTTGCGGTCCTCCGTCGTGTCTCGCGCCATCGTGTAGTAGCTGAACTCGATCGTCTTGCGACGCGAGATCGCGGTCTCGATCTTGGCTAGACGCTGTGAGAGCTCGCGCCCGCCGGCGGAGGCCGTCATCGCCATCTCGATCGGGGCGCTCTCGCCATCGCCATTGCTGAGCGGACTCTTGCGGCCCCATGAGACCTGCTGCAACGCCAGCCGCAGCGGCTCGGCGTATGCGAACTGGCCGTCGAGCAGCGTCAGGGCGGTGCCCAGAGCGGCGAGCTCCGAGTCGGCGAACTCGATCGCCGGGAGGTAGTAGTTCTCGGGGGGGAGCGCGTACAGCTCCGACTCCAGGTAGCCCTCGTTGGGCCGGTCGACCTTGAGCGCGATCCCGAGACTCTCGAGCTCGGCGCGGTCGGCGTAAAACCGGCGCGCGAACGCGTCCTCGTTCATCGACGAGTACCCCTCCACCTCCTGCTTGATCTCGAGCGCTGACACAGGCCTGCGATTGGCCATCAGGAACGAGATCAGGGAGAGCTGGCGGATCAGCTTCTCGGTGTCCTTGGCCACTGCCCTGAGGATAGTTGCGGCTCCGAGCAAGCCGGGTCCGGGTCAGCCCAGATTCACGGAGTTTGCGCACTCCAATCCGACTTCGGTTGCACACCGGCCCCGTTCGGCCTATCGCGGAGCGCCCTGGGGGCTCAGGCGGCCGAGCGGCGAAAGTAGGCGGCGGCGTCGATCGCCCGATCGAAGCCTGACCAGGCCTGGCCCTCCGAGAGCGAGCGCTCGATCCGGTCAAAGCTGCCGAGCTTGCCACCGAGGTTGTCCATCATGTGGACCAGGGTCGCCTCACGGGTCGCGGGGACGACCGGGGAGCCGTGCTCGAGCGTCCCATGGTGGCTGAGAATGATGTGCAGGACCGACTGGGCGAGATCGGGGTCGAAGCCTGCGATGGACTCGATCTCCCGTCGTACCCGGTAGTAACCGAGGGGGATCTCCCCCTGCAGCCGGCCAAGATCGGTCATGTCGATCGCCAGGGGATCGTCGTTGTAGGCCTCGAGTTTTCCGATGTCATGCAGAAGCGCTCCAGTGACTGCGACATCGCGGTCGATCCCTGGGAAGAACGAGGCGGCCGCACTGACGCTCTGGGCGACCGAGAGCGCGTGCTCGAGGAGGCCGTGGCGGTAGGCCTGGTGGTAGTGCTTGGCGGCGGGGGCGTCCCGGAACCGCTCCCAGATCTCGCTCTCGGGGCTGAGGAAGCGATCGAGCAGCTCGGCCAGCGCTGGATCCTGGATCGTCGCCAGCAACGCCCGCAGATCATCCTCCAGACGCTGCAGGGGAACCGGTGAGCTCTCCAGCAGCATGGCGGGGTCGTACTCACCATCACGTGCGGGGCGAACTGCCTCGACGATCACCGCGTCACCCCACTGTGAGCTTGCCTCGAAGCGTCCCCGAACTCGCACGATCGCACCCGGCTCGGTGAGCTCGAAGCGGGCGTCAACCTCGTCCCACGACTTCGCCGCAACGGTGCCGGAGCGGTCCGAGAGCTTCAATGCCAGCCACTCGCTTCCCTTCCTGGTCGGGCGCCGGCTGCGGTCGCGGACGGCGTAGACGCCGTCGACGCGCTCCCCGTCACGCAGGGTGGCGAGATCCTGGTGGCCCTCGGCCTCGCGCTCCGGCGCGGGCACCTGACCCAGTTGTGGCTGCTGCTCCATCTGCCGATCCAAAATAGGGACGCGGGCGGACGGTGGGAGCAGGCCCTGAGCTACGGTTTCGCATGTGGTGATCGTGATCGGAGCCGGCTTCGCCGGGCTTGAAGCCGCGGCGACAGTGGCGGCGGCCGGACGCGAGGTCCGGGTCCTCGAGGCGCGCAAGCGGGTCGGTGGTCGGGTCCACTCACAGAGGCTGCCCAACGGGGCGGTGATCGAGCTGGGGGCGGAGTTCATCCTCCCCGGCAACACCTACATCCGTGACCGTGCGGCGGAGCTCGGCCTCGGCCTTTGGGACAAGGGCGTCCGCTACGGTCAGCGCGAATCGCGCGGCGGCCGCGCGGTCTCCGAAGCGGATCTGCAGGAGGCGCTGGCCACCGTCCGGCTGGCCCTGGAAGCCGAGCCCGGGCGGGGCGCCGGCTCGGTGGCCGAATTGTTGGCGCGGCTCGAGATCGCGCCCGGTGCCCGCGATTACATGCTCGCCCGAACCGAGATCTCCGCGGCGGCCCCGGCCGCGAACGTCCCGGCCGGCGAGCTGCTCGGCCTTGCGAAGGTCGGCAGGGAGCCCTCACCGTCGATCGCCGGCGGCAACCAGGAGCTTGCCCGGGCGCTGGCGGAGCGAGTCGGGACGGCGCGCATCGAGCTTGGGGCCCGGGTCACATCAGTCACGGACCAGGCCAATCGGATCTTGGTCGGGACCACATCGGGGGAGCTGGCGGCCGCCGCCGTGATCATCGCGATTCCGGCCAGCGTGCTCCCCGGCCTCAGGCTCGACCCGCCGCTGCCCCCACGGCAGGCCGCGGCGTTCGAGGCGATCGAATACGGGCATGCGGCGAAGCTGTTCGTGCCGCTCAGCGCAACCAGCCCTGAGCCAACGGCCGTGATGTCAGTCCCAGAGCGCTACTGGAGCTGGACGGCGACCGGGGCAGGCGGAAGGCCGCAGGCGGTCGTCAGCTCGTTTGCCGGCTCGGCTGGGGCCCTGGAGCGTCTGCGGGTCGAGTTCGGGCCACAGCATTGGCTCGGCTCACTTGCGCGGCTGCGCCCCGAGCTCGAGCTCGAGCCCGACGGAGCGCTGCTCTCGACCTGGAGCGACGACCCCCTGATCGGCGCGGCCTACTCGCTGCCGGCGCCGGCTGAGCGCCTCGAGACCCTCCGCGCCCCGCTCGCCGGGGGCCGGATTCAGTTCGCCGGTGAGCATCTCGCGGGCCAGTTCTCAGCCCTGATGGAAGGGGCTTTGCGCAGCGGCCGCGACGCTGCGCGGCGGCTTCTCGCGGTGCCGGTCTAGATGAATGATTCCTATTCCCGCACCCACGGCTGGCGCAGCTGACGGAGCCTCAGACCTCGTTGAAGAAGTTGAGCCCGAGGCCGTCGAGCCAGCGCTGGGCTTCGATGTTGAGCTGGAACAGCTCGCCGGTGTAGACGAGCACGCCCATCACCACCAGAACCAAGCCCCCAAAGGCCATGATCTGGCTGTAGTGGCGTTTGACCACGGCGAAGGCGGTCGTCATCCGGGTAAAGCCGATAGCCGTGAGCAGGAACGGAATCGCAAGGCCGAGCGAATAGACCGCCAACATCACACCGCCCTGGGCGACCGAGCCTGTCGTGGAGGCAAGCCCGAGGATCGCGGCCAGCGTCGGCCCGACGCACGGGGTCCAGGCAATTGCAAAGGCAGCCCCGGCGACCACCGGGCCGCCCTTGCCGGCCCGCTCCATCAGCGTATCGACGCGCCACTCGGCGTTGAGCTTGCTGATGAACAGGGTCGCGACGAAGAAGATGCCCATCGCGATGATCAGGATCCCGGCCACCTTGTTCAGGGTTGCCAGATTGGTCCGCAGGGCCTGGCTGAGGCCGGTCGCTGAGAGCCCCAGCAGGATGAAGATCGTGGAGAAGCTCGCGATGAAGATCAGCGAGGGTGGGATTACCCTGCGCCAGCTGGCGTCCTCGAGCTCAGTCGCGGAGACGCCGGTAACGGCCGACAGGTAGCCGGGCACCAGGGGCAGGACACAGGGGCTGAGGAACGAGATCATGCCGGCGAACAACGCCGTGATCAGGCTGACGCCGCCAATCTCGAGCATCGCTCAGCCGCTCATCCCAGCAGGTGCGTCTCGATGTCCAGCTCGAGCTGGTCCCGCGTTGCGTATGAGCCCTGGAAGACGTTGACGACCTCACCGTCGGCGTCGATGAAGACCGTGGTCGGCGAGACGACGCCGCCGCCGAGCGAAGCGATCTGTGCGGCGTTGGGGTCGAAGATGCTTGGGTATGGAACCGGCAGCTCGGCGAGGAACGACCCAGCCGCGTCGCGGCTGTCCTGCATATCGATCCCGACGAAGGCGATCTCATCGGCGTGCGACTCGGCTGAGTCGCGGAAGTATGGGAACTCCGCCCGACAGGGCTCACACCAGGAGGCCCACTGGTTGACCACGATCGGATGTCCTTCGAGCTCGGCGAGCTTGGGCTCGAGCTGGCCCTCCTCGAGGATCTGGCTGCCCTCGGCCCGGTTCGCGCTGAGCGCCGCCGGGATGCCCTTCTCCTTGGCCGCTGGAGCGGCGTCGGCCGGGGTCGCGTCGGCACCCGCGGTGTCGGTCCCCTCATCGCTGCCACAGGCCGCGAGCGCGATTGCGCCGATCGCCAGCGCCAGTCCCAGAATCCACTTGCGTCGAGTTCTCATCAGCTATCTCTCCAAGTTGGGGTCACCTAATGGTGACATCGTGCGATCTCCGGTCCTGCCGGCCCGGTAGCCATAAGACCCGCCTGGGCGGTTTTGGTCGCAAGCCGGACGTCGCGGCGTCGGGACGATCAATCCTCGATCGCGATCGGGCCCCAGAAAGCGACGTGCCCACGGATCCGCCGAATCCACGGGAACGGGTGCCGGTACTGCCAGGCGGCCGCCTTGGCACGCTCGCCACCGGCGTCGACGTGGTAATAGCTCGCGAGGCCCTTCCAGGGGCAGACGCTCATCGCCCGGGCCCTGTCCAAGCGGTCCCAATCGACACTCTCGGGAGGGAAATAGTGGTGACCCTCGACCATCTCGGTCCGATCGCTCTCGGCGATCGTCAGCCCACCCAGCGTCGCCCGTTTGGTCGCGCTCATGCTCGGGCCGCCGTCAACTTGCGGGCGTGAGGCGCCGGGAGTGCACCTCGGCCTCAGGCCGGGCCTGTTCATAGGCCTCGAGAAACTTGAGCCAGAGCTCGCTCCGGGTCGGGAACGGGGCGATCGCATGGGCCAACGTCGAAAGCGGAACCTCTGCGACCACGGCGATCGTCGCCGCTTGCAGCATGTCGCCAACCTCGGGGCCGACGAAGGTAGCCCCGACGATCACCTGACGGTCGGCATCGACCACGAATCGGGTGGTGCCGGCGGCATTGCGGCCGTAGAAGCTGCCACCGGCCGAGCCCGACGTCGGCAGATCGACCGCGACGGCGTCGACCCCTTGCTCTCTTGCGCGCTCCAGCGTGAGGCCGACGGCAGCCACCTGCGGGTCGGTGAAGACCACCCGCGGAGCGCCTTCGCCGTCGTGCACGGCCGCCACGTCCGCGCCGAGGATGTGGTCCGCCGCGAGGCGGCCCTGGTACTTGCCGGAGTGGGTGAGCAGCGAGCGCCCGTTCGCATCACCGATCGCATATAACCAGGGCTGATCGGCTACTCGGAGCTGATCGTCGACCTCGATATAGCCGCCGGACTCGAGCCCGACCGACTCCAGCCCGAGGTCTTCGGTCAGCGGCCTGCGGCCGACCGCGACCAACAGGCGATCGCCTGTGACCGCCTGCCCGTCGGAGAGTCGCAGCGTGACCTCCTCGCCCCCACGCTCAGCGCCGACCGCGGAGATCCCCACGCGGACGTCGACCCCATGGCCCCGCAGCGCCTCAGCCAACTCCTCACCGACGTAGGGCTCCTCACGCGGGAGCAGCCGCGACTCGGCCTCGACCACGGTCACCTTGGCGCCAAGCGAGCTCCAGGCCTGTGCCATCTCGACCCCGACAACGCCGCCGCCGAGGATGATCAGGTGTCCAGGAACCTGCTTGCTCGTCGTGATCTCCCGGTTCGACCAGGCACCGACTTGATCGAGGCCCGGAATCGGCGGCATCGCAGCGCCGGTCCCAACCGCGATCACCACCGCGTCGCGGGCGCTCAGCAACCGCTCACCGACCCGCACCTTGCGCTCGCCCTCGAGTCGGCCGGCGCCGCGCACGAGCTCCACGTTGCGGGCCTCGAGCCACGGCACCTGGTTCGAGTCGTCGAGATCGTTGACGATCTGATCTCGGCGCTCAAGCACCGCGGCGACATCGAGCTCGCCGGTGACCGCCTCGGCCGCGCCGGGGATGCGGGCGGCCTCGCTGAGGATCTCGGCCGGGCGCAGCAGCGCCTTCGAGGGCATGCAGGCGTAGTAGGAGCACTCGCCACCGACCAGCTCGCGCTCGACGATCGCGACGCTCTTCTCTGCGCCCTCCCCGATCCGGCCCGCCAGAACCTCTCCGGCGGGCCCAGCCCCGATCACGATCACATCAAACTCTGAGTCCATCTCATCACTCCTATTTGCCTGTTCTCCAAATGTAGACCGTGGTCCAGGTGATTTCGACTGCCTTGGCACCGAAAAGGATTCATCGGTGAGTCCATGCAGCCGACGAACCGCTCCGACCCCGACGGGGTCTGATCTACAGGAATGAGCCATCCAAGGCGAAAGATCCGGGGCGGCCTCGGCGCCGCGACGCTCGCGCTCGCGGCGCTCGCGCTCGCTGCCTGTGGCGCCTCCTCCGATCAGAGCTCCGAGGACGGTGGAGGTGAGGCCGTCGACGTCGACGCAACCCTGCCCGGAGCATCGGCCGAGTTCAGCACCGACTTCGCCACCGCAAGCGTGCCCCTGGACGAGTTCCAGAGCGGCGGCCCGCCCAAGGACGGGATCCCCGCAATCGACGACCCCAAGTTCATCTCCCAGCAGGAGGCCGACTCGTTTCTCGAACCGAACGAGCCTGTCGCCGTGGTCGAGATCGACGGGGTCGCCCGGGCCTATCCGATCCAGATTCTGGTCTGGCACGAGATCGTCAACGACGAGATCAACGGGCAACCCGTCTCAGTCACGTACTGCCCGCTATGTAACTCGACCGTGGCCTTCAGCCGCGAGCTCGACGGCCAGGTGCTCGATTTCGGGACGACGGGGCGGCTGCGTAACTCGGATCTCGTGATGTACGACCGCCAGACGGAGTCGTGGTGGCAGCAGCTGACCGCTGAGGCGGTTGTCGGCGAGCTGACAGGCTCCGAGCTCGAGGTGCTGCCCTCCCAAATCCTCTCCTGGAAAGAGCTGATGCGGGCCTACCCCGACGCCGACGTGCTCTCTCGAGACACCGGCCCGAACCCACGTGATTACGGCACCAACCCCTACGCCGGCTACGAGGAGCCTGGGGATCAGCCCTTCCTCCTCGACGGCGCCGCGGACGATCGCCTACCGCCGAAGGAGCGGGTCACGGCAGTCCAGACCGGCCCAGACTCAGCCGTCGTCTACCCGTTCTCCCGGCTCGCGAAGGAGGCCCCGATCAACGACGAGATCGACGGGACCGCGACCGTGGTCCTGTTCGATCCCGAGGTCAGCTCGGCGCTGGATCAGACCAAGGTCGCCGACGGCCGCGAGATCGGTGCCGCGGCCGTGTTCGAGCGCACCCTGGGCAACCGCGAGCTGAGCTTCGAGCAGGGTCCCGAGCCGGGGACCGCGACCGATGAGCAGACCGGCTCCACCTGGGACCCCACCGGCCGCGCGATCAGCGGCCGGCTGGAGGGCGAGCGCCTGAAGCAGAGCCCTTCCGACGATCAGTTCTGGTTCGCATTGGCGGCCTTCTTTCCCGAGGTCGAGATCAGGAATGAGGCGTAGCCGTGGCGATCGGCCGACTGCTGCGAAATCCTGCCTCCCAGCTCGCCCTGAGCGGTGGCTTCTTCGTGCTCTGCGCGGCCGCCTTCGCCCGCTTCTGCCTCGGCTGCTGAGGCCGCCGGCCGTGGCGCGAGGGGAGCGCGGCCTCCCGAACCCGATCGCGGATCGGCGGGTCTGAGGAGCATGGCCGCAACGACCTGGCGCAGACTCAACAGCAGACGTGACCATCACTGGGCGCAATCGCGTTACTCAGACTTCGTGGACGGCGAGCTTCCTGATCGGCAGGATGACCGGCTCGCCGCCCACGAGGAACTCTGCCCTGAGTGCGCCCAGATGATCCGCACGCTGCAGGCGCTGCTGCAGGCGCTGCCGGCGCTACGGCTGGGGCCGGAGGCCAGCTTCGCGATCGCCGAGCAGACCGCCTCGCAGGTCCGCGCCAGAATCGCGGAGTGGGACGAGGATGGCTGAGGGCCAGCCCTGGGTGCCACTGCTGTCCCGCTTAGCCGAGCCTGTCAGGGTTCGGTCCGTGCGTCCAACGTCCGCAGAGGAGGAGCCGGCGCTGATCGAGCGCGCCAAGGGGGGCGACCGTGACGCGTTCGAGGAGCTCGTGCGTCGCAACGCCGATCGACTCTACGCCGTCGTGATCCGCTTTGTCGCCGATGATGAGGAGGCCCAAGAGGTGACCCAGGAGGCATTCCTGCGGGCCTGGCGCAGTATCGGTCGCTTCCAGGGCCGCTCGCAGTTCTTTACCTGGCTGTACCGGATCGGCATCAACGAGGCCAAGCGCAGGATTGGCCGACGGCCGCCGTCGGAGCTGTTCGCCTCCCTCGACGACGACCCGATCCCCGAGGCCCCGGACTGGAGCGAGGCGCCGCAGCTACGGCTCGAGCAGAGCGACCTGCGGCGGGTGCTCGAGGAGTCGATCCGCGAGTTGCCGCTGCGCTACAGGGCGACGATCATCCTGCGGGATGTCGAGGGCCTCTCGACCCGCGAGGCCGCCGAGGTGATGGAGCTCAGTGAGACCGCCTTCAAGAGCCGCCTGCACCGCGCTCGGCTCGCGGTGCGGCGCTCGTTGGACGAGTATTTTCTGGAGGAGCGGCAATGAGAAGCCTTCGCCCCACCAAGATGCGCTTCATGCGCGAGCACCGATGGACCCACTCCCATCTGTCCGCGTACCTGGACAGCGAGCTCGAGCAGGGAGAGCGCGAGCGGATCGAGGAGCATGTCGGGCTCTGCCCGGACTGCCGGCGGGTGCTGGCGACCCTGCGCCGGGCGATCAGCAGCCTACGGGCGATTGGCGACGCCGACGCCGGGCGGCCTGGCTCGGGCACGAGTGACGTCTCCGAGGGCGTCCTGGCCCGGCTCCGCCGGGAGGGGTGAGCGGCGCGGACCGGGGGGAGCCGGGCGCGGACGTGTGGTCACGCCGTCCCCTCGCCGCTCTCTACGACCTGCAGTTGCCGCTCGAGCGCCGAGCCCTGCAGGCGCTGGCCCGGGGGCTGCGGGTCGATCGTGGCGATCGCGTTCTCGACGTCGGCACCGGGACCGGGGCGATGCTGCGAGAGCTGGCCGCACTGCCCGACCCGCCACGCCTCGCGACAGGGGTAGATCGCTCGGCGGCGATGCTCGCCCGGGTGCCGTCCCTGCCGCGCGGCTGGGAGCTGGTCGAGGCCGATGCCGCCGAGCTTCCCTTCGACTCGGCGAGCTTCGACCGGGTGGTCCTCGGCTACCTGCTGCACCTGCTCGACAGGGAGGAGCGGCGAGCGGTCCTGGCCGAGGCGCAGCGGGTGCTGCGGCCCGGCGGGCTGCTGGGAACGATCACCGTGGCGCCGCCGGTCGGCCGGACCGCGCAGGCAGTATGGGCACCGCTGCGAGCGGTGGCACGCCGGGGCGGCGGCCTGCTCAGGGGCTTGCTTCCGTTGGACCCCACGGATGAGTTGATCGCGGCGGGGCTGCGGCCGCTGCGTCGACAGCGCACCCGGGGCGGCTACCCCTCACTGGGACTCATCGCGGCTCGCTGATTCGGTGCCGGCGGTCGCCCCGCAGGGAAGCGATGCGCTGCACGGGCCCGCTGGGCCAGCGCACCTCGATCTCGCCGGCGGCAACGGCGGGCCCCAGGCCGAAGTGCAGGGTCGATTCCCCGGCGCGGCACTCGACGGTGCGCCACTGCCGCCGACCTTCCGCCTCGAGGGTGACGGTCGCGCCACAGGCCTGCCGGGGCGAGGCGCGGCCGATCAGCTCCAGCTCGAGCCAGTGATTGGAGGCGGGTGCGCGATTCTCGAGCAGCAACGGCTCGCCACCGAGCTGGGCGACCAGCAAGTCTACGTCCCCGTCACGGTCCCAGTCGGCCGGCGCCACGGCCCGGCCCGACCCGGGCGCCGGCACCCGGCGTTCCTCGAAGAAGCCCGATCCGTCGTTCAGAAACAGCGCGTCGTCCCGATCCTCGACGTCGCGGCCGAGCGCACCGCCCGCGGAGTAGGCATCGAGGTCACCGTCGTTGTCGAAGTCGGCCAGCGCCACGCCCCAGGTGATCGAGGGAGAGCCGTCGGGGTTGGTCTCGCGGCCGAAGCCGAGCTGCTCGGCCCGATCGGAGAAGCCCCCGCCCGCGTCCTGCAGGAGCAGCGCCTCGCGGCCGATGTCGCTGACGACGAGGTCGGGTAGCTGGTTGCCGTCGACGTCCCCTGCGGCGACGCCCATCGTGAAGCGCGAGATCCCCGCGCCGCTGACGGCCGAGAGGTCCTCGAATCGCGGGGCCGCCGAGCTCAGGAGGGCGTTGGCGTCCCCATCGAGATCGTCGTTGCCGAGGTAGAGCTCCTGGGCCCCGTCGGCGTCCGCGTCGAACCAGATCGCGTCCAGGGTGGCGCCGGCGCTCGGCTCTCCCAGCGCCCCGCTGACGTCGTCGAAGCGCCCGTCACCGAGACCGCGGTAGAGCTGGTTGGGGGCTGGCGGCGGCTCATCCTCGCAGCTGTCGCCGTGAGTGGCCAGCAGGTCAAGGTTCCCGTCACCGTCGTAGTCGGACCAGCTCACAGCGGTCGTCGGCGCCCGAGGGGGCCCGAGGTCCGCCGGAGCGGAGAGCGGGTCGGCGCTCGGGGCGAGCTGGAGCGGACGGATCCCGAACGAGCCCGAGCCGTCGTTGTCGAGGAGCCGGCCCCCGCCCGCCGCGGTCCCGACGTAGAGGTCGAGGTCGCCATCGTTGTCGTGATCGGAGAACGCGGCGGCCGTCGCCACTCCGAGCTCGCGCAGACCGGCGCGGGCGGCGGCCTCACGGAAGCGCCCGGAATCGGTCTGCAGCCAGAGCTGGCTGCCGCCATCCTGACGCGGCAGGAACAGGTCGAGGTTTCCGTCGCCGTTTACATCTCCCCAGGCCGCCCCGGCCGCGTTGTATCCGCAGCTGCCGATCGCGGGCTGGGTCGTGCGCAGGCCGTGCCGGGCGGCGACGTCTTCGAACGCGTCGCTCACAGCCGCCACAGAACTTGCGCCGGAGCTCACAAGACCGTGGATGCTGAGTACGAGCAGCACGGCCCCTGCGAGAACTGCGAGGGTCAGTGGGAGGGACGGCCGCTGCCGCCGGCTCATCGGCGATCGCGGGCCAGGTAGGCGCCGAGCGCCAAGCCGACCAAGCCTCCAGCCAGCACCTCACCGTCGACGCCCCCCGGCTGATCGGGGATGAAGGTGCTACCGAGATCGAAGTCGGCCGCGGCGATGATCGCCCAGCCCACCAACACCGCCAGCGCGCCGATCGCTGTGGCGAGCACCAGGGCGCGGCGGCGCCCCTCAGCGCCACCCTCGAAGTGGAGCAGCAGGCCCGGCGCGAGGGCCGCGAGCGGCGGCGCCAGGTGGTAGGTCTTGCCTGTTAGCCCGGTGAGCAGCACCCAGGCCGCGACGACCGTGGCGGCCGCCGCGGCTCCCACCAGCAGCGCCCGACTGGTGCCCCAGGCAGCCCGGGGGTCAGATCGAGCTGCGGTCGAGGCGGAGTGCTCGGGTGGGGCCATCCGCAATCAGACCCGGCCAGGGCGTCGGAGGTTCGCGCTCTGAACCTCGGCGCGTGGATCAGGGTCTGATCGCAAGCGTGGGTGACGGCACACAGAAGGGGACGAATGTCGGAGCGGAGCAAAGAGGCGATCAAGTTGGGCGATCTGGTCGTGCAACGACCCGGCGGTGAGCAGGTGCCGATCGGCGAGCTGGTCGAGGGGCCGACGATCTTGGTGATCCCGCGCTACTACGGCTGCTTGCCGTGTCGCGACTATCTGCAACAGGTCTCGAGCAGGTACGAGCAGGTCGAGGCCGCCGGCGGCGCCGCGATCGGGATTTCGGTGGGGTCTGACAAGCAGGCGCGCTGGCTGCGCGAGGAGCGCGGCATCGCCTTTCCACTTCTGGTCGATCCCGAGCGCCGGCTTCACGAGGCGCTGGAACTGCCCCGCAAGTGGTGGGTCGGGCTCAACCCGCGCGGCTGGGCCACCTACGCCAAGGCGCTATCCCGTGGCGAGCGCCAAGGAGCGATTCTCGATCCGAACCAGCTGCCCGGGCTGGCCCTGCTCGACTCCACCGCGACGGCCCGAACCGTCTACCGCGGCCGCGCATTGGGAGATTACCCGCCGCTCGACGAGGTGCTCGAGGAGCTACCGCGGGTGTAGGTGAGGACTCGGCGAATCGAGGAGGACCGGACGGGGGGTCCTAGCGCTTGCTGATCTCGACTCGGTTGATCGCTGGGCCCGGATCGACGTTGCCCGCCAAGTCCGTGGCCCGAGCCTTGAGCTTGTGCCGGCGGCGAAGGCTGAGCTGTGCGCCTGACCCTTGCTGGATGCGCGACTCAGCCGCGCTCATCCACCGCCGGTCGCGTCGGTGGCGTCCGTAACCGCGTCGGTGGCGCTCTCGTCGTCACCGCAGGCGCTGACGCCGATCGCGCCCACCCCGAGTACGGCGGCGGCCAACAGCGCGCCAAGTCTCTTCTTCATCACAACGTCACCACTTTCTTCGACAACTCGGCCATCCAATCACAAACGCCGCCCCCCGCGGCTGCCGAGGTAGCGATGGCGAGGCCCGGAATCGAACCGGGGACACCACGATTTTCAGTCGTGTGCTCTACCAACTGAGCTACCTCGCCTGGGCCCAGGCTGCTGGGGGCGGTAAGGCTAGCGTTCCGTAGCGGCTTCGAGGGCTCGAGCGACCGCATCTGCGGGATCGCTGGCGGCGACCACTCCGGGAGCGTCCGCCATCTGCCCACGGCCGCTGAGCTGCCATGAGTCGAGCGTGAACACGGGCCGCTCCAAGCGCCGGGCGAAACCGATCTCGGTCAGGGTGCCCCACTCCCCGCCGAGCGCGATCACCGCGTCCGCGGAGCTGACCACGGCGAGGTTGCGCGCGTTGCCGATTCCGGTCGCCACGACGTGGGTCAGGTGCTCGTTGCCGCCGTCGAGATCGCTCTCCATCAGTACGCCGATCACCACTCCCCCGGCTTTGCTGGCGGCCTCCGAGACGGCGCTCATGATGCCCATCCGACCGCCGCAGACGACGACCGCGCCGGCTTCGGCCAAGAGCCGCCCCACCTCGGCCGCCGCGGCATCGAGCTCCGGGTCGGAGCGGGCCGAGCCGCAGACCGCGATCTGGGTGCGTCGCGGCAAGGCGGCTAGATCTCGCCCAGAAGCTCGCGCTTCTCCTGCTCGAACTCCGCCTCGCTGAGGGCGCCGCTCTCCCGCAGTTTGGCGAGGCGCTCGAGCTTCTCGAGCGGGTCGGCTGCGGCCCCGGTGGCTCCAGTGGCGGCGCCGGTCTGGCCCTTCGCGGCGGTGTGCTCCTGGACCACCTGCATGATCCGAGCGGCCATCGCGGGATCGCCCGAGACGTCGATCGACTGCTCGGTGCCCGGCTCGAGCGAGTGGCCGACCACCTGCTCGAGCTTCGCGCGAAGCTCGGGATCGTTGCGGGCGTCGACCACCTGCTGGCCGCCCACGCCGGCAGCGGCGCCGACCGGCGGCTGGGCCGCGAGCTGCTCGCGGCGCGTCTGCTTCTCGTTCGCGCGCTCGACCCTCGCCGCCTCCCAGTCGATCGCGACCCGGTCCGGCTTATCGGCGTCCACCTTGACCGGGACCTCGATGCCGAAACCCAGCGTGTCCTTGCGCGAGACCATCCACTGGCCCTCGACCTCGTATGGAGAGAGACCCTCGACGTAAACCTCGAGGGTCAGGCGCAGGTTCTGCGACCCCGCGTTGCGCTCGGGGGTCTGCATCGCCGTGATCCGGGCGCGGCCGGGGCGGCCCTTCTTGAGGATCTTTCGGTGGGTGAGCGGGTTGATCATCGGCGAACCTCCGGGCTGAGTCGGGCGCCGACTCTACTCCTGATCCGGGCGCCCCGCGTGAGCCAGCATCGCGCCCATCAACTCGATCGCGGCGGCCTTGTGGAGGTGCTCGTTCAGGTTCCCGCACTTTGGGCTCTGCACGCACGAGGGACAGCCAGATTCGCAGCGGCACTCGGCCACCAGCCGGGCCGCGTCGGCCACCAGGCGCTCGAACTGCTCGAAGCCGCGGCGGCTGATCCCGACCCCTCCCGGGTAGCCGTCATAGATGAAGATCGTCGGCTTGCCGGTCTGGTAGTGGACGTTGGTGGAGAGGCCGCCGATGTCCCAGCGGTCGCACATCGCCAGCAGCGGCAGGACCGCGATCTGGCAGTGCTCTGAGGCATGCAAGGCGCCGATCTGGGTCTCGCCCGGTAAGGCCTGCTGCCCGGCCAGCTCGTCCGGCAGCACGTACCACAGAGCCTGGGTCCGGAAGGTCTGCTCCGGCAGATCGAGTGCCACGAAGTCGAACGCCTCGTGGTCGCCCAACCGTTTGCGCTGGAAGGCAACGACCTGCTCGGTCACGCCGACCAGGCCAAAGCTGAGCTCGACCCCGAGCGTGCTACGCACCTCGGCCGGCCGCTCGATGTAGATGTCGGTCTCCCTGCGGGCCTGCGTGTAGAAGTCGCCCCCGAAGGGCTGAACCACCGCGCGACGCAGATCGAGATCGAGCTCCCGCACCTCGAAGGCGCGTCCCATGTGCAGGTAGACGGCGCCCGGATGGACCGTCGAGAAGGCGCGCTCAGCCTCAACCGTGCCAAGCAGCTCACCGGAATCAACGTCGAGAACGGTGACCGAGTCCGCGGAGGCTGACCGGAGCCCGGCCCACGATGCCGGGAAGCCCGGGCCCCGGACGCCGAACTTGCCGTTCGCGCCGGCCCGCATCAGACCCGCCTCGACCAGCTGCTCAGCTCGCCCCCGCCAGCCGGCACCCAGCGTGGCGTCGTCGTTGGGGCCGCCGAGCGGTGCCTCGTAGGCGGCGGCCAGCAGGTGCGAGGACTGGATCCGCTCGTTGGTGTGGTCCAGGATCGCCGCCTCCACGGGTCGCGTAAGGAACTCCGTCGGGTGGCGGCAGAAGAACTGATCGAGTCCGTCCTCCCCGGCCATGTAGATCGCCAGCCCCTCGGTCCGGCGCCCGGCTCGGCCCCACATTTGGCGCAGGCTGGCGACCGTGCCCGGGAAGGTGACGCAGAGCGCCGCATCGAGCTCCCCGATGTCGATCCCGAGCTCGAGGGCGTCGGTCGCGACAACCGCGAGCAACTCGCCCGCGGCCAGCCGGGCCTCGACCGCGCGCCGCTGCTGCGGCGTATACCCCGCCCGGTAGGGCGCGATCCGGTCCGCCAGCTCGGGGTGGCCCCGCTCCTGCAGGCGCAGCGAAGTGAAGCGCTGGATCAACTCGATCCCCTTGCGGCTGCGCAGAAAGCAGATCGTGCGCACGCCGCTGATCACGAGCTCGGCCAGCATCTCGGCCGCCTCGGTCAGGGCCGAGCGGCGCAGCCCCAGCGCCTCGTCGCTGAGCGGTGGATTCCAGATCGCGATCCGGCGCCCGGCCCGGGGCGCCGCGTCGTCGTCGACCAGCTCGAACGGGGTCCCGACCAGACGCTCGGCGAGCTCGGTGGGGTTGGCGATCGTCGCGGAGGTGAGGATCAGTCGTGGCTCGCCGTCGGGACCGCGGTAGATGCGGCTGATCCGGCGCAGGCGGCGCAGGACGTTGGCGACGTTCGAGCCGAAGACGCCACGGTAGACGTGGGCCTCGTCGAGGACGACGTAGCGCAGGTTGATGAAGAAGTCGCCCCAACTCTTGTGGTGGGGCAGGATCCCGACGTGCAGCATGTCGGGATTGGTCAGCAGCACGTTGGCCCGCCGCCGGATCGCCCGCCGCTCCTCCTTGGGCGTATCGCCGTCATAGATCGCAGGCCGCAGGCCCGGTGGCGCCAGCTCACCAAGCTTTCGGGCCTGATCCTGAGCCAACGCCTTGGTCGGGTAGATGTAGAGCGCCCGCGCGTGCTCGTCGCGGGCCAGCGCATCGAGCACGGGGAGGTTGAACGCGAGCGACTTGCCCGAGGCGGTTCCGCTGGTCACGATCACGTTCGATGACTCGGCCGCGCGCAGGGCCGCGAGCTGGTGCGCGTAGAGGCTCTCGATCCCGGTCGAGCGCAGCGCATCGACCAGCTCGGGGGCGAGACTCGAGGGGAAGGGGACGGTGACCGCCTCCTGCTCGCGCTCGGCGCTCTCGGCGACCAGCCTGCCGTCGGCGCGGCCGGGATCCAGCGCCGCCCGCCAGCCCTCATCGATCACCGAGCCCCAGGGCAGCTCGGTTCCAGCCTCAGCCACCGGACGCCCCGACGCGCGAGCCATGAGCGATGGCCCCGGCGACCCGGACGGCGTCCAGGCCCTCGACGTCATGCAGCCGATGGATCTCCGCCCCCGCGACCGCGGCCAGGGCCGCCGCAGCGAACGTGCCGGGGCCGCGCTCGCCAGGATCGCGCCGGCGCTCCCAGGAGCCCGCGAGCAAGGCGCCGACGAAGTCTTTGCGTGAGAGCGACATGAAGATCGGGCGCCCGAGCTCACGGAGGGTCGGCAGCCCGGTGCCGAGGATCTCGAGGGCGTGGTCGGTGCTCAGATCGAAGTCCAAGCCGGGGTCGATCGCGATCGCCTCGGCCGCGACCCCGAGCTCGCCGGCGCGCTCGATCCGCGCCACAAAGAACTCAGCCAGGCGGGCGACCACATCAGCGTAGGCGGGGGCGGGCCGGTTCCTGCGCGGCGGGCCCTCGATATGCATCAGCACGTAGCCGCAGCCCGCCTCGGCGACCACCGCGAGCATCTCGTCGCCGCCGCCGCCGATGTCGTTGATCACATGGGCCCCCGCCGCCAAGGCCAACCGCGCGACCTCCGGGGTGAAGGTATCGGCGCTGACCGGCACCGGCAGGCTCGCGCGAAGGCCGCGGACCGCGGGGATCAACTTGGCAGCCTCATCCTCGGCCCCGACCCGGGGGCCGCTGCGCGCGGGCACCGCACCGACATCGACGAGATCGAAGCCGGCTTCGACCAAGGCGGATCCATCCGCCACGGCGCGCTCGGGGGTTCCGCTCCGGGCGGCCTCGAACATGGAGTCGTCGGTGACGTTGACGATCGCGACGCCCAGCGGCGCCGCCGGCGTAGGCTCGAGGGTGCGATCGGCAAGGCGCCAAGCGGGCATTGCCGACTACGGTACCCGCGTGGCCCTGCGCTGCCTCTACACCGATCTCGACGGCACACTGCTGGGGAGTGGCGCTTCGCTGTTCCGCGACAGCGAAGGCGGCTTCTCCAAGGCCCAGGCCCAGATGCTCGAAGCCTGCCATCGGGTCCGGGCCGAGGTCGTGATCATGTCCGGGCGCCGTGAGGCGCAGGTGCACAGCGATTCGCGACTGATCGGCCAGACCTCCTACATCTATGAGGCCGGCTGCGCGATGGCGATCGATCGCGAGCGGACCCTGTTGACCGGGGACTGGGAGCCAAACGAGGCCGGGACCGTGGTCGAGCGAATCCTCGCCGCCGGGATCGCCGAGCTGCTCTTCTCCCACTTCGAGGGCCGCCTGGAGTGGCACGAGCCCTGGCATACGGGTCGTGAGCTCTCGTTGCTGATGCGCGGCAAGGTCGACGTCACCGAGGCAAACCTGTTGATCGTCGAGGCCGGGCACGAGCAGCTGCGTTTCCTCGACAACGGCGCGATCACCCGGCGCATGGATGCGATCGAGCAGGCCCACGCCTACCACGTGGTCCCTGGAGAGGCGAGCAAGGCGAAGGCGGTCGCGGCGCACATGCGAGCCCGCGGGTATCTGCCGGAGGAGTGCATCGCGGCCGGGGATTCGATCGAGGACCTGGAGGTGGCGCGGCACGTCGGTCGCTTCTTCTGCGTCGCCAACGGTCCCGAGCACGACCCGGCGCTCGCGGCGGCCCTGAGCAGCTACGACAACGTGACCGTGACCGAGGGCCGGATGGGCGACGGCGTCTACGAAGGGGTGGTCTCGACACTGGCCGAGACTGGGCCGGCACTGTGAGCGAGTGGCCACTCAACCTGGTCGACCTCGAAGCGGCCGCCGCCGAGCGCCTGACCCAGAACGCCTATGACTATTACCGCTCGGGTGCCGGCGACGAGATCACCCTGGCCCGCAACCGGAGCGCCTTCGACGAGATCCTGTTGCTGCCGCACGTCCTGTGTGACGTCTCCGATATATCGCTCGAGACGACCTTGCTGGGCAGCGAGGTAGCGATGCCCGTTGCCGTCGCGCCGACCGCCTTCCACGGCATGGCGGACCCCGAGGCCGAGGTTGCCAGCGCCACCGGCGCGGCAGGCGCGGGTGCGCTGTTCTGCCTCTCGACGCTCTCGAACACAACGCTGGAGACGGTGGCCGAGCAGGCGCCGCCCTCGCCGCGTTGGTTCCAGCTCTACGCATTCAAGGACCGTGGCCTGACCACCGAGCTTGCGCGCCGAGCCGAGGCCGCCGGCTACGGGGCGATCGTGCTCACCGTGGACGCGCCGGTGCTGGGGAGGCGCGAGCGTGACGTACGCAACAGCTTCTCCCTGCCAGAGCCGCTGACCGTTGCCTCGGTCGCCGGTCGGGGTGCGGTCGAGGGCAAAGGGGAATCGGGACTGGCCGCCTACTTCGAGGCCCAGCTCGACCCGAGTCTGAGCTGGAGCGACGTCGAGTGGCTCGTCGGGGTCAGCGGGCTGCCGGTCGTGGTCAAAGGCGTCCATCGTGCCGACGACGCGCTGCGGGCGGTCGACTCCGGAGCCGCCGCCGTGCTCGTCTCCAATCACGGCGCCCGTCAACTCGACACTGCGCCGGCCACGATCGAGATGCTGCCGGCAATCAGCGAGGCCATCGCCGGCCAGGTCGAGGTATTCGTCGACGGCGGCTTTCGCCGGGGCACCGACGTCCTCAAGGCCCTCTGCCTCGGCGCCCGGGGAGTACTTCTCGGCCGCCCGATTCTTTGGGGCCTGAGCCTCGGAGGAGCCGAGGGGGTTGGCCGCGTGCTCGCAACGATCGAGCGCGAGTTGCGAGAGGCGATGGCGCTCTGCGGCGCCGCCACCCCCGAACAACTCTCAAAGGAGCTGATCATGCCTCCACATCACGGCCGCGGATCCCTATAGGGTCAGGCTGTGACCGAACTCGCGTCAGCCGCGGGGACCCTGCTCCCGCTGGCCGCCGACAATCTTCTCGCCGCCCGGAACCTGATGGCGTTCACGCTCGGGTTCCACATCATTATCGCCTGCGTCGGGGTGGCGCTGCCGCTGGTCATGCTCACCGCCGAGTACAGGGGGCGCAAGCACAACGACCCCGACGCGCTAGATCTCGCCCGCAAGTGGTCGAAGGCGGCGGCGGTGCTGTTCGCCGTCGGCGCTGTGACCGGCACGGTGCTCTCGTTCGAGCTGGGGTTGCTCTGGCCCGGCTTCATGGAGCAGTGGGGCGACGTGTTCGGCACGGGCTTCGCGATCGAGGGGATCTTCTTCTTCACCGAAGCGATCTTCATCGCGATCTACATCTACGGCTGGAACCGGCTCGAGGGCTGGAAGCATTTCTGGACCGGCGTGCCGATCGTGATCGCCGGGATCGGCGGCGCCTTCAGCGTGGTCGCCGTCAACTCCTGGATGAACCAACCGGAGGGCTTCTCGCTGGCGGCCGACGGGACCGCGATCGACGTCTCCCCGCTTGGCGCCCTGTTCAACCCCGCCGTCGTCTATGAGTTCCCGCACATGCTGCTTGCCGCTTACATGGTCTGCGGCTTCGGCCTGGCCTCGATCTACGCGATCAGTTGGCTGCGTGGCAAGCGCAGTCGCCGGACCAAGGTCGCTTTCGCGATCCCGTTCGCGATCGCCGCGATCGCCACGCCGATCCAGATCTTCGTCGGCGACGTCGCCGCCCGGGGTGTCGCCGACCACCAGCCCGCCAAGTTTGCGGCGTTCGAGTGCATTCAGGAGACCGGGCCGGATCAGACCGAGTACCTGGGCGGAATCTGTACCGACGACGGAGTCGAGGGCGGGCTCGGGATTCCGGGGCTGGACTCGCTGCTGGTCGGCTTCAGCACCAGTCAGGTCGTGACCGGGTTCGAGGCGAACGCCGAGAACCCCGGGCTCGCCGGACCCTCGGGAGTCAGCTCGGTCCCGCCTGACGAGCGGCCGCCCGCGACCACGCTGCTACACCTCTCGTTCGACACGATGGTTGGGATCGGCTTCGGCCTGCTGGGTCTCGCTGCCTGGTTCGGCTGGAGCGCCTGGCGCCGCAAGAAGCTGCCCGAATCGGTCTGGTTCTGGCGGGCCGCAGCGTTAGCCGGCGTGGGCTCGGTGGTTGCGATGGAGGCCGGCTGGATCGTCACCGAGGTCGGACGACAACCGTGGATCGTGCAGGGCTTCATGCGCACCGAGGAGGCGGTCACCCAGGCCGAGGGGATCTGGTTCGCGTTCGGGGGGACCGTGGTCCTCTACGTGACGATTGGCGTGATCGCATACAAGGCCCTGAAGGTGATCGCCCGCCAGCCGTCGAGCGTTCGAGTTCCCTACGGTCCGGCCGAGGAACCGGAACCCCAGGAGGTCTCACGATGAGCAAGCCCGAGGTGGTCGCCGTGATCCTGCTCGCGGGCGCAACCCTCTACGCGGTCTTCGGCGGGGCGGATTTCGGGGCCGGCATCGTCAGCCTGCTCTCGCGGCGCGACGGCGAGCTCGGCGCCCGCGCTCGGAACCGCGTTGAGCGCTCGATCGGCCCCGTCTGGGAGGCCAACCACGTCTGGTTGATCTTCTGCATCGTGGTGCTTTGGACGGCATTCCCAACCGCCTTTGGGCCCCTGATGAAGACGCTCTACTTCCCGATCGCGATGGCAGCGGTCGGGATCGTGCTGCGCGGCTCCGGATTCGCCTTCGGCCACACATTCGCGGGCGCCGCCCGCGAGCGATCGGAGCTCGTGTTCGCCGGCGCCTCGCTGATCACCCCATTCTTCATGGGCTGTGTGGTCGGCGCGGTCGCGGCCGGCGCGGTCCCTGCGAGCGGGGCGGGCGAACCCTTTTCGAGCTGGCTGGCGCCGCTACCCCTGCTGATCGGGGTGCTATTCGTTGCGACCAGCGCCTACCTCGCCTCCGTCTTTCTCACCGCCGACGCGCGGCGGTCGGGGGAAGCGGAGCTGGTCGACTACTTTCGCCGCCGCGCTATCGGCACTGCTGTTGTGGCCGGCAGTCTTGCGGTCCTTGGAATCATCGCCCTGCGCGCCGACGCCCGCTTCGTCTACGACGGGCTCACCGGAGATGCGGTGCCCCTGCTGATCGCGTCGATCCTGCTCGGTGGAGCCGCTCTCGTCGGCCTGATCCGAAACGTCAGTCGTGGGGTCCGCCCGCTCGCCGTCGGAGCTGTCGTCGCGGTAATCGCCGGCTGGGGCGTCGCCCAGCATCCCTACATCTTTCCGACCTCGCTGACGATCGACCAAGCGGCGGGCGCCGAGCCTACCCTGAACGCGGTGATCATCGTCTTCGTCGTCGCCCTGGCGATCGTCGGGCCGTCGCTGCTGTTTCTCTACCGGCTCACGCAGAAGGAACTGCTCGAGCTGTAACCGGCGCGGGGGGCTAGCGCCGCGGGGCCGCGGTCACTCCCCGGATCCGGCGAAGAAGCCGGTCGACCAGGCCCGGGGCAACCCCAGCCAGGCCCAGCAGGCGCACCAGCCGCGGGGTATAGAGACTGCGCTGGTCGGCGATCACGGCCTCGGCGATCTGGGTGGCGACCGTGGCTGCCGGAATCGCTTCGTCGCCCCGCCGCCACTGGGGCATGCGCTCGAGCTGGTGGGAATGAAGCTCGGTCTCGACCTCGCCCGGGTAGACCGTGGTCAAGCTGAGCGGGGTGTCGGCGAGCTCGTGTCGCAACGCCTCGGCGAAACCGCGGTTGGCTGCCTTCGTCGCGCCGTAGACCGCGGCGCAGGGGAAGGCCCGCAACCCGGCGCCGGAGGAGACCACGACGATCTGGCCGGGAGCGGTTGCCGGCAGCATTCGATCGAGCGCCGAGCGGACGACGTAGAGGCTGCCAAGCACATTGACCGCAACCATCTCCTCGATCTTGTCGAGGTCCATCTCGATGAACGGCCCGTAGTGAGCGATTCCGGCGTTCGCGACGAGCAGGTCAAGCCCGCCGGCCTCATCGACGAACGCCCCGACGGCCCGATCCACCTCACGACGGTCGGTGATGTCGGCGGGGACCACGATCGCCCGCCCGTTGAGCTGCTCCGCGAGCGCGCCCAACGCGCGTTGGTCTCGCGCCAGAAGGCCGACCGTGGCGCCCCGCCCAGCCAGCTCGATCGCCAGTGCACGACCTATTCCCCTCGACGCCCCAGTAACCAGGGCGCGGGTGGAGTCACCGATCTGCATGGCTGGATACTCTCAACTCGTGAGTACGGAGGTCACCGTGGCCGAGGAAGAGTACCTGCAGACCCTTTACTGGCTGCAGGAGGCGAGCCTGCCCTTAACCGCGGCGAACGTAGCCCGGGCAATGCAGCTTTCCCCCCCGACCGTGAGCGAGATGATCGGCCGACTCGAGGGTGACGGCTACATCAGCCGGGCCGCCGACAAGTCGCTTACTTTCACCGATGACGGAACCGAGCACGCCGAGGCGATCGTCCGGCGCCACCGTCTGATCGAACGCTTCCTGACCGACGTTCTTGGCATCCCCTGGGACGAGGTCCATGAGGAAGCCGAACGCCTGGAGCATGCGATGTCGCCGGTGCTCGAAGAGCGGATGATGGCCGCGATCGGCGATGCAAAGACGTGTCCGCACGGTCACCCGATCATCCTCGGCGAGCGTGAGCGCGGTTCACTGCTCGCCGACTGCGAGGTCGGAGCCAGCGTGATCGTGCTGCGCTTCGAGAACGAGGCCGAGGAACTGTTGCACTATCTGCGCAAGACCGGGCTGGAGCCCGGGATGGCCGGGGCGGTGAAGAGCTCCGGTGAGAGCGAGGTCGTCGTCAGCTCCGACGACGGCGACCACGTGCTGTCACGCAGCGTTGCCGAAACCGTCTCCGTCAGAGCTGATCCGGCGCCCCCGCCGCGCGCAGCTCTGCCGGCGCAGCTGCAGCTCTCCAGCGATCGCTACGGCCGCTAGCGCACCCATCCCCGACCACGCCGAGCAGCTCAGACGCCGCCGTGCTCGACCGTCGCCGGCTCGCCGGAGAGTTGGCGCAGCCGCCGGTAGAGCGCCTCGTCGCGGTTCTCGACGGAACCACGTCGACGCACGTTTGCCTCGTGGTCGCGCACGGCAGCCGCGAGCGCATTGAAACGCCGCTCCATGTTGCGACGTATCAGGGCGTCGCGATCCTCCTCACGCACCCCTTCGAAGAATCTGATCGGCATTGGTGGCCTCCTTTCGGCATCCTCAGTTGGCCGGCTCCCCTGGTTGCGGGGAGCCATTGTGAGGAATATACAAGCAGTATCTTAGCAATTGCTAAAATACTGTGAACCCGCGGAGCTCAGCCACGTTGGCGGGCCAGAGCCCGGGCGATGCGGGCGATTCCCTCAGCCGCCTGCTCTGGGCGCACGCCGGCAAACGAGAGCCGCAGGCTCTGGTGGCCGCCCTCGAGCATGAAGTCAGGGCCCGCGACGAAGGCCACCCCCTCTTCCTTGGCAAGCGGCAGCAACGCCTCCGTATCGACGTCGGATTCGAGCTCGAGCCAGAGGAAGTAGCCGCCGCCCGGAACCACAAAGCGCGCCTCCGGCAGCTGCTCACCGAGCGCCTCCACGACGGCATCTCGGCGCGCGGCAAGGGCCAGGTTGACGACCGCGATGTTGGCGTCGAGCCCGCCTGAGAGGCAGAGGTGGTAGACGATCGACTCAGCCAGCATGTTGGGCGAGATGTAGATCTCCGAGGCTCGTTTCGAGAGCGCCGCGATCTCCTCCGGCGGTCCGACCAGGTAGCCGACGCGGACCCCCGGGGCGACCGTCTTGGAGAAGGAAGAGGCATGGATGACCTTGGCGCCGGTGCCAACGGCAAGCGAGAGCATCGTCGGCAGCTCTTCGGCGCCCGCGAAGCGGACCTCGCGATAGGGGTCGTCCTCGAAGAGCCAGAAGCCGTGCTGCTCGGAGAGCTCGACCAACCGCCTGCGCTTCGGCTCTGAGAGGGTGCAGCCGGCCGGGTTGTGGAAGTTGCTGATGATGTGGACGACCTTGGGAACCTCGCCGCCGGTGATCAGACTCTCGAGGGCGGCAACGTCGATTCCGTTCTCTTCCAGTGCCACTCCGACGCGCTCGGCGCCGATCCGCTCCAGCATCAGCAGAGTCCGGTCGTAGGAGGGCTGCTCCACGAACACCGTATCTCCCGCTCGGAGCAGATGCTGAAACAGCATCCAGCCTGCCTCGAGCGAGCCATTCGTGATCATCAGCTGATCGGGACTGGTGCCGTGCCCGTGGCGGCTCGCCAACCACTCCCGCAGCTCGGGATGACCATCGCCGGTTCCGTAGGACAGAGCCCTTCCGGGGCTCTCGGCGATCGCCCGCTCGGCTGCCAGCCCGACGGCCTCGCCGGGCAGCAGATCGACGCTCGGGGCGCCGCGCGCGAAGCTGATCAGGTCGGCCATGGCGGGGCTCAGCCGACGATCTCGGCGGCGATCTGCGCGGCCTCCGAGGGGCTGGTTCCGACCCGTACGCCCTTGGCCTCGAGCGCCTCCTGCTTGGCCCTCGCGGTGCCCGCCGATCCGGAGATGATCGCTCCGGCATGTCCCATCTGCTTGCCGGGCGGGGCCGTGAATCCGGCGATATAGCCAACCACCGGCTTGGTCACGCTCTCGGCGATGTAGGTCGCCGCACGCTCCTCGGCGTCGCCGCCGATCTCGCCGACCATCACGATCAGCTCGGTCTCCGGATCGCTCTCGTAGAGCCCGAGGATGTCGATGAAGTCGCTGCCGACTATGGGGTCGCCGCCGATCCCGACAATCGAGGAGTTGCCGAGGCCGGCGTGCTTGAGCTCATTGCCGATCTGGTACGTCAGCGTGCCTGACTTCGAGACGACCCCGATCGAGCCCTGGTCGAAGAACTGGGCCGGGATAATCCCGACGTTGGCCTTGCCGGGGCTGAGCACGCCAGGGCAGTTGGGGCCGATCAAGCGCACGCCGCGCTCCTTTGCCATCCAGTAACTGCCGAGCATGTCGTGGACGGGGATCCCCTCGGTGATCGCGATCACCGTCTCGACGCCGGAGCCGATTGCCTCGTCGATCGCGGCGCCCGCAAACCGCGCCGGGACGAAGATCATCGAGGTATTCGCACCGCGCTCGGCCACGGCCTCGGCGATCGTGTCGAAGATCGGGACGCCGTCGACCTCCTGGCCGGCCTTGCCCGGAGTCACACCGGCAACCAGATCGGTTCCGTAGTCGCGATTTCGGAGTCCATGGAAGGTCCCCTCGCGACCGGTCAGGCCACTGACCACCAACTTGGTCTTCTCGTCGATGATGATCGACATCTCGGCTACGCCTTCCCCGCCAGCTCGACGACCGCTTGGGCCGCGCCGAGCATCGTCTTCTCCACGTGCAGGTGGTCGAGCCCCGCCTTGGCGAGCATCCCCAGTCCCTGGGCCGAATTGGTGCCGTCGAGACGAACCACGAGCGGAACCTCGAGCCGGACCCGCGACGAGGCCTCGATGATCCCCGCGGCAACCTCATCGCATCGGGTAATGCCCCCGAAGATGTTGAACAGCACCGCCCGGACCTTGGGATCCGAGGTAATCACCTCGAGCGCGTCGACGATCGCGTCGGCCTTGCTGCCGCCGCCGGCGTCGAGGAAGTTCGCAGGAGAGCCGCCGGCGTTGGCGACGACGTCAAGGGTGGACATGCAGAGTCCGGCGCCGTTGCCGAGAATCCCGATGTCCCCGTCGAGCTTCACATAGGTGAGGCCGCGCTCCTTTGCCATCCGCTCCTGCTCGTCGGCGGGCTGCTCCTCGGCCGCGGCAAGCTGCTCGTGCCGGAACAGGGCCGAGTCGTCGATCGTGACCTTGGCGTCGAGGGCGATGACGTCGCGGGAGGCGGTGACGACGAGCGGATTGACCTCGATCAGGGTCGCGTCGTTGCTGACGAAGGCCTCGTATAGACGGACCATCGCCTCGGACACACCGAGCACCACGTCCTCGTCGATCTGCGCGCTGAGCGCGAGTTCGCGAGCCTGCTCGATTCCGAGCCCGTCGGCCGGCTCTACGTAGGAGCGCGCCAAGGCGTCAGGGTCGGTCTCGGTGATCTCCTCGACGTTCATGCCGCCCATTCGAGAGAGGATCGCGAGAGGCTTCTTGGCGGAGCGGTCGAGGATGATCGAGGCGTAATACTCGGCGTCGATCTCGGAGGCCCCCTCGACCCAGACCCAAGCGACGCGGAACGGACCTTCACCGCGAGGGCCGCGGAGATCCATCCCGAGGATCGCCTCCGCGTGGTTGCGAGCTTCGTGGACGTTCGTCGCGACCTTGATCCCGCCCGCCTTGCCGCGCCCGCCGATCAGGACCTGAGCCTTGATCACGCACGGGTAACCAATCCGCTCGGCCGCGGCCACCGCCGCGTCGACATCGCCGGCGACATCGCCATCGGGAACGGCGACCCCGGTCCGTTCGAAGAGCTGCTTGCCCTGGTATTCCAGTAGGTCCATAGTGCGGGCGGGAGCGTATCCCAACCACGTTCAGGATCAAGGCCAGGCCGGCCGGCGCTCGAACTCCGGCCAGGGCGTACGCTCTAGCAATGCCAGGCCACTGGACCTTTCTGACCAACCATATGCGCGTGCTGTTGGTGATTGCCCGTGACCCGACCAGCCGCTTGCGAGACATCGCCACGGCGCTCGATATCACCGAGCGAGCGGCGCAGCGAATCGTCACCGAGCTGGTCGAGGAAGGCTACTTGACTCGCAAGCGCCAGGGACGCCGGAACACCTACAAAGTGCATCCGAAGAGAGGGCTGCGGGCAGCGCAGGCGCAGAAGACCCAGGTCGGTGAGATCCTGGAAGTCCTGCTCGCCAACCAGGACCCTCTCGACCGGCTCGGCTGACCCGCTGAGGGCGCTCCGACCCCCGAACGCCGGCGGGTGCCATAATGCCGCGCCCTCATGCCTCTACCCAAGCGCAGCGAGATCAACTGGGTCACCACCGACTGCTACGGGACCCTGATCGATTGGGACAAGGGGATCTCCACGGCCTTCGAGAAGGCGGCCGAGGAGGATGGCCTGACCTTGGACACCAAGGCCCTGCTGTCCCGCTTCTACGAGGTCCAGTACGAGGTCATGGGTGGCTCCTATGAGCTCTACGCCGAGGTCCTGCGCCGGGCCGCGGTCAAGGCTGCCGGTGAGATCGGCTGGGAACTGGAGCCGAGCCGAGCCCAGTTCCTACCTGACTCGATTGGCAGCTGGCAACCCTTCCGCGAGTCAAACGCCGCGATGGACAGGCTCAGAGCCCGCTACAGCCTCGGCATCGTCTCCAACATCGACGACAAACTCCTCGGGATCTCGCGCCGCCACCTCCGCACCGAGCTCGACCTGGTTGTGACCGCGCAGCAGGTCCGTAGCTACAAGCCCGAGCCCGCCCACTTCAAGGAGTGCGCGCGGCGGATCGGCAGGAAGAAGGGCTGGGTCCACATCACCAGCGGTCTCTACACGGACGTGGAGCCGCTGCTGAAGATGCGCGTACCTGTGATCTGGGTCAACCGCCGGGGCGAGAAGATCGAGCGGGGCGGAAAGCGGCCGACGGTCGAGGTCAAGAACTTCCGGGACGCGGCCAAGAAGCTGGGCTGCTGAGAGGCCCCGTGCCTGCGCGCATGCGGCGATAGCGTCGAGCTTGTGGAGCGCCTCACACCCTGCCCCGGGCCGACCACGATCGCCGAGCAACTCGAGGGCTTCCCGCCGCCCCCGCCCTACGACGCGAAGCGACCCTACGTGTTCACGAACTTCGCGGAGACCGTCGACGGGCACGCGACGATCGCCGGTCAGTCCGGAAAAATCGCCTCGGAGACTGACACCCAGATTCTGATGGCCCTGCGGGCCGGCTCCGACGCGGTCCTCGTCGGGGCCGGGACGATCCGGGCCGAGCGCTACGGATGCCTACTGCCGGCCGAGGAGGCGCGAGCGGCCCGCGAGCGGCGCGGGATGCCGCCGAGCCCGCTCGCGGTGATCGTCAGCAGCGGGCTCGAGCTGCCGTGGGAAATCGGCCTGTTCAGCTCCGGCGTCGGCAGCGTGCTGATCTTCACGACGAGCGCCGAGCAGCCTCCCCGGACCGCCACACCGACGCAGGTGGTGCGCCATCCGAAGGGCGTTGACCTGGCCTGCGCACTGCGACAGCTGCGGACCGAACACGGGGTGGAGGGGTTGCTGAGCGAGGGCGGCCCGACCCTGCACGGCGCGCTGCTCGAGCAGCGCCTGGTCGATTCGCTGTTCGTCACCGTGGGCGCCAAGCTCGCGGGCGGACAGGGCCCTCGGATTGCCGAGGGGCTGACGTCGGGGCCGCTTGAGCTCGAGCTGGCTTGGCTCCTACGCGAAGGGGACGAGCTGTACGCGCGTTACGCCGTCCGCGGCTGAGGATCCACCAGCTCGCCCGCCGCATCGGGGATCAAGCCGGCGTCCTCGCTGCGGAGCTCGCCGCGTCGCAGCAGCCGCAGAGCCAGGATCGTGCTGCTGAGCAGGGCCAGACCTCCGAGGCTGAGCTGCACGCTGAGCAGGCCCTCGCGTGTCCAGTAGACATCTCGGAGATCGAGCAACAGCGCGGCCTCGTCGAAGGTGAGCCCGACCCCGACCCCGAACGGCAGTGCCAGTGCGGCCTCACGATCCAGGTCGTCGGTTAGCAACGCGGCGGTCGCGGCGGCGAAGGCCATCACGATCCCGGGCACGAAATGATGAATATGCCGGCCGCCTATACGAACGTTTCCGAGCGGCCACCAACCGGAGCGGATCCCGGTGCTGGAAAGCCGCGCGATCGCGAACGAACCGGCGAAGCCGCCGAGCAGGTTGAACAGCACAAGCTCCTGCCGCGAGCTCGCCTCATAGCCCTCGATCGCGACCCGAACTGTGTCCTGAGTCGCCCGCGAGGCAAGCTGAAGCGCTTCCGCGGTCGCCTCGGGAGCTCCGGCTAGGGGCCACTCGCCGGCACGCTCGGCCCGCGAGGCCCGACGCCGGAAGCGGCGCGCGAGATCCCCGACCAGCACGGCCCCCGCGGTGGCAGTGGTGGTCGCCGCCAGCGCTACGGTAACCCGGTCGGGATGACCGAGATCGAGTCCAACTCGGGCCAGCCCCCGCCGTCGCGCGGGCCGGGAGCGAAACCACCGCGGCAAAGCCATCGCCACTACTCAGAGTCGCACGAGGTTGTCGGCCTCGATCCCGCGGGAGACCCCGCGGAAGTCGATCACCAGAGCGGCATCGCGGACCAGCGCCTCGTAGTCGACCCCGGGGTGGGCGGTGACGATCGCGACGGCGTCACTGGTGGCGACGGCGGGCGCCAGCTCGACCGAGCGCAGCCCCGCCTCTCGGAGCTCGGACACGAGCGGGTCGTGATAGCTGACCTCGGCCCCGAGCTCGCGCAGATGCCGCACGATGTTGAGGGCGGGTGCCTCGCGCAGGTCGCCGACCCCGGCCTTGTAGGAGACGCCCAGGAGCAGCACCCGCGAGGCCTTGACCGGCTTGCCGACATCGTTCAGCGCCCGCTGGATCTTCTGCACGCAGTACAGGGGCTGGGTCTGATTGATCTTGCCGGCGAGTTCGATGAACTCGGTGTAGAAGTCGTGCTCTCGTGCCTTGAAGGCGAGGTAGAACGGGTCGATCGGCAGGCAGTGGCCCCCCATCCCCGGACCGGGCTCGAAGCGCATGAATCCGAACGGCTTGGTCGCAGCCGCGTCGATCACCTCCCAGATGTCGATCGACATCAGATCGGTGAGCTGGGCCAGCTCGTTGACCAGGGCGATATTCACCGAGCGGAAGATGTTCTCGAGCAGCTTGGTCAGCTCGGCCGCCTCGGGGCTGGAGACGCGAACCACCTCGGCGGTGATCTCAGCGTAGAGCTCCTCGGCACGGTCGGCGCAGGCCGCGGTGATCCCCCCAACCACCTTCGGCGTGTTGGCGACCGTGTGATCGGCGCGGCCGGGATCGATGCGCTCGGGCGAATAGGCGAGGTGGAAGTCGCGACCCGCGCGCAGGCCGGACTCCTCCAGCAGCGGCTGCAGCTGCTCCCTGGTGGTCCCGGGGTAGGTGGTCGACTCGAGAACGACGAGCTGGCCCTCGACCAGGATCTCCGCGATCGAACGGGCTGCCGAGATCACGTAGCTGAGGTCGGGCTCGCGCTGGTTGGCAAGCGGCGTCGGCACACAGATCAGGATCGCGTCACAGCGGCCCAGGGCGCCCACCTCGGTGGTCGGCTGGAAGCAGTCCCCAAGCGCAACCAGGCGCTCGGCCGGGACGTCTTCGATGTCGGACTCACCCCGGCCGAGGCGCTCGACCCGACGGGCGTCGGTGTCGTAGCCGGTCACGGCATGGCCCGCCTCACCAAAGGCGAGGGCCAGCGGCAGGCCGACGTAACCGAGTCCGACGATTCCGATGCGCATGCGGGCCAGTCTAGTGGTGGCCCAGACTCACCAAACCCGCGCGGCTGCCCGGCCCGACGCCCGATGGATCGGAGATGGGCCATGTAGGGATCGAACCTACGACCTTGAGATTAAGAGTCTCCTGCTCTACCAACTGAGCTAATGGCCCCGGGGCCATCTTAACGAGCGCCGAACGCCGACCGAGTGCCCAAAGCGGACTGGTCAGCCGCCGCTGTGCCCGCCGCCGTCCGCCCCATCCGCGTCCTGGGCGGAGCTGTCGCTGGTGCCAAACGGATCCTCGAGCGCCGACGGGTCGTTGCGCAACTGCTTGAGCTGGCGCTGCAGCTGGTTGCCCTGCTGCTTGCGGTTGTCGAGCTCGGTCTCGAGCGCCGCTGAGCCCGCATCGTCGACCTCAGCGAGCGCCTGCTTCGAGGCCGCATCACCGGCCTTGGTGTCGCCGGCGAAGTAGGCGGCGCCGGCAAGGTCGAGGTAGGTCTGCGGGCCGGGAAGCTGATCGGCCAGGATCTCGGCCGTGGTCAGAGCACCATCGAGGCGCCTTTGGATCGAGGCCGGATTGGTGGAGCTCAGCGCGACGTTCCCGTAAGCCCGGTAGACGAGCGTCGCCACCTCGGCGTCAGGCTTGCCCTGGTTGGCGTCGAGGTAGCGCTCCCAGGCCGCGATCGACGCCTCGAAGCTGGCCGTGGCCTCCTCGGTCAGAACCTGGGTCTGGGTGTCCTCGTCGACCTCGAGCTGCTGCTGCCCGTTCAGATAGCTGTAGCGGGCAACCGCGACCAGAGCCGCCACGCTCTCGGGGTCGGCCTCCAAGGTTGCCTGCGCCGAATCGATCTGGTCGTTGAACTCGGCGTTGCCGCCGCCACCGTGACCGTTGCCCAGCCCGAGCGCATCGCCGAGCCCGCCCGAGGCGTCGCCGCCGATCCCGAACAGAACCAGGCCGCCACCGAGGAGCAACGCCAAGAACACGTATATGACTTGGATGAAGCGCTTGCGCTTGCCCTGGAGATCGAAAAGCATGGGCCCTGGAGCCTAGAGGATCGCCGCCGCGGGGCGGCGTCCTCAGCCCTCACCCGACGCGGGCTCGCGGGCCAGCTCAGCGCTCGTCTGGCGCGCGCGACCGAACACCCGGGCCAAGACGACCGAGAACTCGAACAGGATCAGCAACGGCACCATCGAGATCACCATCGTCACCGGATCGGTGCCGGGCAACAGCATCGCCAGCACCGCGATGATCAAGAACGCGTAGCGGCGGTTGTGGGCGAGCTGGTCAGGGGTAACGATTCCCATTCGGGTCACGGCGAGGATCCCAACCGGAATCTGAAACAGGATCCCAACCGAGATCAACGAGAGCGCGAAGAAGCTGTAGTACTCGCGCGCTCTGACTTGGATGTTGAACTCGTCGGAGTTGAAGTTGAGGAGGAAGTCGACCGCGGCCGGGGTGACCACGTAGTAGGCGAAGGCGACGCCGCCGATGAACAGGAAGGGGACCATCAGCAGCAGCGGCAGCACGACCCCCTTCTCGGTCGGGCTGAAGGCCGGCAGCACGAACGCATAGATCTGGTACAGGATGATCGGGAGCGCCAGCAGGATCGCCCCGTACAGCGACAAGGTGATCGTCGTAAGGAAGGGCTCCGCGGGGGAGAGCGTGACCGGCTCGAAGCCCTCCGGCAACGGCCCGTTGGCGATCTCGAGGATCAGATGGTTCTGCCAGAAGCAGAGCGTCGCTGCAACCAACAGGGCGGCGCCGCCGATGAACAGGCGGCTGCGAAGCTCGTCGAGATGCTCGACCAGCGTCAGACGGTCATCGAAGTTGGCGGCCTTGACTCGGGCCATGCTCAGGCCCCCACCGCCGGGCGAGTGGGCGCCTCAGGCGCCGCGCTGGCCGGCCGGTTCGGTGTCCCCGGCCTCCTCGACGCCGTTTTCGATCTCGGGTGGATCGTCGTCGTCGTCATGGTCACTAGCTTCACCCGAGATCGAAGTCTTGAATTCGCGCATGCCACGGCCCAGCGACTTGCCGAGCTCAGGTAGGCGCTTGGGCCCGAAAATCACCAAAGCAATGATTAGGACGATTGCCAACTCGAGTGGTCCGACGTTGGGCACAGATGGATGGTAGCGCGCTACCAGCCTCGGGACGAGCGCAGCGGCCAGATCGATGTACGCTCCGGGCGCCGTGATCCTCTCCGACAGATCGATCGCCGAGCAGCTCGAGGCCGGCGGGATAATGATCGACCCGCTGGGCCCGAATGCGATGCAGCCCTCCTCCGTCGACCTCCGGGTTGACCGCTATTTCCGCGTGTTCCGCAACGACACGACCCCCTACATCGACCCTAAACAGGCGCAGGAAGACCTGACCGAGCTGGTCGAGGTCGACGATCAGGGCGCGTTCATCCTGCACCCGGGGGAATTCGTCCTCGGCTCGACGCTGGAACGGGTCACGCTCGGCCCCGAGTTGGTCGCACGGCTGGAAGGCAAATCCTCACTCGGGCGGCTCGGCCTGCTGATCCACAGCACGGCGGGCTTCGTCGACGCCGGCTGGGACGGCCATCTGACCCTGGAACTCTCCAACGTCGCGAACCTGCCGATCGCGATCTACCCCGGGATGAAGATCGGTCAGATCTCGTTCCTGCGAATGACGAGCGCGGCGGAAATCCCCTACGGCAGCTCGGGCGCGGGCTCGAAATACAAGGGCCAGACGGGGCCGACTCCGTCCCGGTACTACCTCAACTTCGCCGACGAGTCAACGGATTAGAGCCGCGCGGCTCGGCGGCCGACTGGACGCGCGTCCAGTTTCCAGGCAGGGGCTGGAGTCCGCTCGAGGCCGGTCGATGCGGCAACGGAGGAACACCGTTGCCGACTGGAAGCAGAGATCAAGACAGGCGCCATGGCGCGACCGCCGAGGAGCTCCACATCTGCCGGCGCTGCGACTCCCGATTGGTACAGCCGCTGGAGTGCGCGCCGGTCGATATGCAGCGCTCCCGGGTCGAGCTCGGCTGTCCCGACTGCGGCCACCATCGCGTCGGCGTGTTCTACGAAGATGCGGTGCAGCGCTTCGGCGCGCGGCTGGAGCAGGGTACGGATGCGCTCGTCGAGGCCCTGGAGCAACTTGAGCGCAGCAACGTGGAACGCGAGATCGAGCGCTTCAGCCCCGCGCTTGACCGCAATCAGCTGACGGCGGAGGACTTCTAGGCGAGCGTTCACTTCGCCGGGCGCGGCTCCGAGGGCTCAGGAGTAGCGCTCGACCACGCCGTCCGCGACCAGCTCGAACAGTTTCTGGTCGACATGCTCGATCGGCGCCTCACGCAGACCCTGCTTGGCTCGCTCGACCCGATCGCGGGCCTCCCCGCGGACCGCCTCGGTGGCGCCGCTCGCCGCGATCCGGTCGCAGAGACCCTCGGCGGCAGCGCCGTCGAGCGCGTGGAGATCGATCGACTTGAGCTCTGGATCCCGCTCGCCGGCCCGAATCATCGGCAGGGTCACGGTCCCGTCGAGCAGGTCGGTGCCCCTTGCCTTCCCAGTGCGCTCTGACGGCCCGACGACGTCGAGGACGTCATCGAGCAGCTGGAAGGCGAGGCCGATCTCCCCACCGAAACGCTCCAGGGCCACCCGCGCGGCGGCCGGGCGCTCACGGCCGATCACGCAGGCGCACTCGAACAGCGCCGCGGTCTTGAGCCTGCAGCGTTGCAGATAGCGTTCGGCCGAGACATCGGTCCGGAACGCGTCCTGGCGCTGGGCGAGCTCGCCGCGAGCCAGTGACACCGAAGCGCCGGCGAGCGCCATCACCTGGGACTCGGCCTCGGGGCTGGGAAGCAGCTCCGCGAAAGCTCGTGAGAGCAGCAGGTCCCCGGTCGCCAGCGCGCGCCCGCGACCGGCTGCCGCAACCACGGTCGGCCGCCCTCGCCGCAGCGGGGCGGAGTCGAGGACGTCGTCGTGGACCAGGGTCGCCATGTGCACGAGCTCGACAGCGGTCGCCGCCCTGATCCCGCCTTCCTGCGCCGGACGGCCGGCGCAGAGCAAGACCAACAGCGGGCGCATGCGCTTGCCGCCCGCGGCCAGGGTCGACTCCGCCTCGGGAGCCAGCCCCCCGGCGGCGGCGACTATCTCACGCAGCCGTTGCTCCACCTCCTGCAGGCCCAGGGGTAGCCACGAGCCGGCTAGATCGGTCACCGCCGTGACCGGCTCAGGGATATTCGAGCCGGCCATCAGCCCGCTCGCTTGACCCCGGAGTGGATCGCGATGATCCCCCCGGCCAGGATCGTCCAGCGGATCCGCTCGAGGCCGGCCGCATCGAGCCGCGCGGCCAGTTGCCCCGGCAGCGGAAACTGGCGGACCGACTCGGGCAGGTAGCTGTAGGCCTCCCCCTCGCCGGTGAGGCGTCCGAGCAGCGGCACCACGCGGTCGAACCAGAGTGAGAAGAAGCTCGACAGTGGTGCACGCTGAGGCCGCGTGATCTCGAGGACTACGAGGGTACCGCCGGGTCTCAGGACGCGGGTCATCTCGGCGATTCCGCGGTCAAGATCAGCGAAGTTGCGGAGCCCGAAGCCAACCGTGACGGCATCGAAGCTCGCGTCGTCATAGCTGAGCTGTAATGCGTCGCCCCACTCGAAGGTCGGAGCGCCGGCCTGGATCGCGCGAGCGGAGCCCTTCGCGCGTGCCAGCTCCAGCATCCGCTCTGAGAAGTCGGATCCGACGACATATCCACCGGGACCGACCATCCCCTGAAGCTCGAGGCTCAGATCCCCGGTGCCGCAGGCGACGTCGAGGGCCCTCCCGCCCGCGGCAAGGCCGGTGCGGGCGGCGGCGCGCTGCCGCCAGCGGCGGTCCATTCCCGCCGTCATCGTCGAGTTCATCGAGTCGTAGACGCCGGCGATCCGATCGAACATGCCCCGGACCTGGCCGGCGAACTCGTCGGTCTCGCGTGAGGGCTTGCTCTCGATCATGATTTCCAACCCGCTCGGTCGGGCCGGCCGGCCGCAGGGATGCTAGCCGCGGCCCGGTGGCGGGCCTGAGCCTCGGCTCGGCCGGCTGGATCTAGGGGCCGGGCTCGGCGGGCTCGGGCTGCTGACCGTCGAGGGAGGCCAGGTAGCGGACCATCTCGTCAAACGCCTCGGGGTCGGTCTCCTGCAGGTTGTAGGCAGGCATGATCGAAGGCCCAAGCGTCACCGAGCGGGCGATCGAGGCAGCCGGGACCCGGCTTCCAATCTCGGTCAGGTCGGGACCTAATGTGCCTCCGTTCTCGCCGATCTTGTGGCAACCCAGACAGCCCTGGGATGCGACCACCTGCTTGCCCCCCTCGAACTGCGGCGCAGTGGCCAGCTCGATCTCGGTCGGCGGGCCGGCCTCGGCGCCGAGGAAGGTCAGGTAGCCCATCGAGGCGATCGTCAGCACCGCCGCGAGCATCGCGATCGGACGGCGCAAAGGGTTGCGCTCGGGGCCGCGGTCGTAGAACGGCAGCAGCAGCAGCAGAACGATCCCGATCGTTGGCACCCCGATCGTCGCCACGGGGGTGAGCCAAGCGGGCTTGATCACACGCAGCACCTCGAACAGGAAGAAGAAGTACCACTCCGGACGCGGCGTGTAGGTGGTCGTGGTCGGATCGGCCTTTGGCCCCTGCTCGGCGCCGAGAAACAGCGCCATGACGATGATCACGATGACCACGATCAGCGCCATCGTCGAGTCCTTCATCACCGCATAGGGGAAGAATGGCTTCCCCTTCTTCTTCAGCGCCTCGTACTCGCGGAGGTACTGCTCCTTCTCCTGGCGGTTCAACGGCTCAGACCTTTTCCGTGCGAGCCGACTTCGGCTTGGTCTCAGACTTGAGCCAGGGTGGGGCGGTGGTCCCGAGCTTGACCACCAGATACAGGTGCGCGCCGATCAGGGCGATGATCGCTCCCGGCACGAGCAGCATGTGGATCGAGTAGAAGCGTGCGAGCGTCGTCGCCCCGAACTCCGGGCCGGCGCGGAGGAAGTCGGAGAGGTACGGGCCCGCGATCGGCGCGGTGCCGTTGATGTTGACGCCGACGATCGTTGCCCAGTAGGAGCGCTGATCGAAGGGCAGCAGGTAGCCCGTAAAGCCCATCACCATGGTCAGGATCAGCAGCACGACACCGATTACCCAGTTGAGCTCGCGCGGATATTTGTAAGCACCGAAGAAGAAGACCCTGGCCATGTGCACGAAGACGAGGATCACCATTACCGAGGCGCCCCACTTGTGCGTGCCACGGACGAACTCCCCGAGGAAGACGTCGTTGGTCAGATGGGTAATCGAGTCGTAGGCCTCGATTGTCGACGGCGTGTAGTACATCGCCAGAAAGACGCCGGTGACGGCCTGCGCGACGAACGCGAACAGAGTCGCGGAGCCAAGCGTGTAGAACCAGTTGGTTCCCTTCGGCACCTTGCGGAACAGCATCCCGGTGAGGAACCCGGAGGCACCGGTGCGCTCGTCCATCCAGCCGACCAGATCGGCGGGCGCATCCTGGGCGCCGGCCGGCGCTCCCTTGCCGTTGCCGCCGTTCTGCCCCGGCTTGCCCGGGCGCCGCGTCGGCGGCGGCGGCTTCTCGAGTCTGCCTCCGGCACCCGCGCCGGTGGCCTCGACCTCGCTCTCAGACATGCTCGCGGCTCAACATCGGCCTAGGGCGCAGGCGCTGTGGAGGGGCGCGGCGGGTAGAGGTACTCCCAGATGCCCCCGGTGAACTCGCCGGGATCGCGGGCGCGGACCGGCTCGAGGCTCGAGGTGACGCTGAAGCGCGGCCCGATCTCGACCTCGCCGGCGCTGGTGAGGCGGGTCTGGAAGCGGTCCAGGGGCCGCACCGGCGGGCCACCCAGGACCTCGCCCTCAAAGCCGTAGACGCCACCGTGGCAGGGGCAGATGAAGTTCCCGGTGGCCTCGAAGTAACGGACCGGGCAGCCGAGGTGGGCGCAGCGGGTTGAGATCGCGATGTACTCGTCGCTGCGCTCGCCTAGCTCGGGACTGCCCTGACGCACGTAGACCGTGCTCTTGCCCGCCTCGCCGATCCCCGCGACGATCGTGATCACCTTCGCCTTGTAGGTGTCGGCCGCAAAGTTGTCGGTCGAGCCGACCACCTGCCAAGTCTCCTCCGCGCGCTCGAACACAGGGGCCAGGGCGAAGCCCAAGGCCGGCAGGATGATCAGCGCTCCCGCCGCGCCGCCGATCGCCTGCCCGGCGACCGTGAACGCCTTACGCCGGGTCAGCGACTCACCGGCGAAGTAGCCGGCCGGCTTCATCTCGGGCGGGCCGCCGTCGCCGGCGTCGCCGCTGCTGTTGTCGGTGCCTTCGTCAGCCAAGGTAGGAAGGCGAGAAGCCTACCGCCTCCGACGCTCTCGCCAACTGCTCGCTCAGGCCAGCCTGGGCCGCCGATTCACGGGCGGCGGCATGCAGCGGCTCGGCAGGGCCGCCGGCGGCGATCGCGCGCTTGGCCTGCTCGTGAGCCGGGCTCGGCCCCACCGCGACCGCGACCGCGCTAGCCAGCCAGAGCACGGCAGCATCCCGCTCCGCCCGATCGGATCCTCCGGCGTGCAACTGCGCGGAAATCGTGATCAGATCGGAGAGTTCGCCAACGGACTCCCCGTCTCCGATCGTCGCCAGGCGCTCGAGCCCTTTCGCGTACAGATAGTCGCCGGCAAGGAGGGCAAGGTCGGGGTCGGGAGGGACGATCAGCCGCGGGTAGCCGTAGTGGAGCAGGTATCCCTCGCGAACGCACTCGACAATCCCGGCATATTCGCCTGCACGATCCCTGCGGCGCGGGCCGGAGGACGCGAGGACCCCCAGCGCCGCCGGCGAGGAGGGATCGATCACGTGAGGCGAGATCACCGAGTTCTCGGCGCGAAGCTCGCCGGCGAGCTGTTCGAGTGCGGCGCCGGCCGCTGCGCCCGGGGTCACTCGTCGACCTCGGCGAGCGCCTCCGCCACGGCGCCGAGCGTCCGCTCCAGCGCTGTCGCGTCATGGGCAAGCGACACGAACCAGGCCTCGAACTGGGACGGCGGCGGATAGACGCCCCGCCTCAGAAGCCCCCGGCACAGAGCGGCGTAAGCGTCGAGATCGCAGGACTGGGCCGCGCTGAAATCGGTGGGGGGCTCGGCCCGCATGAACAGCGTCGCCAGGCCCGGCGCCGAGGCGACGCTGGCTCGACCCGCCGCTCCGGCGGCGTTGATCGCCTCGCGCAGGCCGACTACGAGTGCCTCGGTCAGCTCCGTCAGGCGTCGGTATGCGTCCTCATCGAGGAGCTCCAGCGTGGCCAGTCCGGCGGCGACCGCGACTGGGTTCCCTGACAGGGTCCCCGCCTGGTAGACGTCGCCGGCGGGCGAAATCCACTCCATCAGCTCGCGACTACCTCCGTAGGCCGCGGCCGGAAGGCCGCCCCCCAGCACCTTGCCCATGATCGTCAGGTCGGCGTCGAAGCCAAGCAGCTCCTGGGCACCGCCGCGCGCGACCCGGAAGCCCGAGATCACCTCGTCCGCGATCAACAATGCTCCACTCGAGTCGGCCAGCTGGCGGAGATGCTCGAGAAACCCGGGGGTCGGCGGTACGACGCCCATGTTGGCCGGGATCGGCTCGCAGAGAATCGCAGCCGGGGGGTCGGCGGGCTCGTCCGCCGACCCGCTGACCGCCCGGGTCACGGCCTCGAAGTCGTTCCAGCCGACCACCGTGGTCGCGGCCGCCTGGGCAGCCGGCACGCCCGGCGAGGCGGGAATCCCCGCAGTGGCGAGGCCGGAGCCTGCATCGGCCAGCAACCCATCGACGTGGCCGTGGTAGGCGCCCGCGAACTTGACCAGGCGCTCGCGCCCGGTGGCCGCCCGGGCCAGGCGCACCGCGCTCAAGGTCGCCTCGGTCCCGGAATTGACCATACGCACCATCTCGACCGCGTCAAAGCGCACGCAAACCTGCTCCGCCAGCTCCACCTCCGCGGCGGTCGCTGCTCCGTAGGAAGTCCCGTCCGCGGCCGCCCGGGCGACCGCCTCGACCACCTCAGGTCGAGCATGCCCGCAGATCAGTGGACCCCAGGAAGAGATCCAGTCGACATAGCGGTTGCCGTCGACGTCGACGAGCTCGCAGCCTTCGGCCCGCTCGATGAAGATCGGGTCACGCCCGATCGCGGCCATCGCCCGGACCGGGGAGTTGACCCCGCCGGGCATCACGCCGAGCGCGCGCCGGTACAACTCAGCTGAGCGGGTGTCTGAGGGCACGGCCGCGATCGCTAGCCGGAGTGCGCCTGCTCCCACTCCCGGTAGTCGTCCGTGAAGTAGCGCAGGCGGATCTTCTTGTATTCGGTGCTGCTGTACAGGACGGCTCGATCGGAGCCGTGCAGATCGTGCTCATCGGCGATCGAGTCGAGCACGGCGTCGCACTCCCGCTTGGAGCGGCCATGGGCCATCGTGAACACCGAGTACGGCCAGTCGGCGTAGATCGGTCGCTCGTAGCAATGCGAGATGCCTCGCACAGCCGCCATTCGGCCGCCGACCTCCGGGACGTCATCGGGGTCGACCCGCCAGACCCCCATGCCGTTCGCCGAGAAGCCCGCGCGACGATGGTTGAGGATCGCCGCCACTCGGCGCAGGAGATGCCGGGGCACCATCGCCTCGAGGTGCTCGAGCATCGCTTCGGTGCTGATCCCGACGGCTTCGGCGGCCTCATCGTAGGGGTGATCGACGATCGCCATCGGACCCTGCAGCGCGCGGATCACGGCGATGTCGCGGTCGTCGTAAGGCTGTCGTTCGAGCTCCCGCGGCGGGGTCGCCTCGACCTTTGCCGCCAGAGCGTCCGTTCCGCCCGCCATCTCCAGGTTCATGTTGATCTTGAACATCGTCAGCGTCGGCAGCTGGCGGATCGATTCCGCACCGGTCGCCTCCTGCAGCCGCGTCAGCGTCCCCTGCAGGCCCAGCTCGGAATCGGGAGGCGTCGCGATCGTGAACCAGAGGTTGAACTCGTGCGTGCGCAGATAATTATGCGAGACGCCTGGATGGGCGTTGATGATCTCGGCCGGCCGGTGCGGATATTCGGTGTCGACCCTGGCGGCGACCAGCATCGAGGAGTAACCGAGCGCCCGGGTGTCGAAGATCGGCGTGATCTCGCGGATGATTCGGCCGTCGACGAGCCGCTGGGCCCTTGCCATCGCGTCGTCGAGCTCGAGTCCGGCCCGCTGGGCGACGAATGCGTAAGGCTCAGGGATCAGCGGGAACTCCGACTGCATCACGTTCATCAGCCGCTTGTCAGCGGCGTCGAGGGGGATCGCCGCGCCATCCTTGCGCGAGCGGGCTTTCGAGCGAGGCAGCTTCTGGCTGCCGTTGCCACTCTCGGCCCCGGTGTCGGTGTCGGTTGCCTCGATCTCGGTCAATTCAGCCATCTGGCCGCTTCCTTCGCGTAATAGGTGATCACGACGTCTGCCCCGGCCCGCCGAATCGCGGTCAGCGCCTCAAGCGCCGCGGCCCGCTCGTCGAGCCAGCCGTTGGCGGCAGCCGCCTTCAGCATCGAGTATTCGCCCGAGACATGGTATGCCGCAAGCGGGGCCTCGGTCTCCTGCTTGACGCGTTGCACGACGTCGAGATAGGGAAGCGCCGGCTTGACGATCAGCATGTCCGCGCCCTCCTCGAGATCCAGTCGCGCCTCGCGCAGGCCCTCGACCGCGTTGGCGGGGTCCATCTGGTAGCTCCGGCGGTCGCCCTGCGACGGGCTCGAGTCGGCCGCCTCCCGGAACGGACCGTAGAAGGCCGATGCGTACTTGACCGCGTAGGAGATGATCGGGGTCTGGGCATGGCCCTCACGGTCAAGCTGCTCACGGATTGCGACGACGCGGCCGTCCATCATGTCGCTCGGGGCGATCGCGTCGGCGCCCGCCTCAGCCTGCGAGAGCGCCGTCTTGGTGATCAGCTCGAGCGAGAGATCGTTGTCGACCTCACCGTCACGGAGAAACCCACAGTGGCCGTGCGCCGTGTAAGCACAAAGGCAGGTGTCGGCGATCACGATCAGCTCAGGGTGGGCTTCCTTCAGGGCCCGGATCGCGAGCTGTGTGACGCCCTCCTCGTCGTAGGCGCCGCTGCCGACCTCATCCTTGTCGGCCGGGATCCCGAAGAGCAGCACCGCGGGCACCCCCGCCTCGGCCACCTCCCCGGCTTCCTCGACCAGCGCCGAGATCGAGAGCCGATCGATGCCGGGCATGGAATCGATCGGCTCACGCAGATCCTCACCCGCGGTCACGAACAGAGGCTGGACCAGGTCGGCGGAGCGTAGCGTGGTCTCCCGCACCATGTCCCGGAGCGCCTCGGTGCGCCGCAGGCGTCGCATTCTGGTTGCGGGAAAGGCCACGGCGCCAGTCTAGATCCGCCCCCGGCTCACCGCATCGACCTATGGCTTTCTTTCAAGAGCGCTTGCCCTCGCCGACAAGGCAAGCCGCCGCTACCGCCATTCGTCCAAAGCGGGCGCCAGCGGCGGCCTGACCGGCGCCGCTCAGTCGAAGCGTCGCAGGGCGAGGCGGGCGAGCAGCGAGTAGGCGACCGTGAGCGCAGCCAGGTGGGCGATCGCCGCTGCCAGCGAGGGACCGGCCTCCTCGAGCGCTCCCTGCAGCGCCCTCAACGCGGGATCGAACGGGAACAGTGCCGTGACGATGCCGATCACGTCGAAGAGGCCGGGACCGACGGTGCCCGAGGGGACGAGTGAGAGGAAGGCAATCGGCAGCGAGACCATGAAGGCGAGCAGCGAGGCGACCCGCACCTCGCGGGCGGCGCCCCCCACCGCGGCGCCGAAGGCAGCGAAGCCGGCGCCGCCCGCGGCGATCGCCGGCAGCCAGAGCAGGAAGCGTCCCCACTGCAGCGAGAGGAACAGCTCCAGGCCGGCGAGCATCAAGAGGGTCACAGCAACCGCGACCACGATGCCCAGCGCGATCTTCTCCGCGAGGAGGCCGGACGGGGAGATGAGGCCGCGCACGAGCCGCCGGTAGGTGTTCTCCTCGCGCTCCAGCGCGAGCGAGCCGGCGACCAGCAACATCGTCGTGAACATCAGGGTGATCGCCGCCGCGACGGCGATCGCAAACAGATCGAGCGAGGGGCTGCTACCCCCGACCACCTGACGGTCGACCCCGATCGGCTGCGAAACCGCCCCCAAGAGGTCGTCGGCAACCGCGAGGTTCTCGGCTGCGACCGAGGCGAAATCGATCACCCGCTCCAGCTCCTGCCGCTGCTCGCTGCCCTTCGGCAGCTGATCGCCGACCTGGGTCAGGATCGCCTCGGCCGCGCGCAGGCCGAGAACCTCGAACTCGGCCCCCAACAGATCAAGCGAGCCGCCGTCCAGGAGGATGCCCAGGTAGCCCACAGAGATCTCGGAGATCTGCTGCGAGATACGCAGGTTGGCGCCGGCAAGCAGGGACTCGATCCGATCGTCGACCAGCTGTCCCTTGACCGGGTCCTCCTCGTTGATCAGCACCTCGACGGTCGCCTGGGCCGGCGCCAGGCCGCCGAGCGACTCAAGCTTCTGGATCAGATCCGCGGGCAGGATCAGGGCGCCGAGGACGTCGCCGGAGGCGACCAGATCGCGGGCCTCCGCCCGGGTCGAAACGCGCACGCATTCGATCCGGTCGCAGAGCTCATCGCGACCCGCGACCAGGTCGAACTCCTCACCGCCGACGGTCAGGGGCGTATCCGCCGGGACCTCGTTGAGGAAGGCCACGCGAGGCTTGTCGGGGCCGGCCGAGAGTGCAAGGCCGATCAGCACCGCGATCACGATCGGGTAGATCACGAGCAGCGCCGTGAGCAACGGCGAGCGCCACATCAGCCTCAGGTCCTTGAGCAACAACGCCCGCATCCGCACCGCCTCAGTGCCCGCGCTCGCGGAGGAAGTTGACGAACGCCGCCTCGAAGTCGGCGGCACCGTCCCCCGCCGCCGCGTGCAACTCCGCGGGAGTGCCGTCGAACAGACCCTCGCCATCGGCGAGCACGATCAACCGGTTTCCATAGCGCTCGGCCTCGGCGATGTTGTGGGTGCTGAAGATCACCGTCGTCCCGGCCGCCGCCAGGCCAAGGACGAACTCCCACAGGCGGGACCGCTGGCGCGGGTCGAGCCCGGTCGAAGGCTCATCGAGAAGCAGCACCGCCGGGTGCCCGAGCAGCCCGATCGCGATGTTGACGCGCTGCTGGTTGCCGCTCGAGAGGGTTCCCGCAAGATCGGCCCGGCGCTCACCGAGCGCCGCCTGCTCGAGCATCCGCTCGACCTCACCCTCGAGCTCCTCGGCTCCTTCGAGCCGGGCGAACAGACGCAGGTTCTCCTCGACCGTCAGCTTCCGGTACAGCGCCGGGCGCTGGGGGACGAAGCCGACCCGCCCGGAGCCTACCTCGATCCTGCCGCCATCGGGCTCGACCGATCCGGCGATGATCGACAGCAAGGTCGTCTTGCCGGCGCCGTTCGGGCCGATCACCGCGAGCAGCTCGCCCGCCTCCGCCGCAAACCCGACCCCTTTCAAGGCGGCCCGATCGCCGAAGCTCTTGCGCACGGAGGCGACCTCGATCGCCGCCTCCACGCTGCTCGACAGCGTCTGCATCTGCGGAAAGCTAGTTGACTCGCGGCGCGGGGTCGCCTGATCGGGGAGACTGAGCCCGATGCGGTTCCTGTTCATCGGTGACGTGGTCGGCAAGCCCGGCCGGCGCGGCCTCGCCGCGCGGCTGCCGCAACTGCGCCAGAGCCACAGCGCCGAGCTGGTCATCGTCAACGGCGAGAACTCCGCCGGCGGGATCGGGATCGACGAGCGCTCGGCCGAGGAGATCTTCGCCGCCGGAGCCGATGTGATCACGCTCGGCAACCACGCGTATCGACAGCGGAGCTCCTATGAGCTGCTCGACCGCGACGAGCGAATCGTGCGGCCCGCGAACTACCCGAAGGGCAATCCCGGTCAGGGCTCGACCATGATCGAGGTTGGCGGCAGGCGGGTCGGAGTCCTGAACCTGAGCGGGGCGCTGGGGCTGACGGTCGCGCGCTCACCGTTTCCCGCGGCCGATGCCGAGCTGGGCGAGCTCGAGCGGCGCGGGGCCGAGCTCGTGATCGTCGACTTCCACGCTGAGATGACGAGTGAGAAGGTGGCGCTGGGCTGGTACCTCGACGGTCGCGTCGCGGCGGTGCTCGGCACTCATACGCATGTGCCGACCGCCGATGCTCGGGTGCTACCGGGTGGCACCGCCTTCATCGCCGACGTCGGCATGACCGGATCCCGACAGAGCATCCTCGGGGTACGGATCGAGGACGCGATGGCCGGCTTCACGACCCAGATGCCGACCCGGTTTACGACCGCCTCAGAGGATGTCTGGATCAACGCCGTCGCGGTCACGATCGGGGAGGATGGGCGGGCCACGTCGATCGAGCAGATCCTCGAGCCGTCCGGCAGCTCCTGAGCTCGGGGCCCGCTCAGGCCCGGGTCGACTCACGGCGTTGACCGACGGTGATCGCCAGCAGCAGGAGCGGCAGGAACCAGACGATGTAGAGGTAGAACCAATGCTCGGCGGTGAGCTGCACCGCGATCATCACGGCCGCGCCCAAGGCGCCCACCTGGGCCATGCTGCGCCGCTGGGGCAGCAGCGCGACGGTCAGGGCCAAGCCGACGGCTGCGACCTTGACCGCGGTGTGCAGGACCTCCAGATCGACCTGGCCCCAGATCGAGAAGGGCGACTCGCGGCCGGCCTGGCTGCCGATCGTGCGCTCCCAGAAGGTCGCGATCCCGGGATCGATCAGCGGATGGGCGAAGATCAGCAGCGCGGTCGCTGCGAAGGCGCCGGCGAAGCGCAGGCTCGGGCGCAGCCGGACGCGCAGCGTGCTTCGGACGGTGGCGAGGCCGTCGCGGCCGGCCAGGAACAGCGGCACGAGCGCGAGCGGTGCAAACTTGGTCGCGACGGCAAGCGCCAGTAGGGCCCCGCGGGCGAGCGGCTGGGCGAACAACGCCAGGCTCCAGATCAGGAGGGCCGCGAGCAGCGAATCGTTCGAGTTCGACTGCAGGACGAAGGCGGTGTATGGGTAGGCCAGCCAGGCCAGCGCCAGGATCGCCGCGAGGCGGTTGCCGGCGAGCCTGCGGCCGAGCACGATCAGACCGGCGATGCTGAACAGGTCGAAGAAGATCGCCGCCGTGCGCGCGGCCGCCAGCTCGTCCCAGGCGCCGCTCCAGGGGAAGATCCGCTCGAAGGGAACGTAGGCGTAGTAGTTGGCCGGGCCGTAGGTATCACCGTGGGGATTGTTCTCGGGGAAAACATCGAGCCCGTAGATCGGTTCAGCGTCGCTGATCCGATCGGCGCCGACGACGCCGGCGTAGCCAACATCGATCACGCCGGAGTCGGCGATGTTGATCGCCACCCTGAAGACCGCGAGGATCACGCACAGCACGATCAACGCGCGTAGTGGGCTCGACGGCCGCAGGGGCTCACTGCGACCGCCGAAGCCGACCCAGAGCATTCGCGCCAGTAGATAGAGCAAGGGCGGGTAGTAGAGCGGCACCGCGACGCCGATCTCGGCGTTGTTGAAGAACACCTGGGAGATCCCGAAGGAGAGCAGCACCAGCAGGTCGAGATGCACGATTCTCAGCGGCCGGCGCCAGTCCAGCAGGGCGAGGAAGAAGACGGCCGCCATCGGGATCCAGACGTAGGGAGCGTTGAGGATGTGGCCGAACTGACCCTCCCGGCCGCGAGCCATCGGCCACGCGACCTGCGACCCGGTCCACGACTCCAAGACTTCGCCATCGACGCCGTCGACAACGATCAGGACCACCTTGTCGCTCCCGTCGAAATAGCCGACCTCCCAGCGACGGACCGGCTCGGAGTCGACGTCCGCGCGGAGCTCGCCCCGGCTGCGCAGCTCGCTGGACACCTTTCGATCGCGGTCGGCGATGCGCAATGCCTCACCCGCATCGACCGCGTAGCCCTCGGGCGTCTCGGGCAGCTCGTCCGGGCGCTCGATCCCCTCTGTGGACCCTGCTTGGGGAGCCCCGGCCGCGGCCGGGGCGGACGCCAGCAGCGCCGGCGCGAGCGCCAGCGCGATCCCGACGAGCAGAGGTACCGAGCGCAAGGGCAACGCAGGCCGCGAGCTGATCGCTAGCGAGCTCCACGCCCGCGGTCGAACGTCCAGAGCTTGTTGCCGACGAAGTTGACCGGGGTCGCGAGCGCGACGGCGACGGCCTGGGCTGGGAGCTCGGTCACATCGAGCACGTCGACCAGCACCGTCAACACCAGCAGGTTGACGGCCAGCCCGGCGAGGCTGACGGCAAAGAACCGGGCCGCCTGAAAGCCGGCGTGATCGCTTCGGGAGCCCTGGCGGGAAAACGTCCAGCGGCGGTTCAGGGCGAAGTTGTTGGTCACGGCGACCACGAAGGCTCCGACCGCGGCAGCTGTGTGGTGCAGATCGGCCCCCGCTGTCAACGCCGCGAAAACGGCGAGGTTGATCGCATAGCCGGTCCCGCCTACGACCGCAAACTGAAACAGCTGCAACCAGTTCTCCGGCTGCCGGGTACCCAGGTGGATCCTGCGCAGAACCTCCCAGGTCGCATCCGCGGCTCGGTCGGTCGGCGCCGGAACAGGCACCTCGGCGGCGCCTCGCTCATCGGTGGGCGGCGCCTCGCTCAACGGCTCGCGCTCGTCGGCTCGAGCCCAAAGTGTCGGAGGGCGAGCTCGGCAACATCCGAGATCGCCCACTGATCTCGCTCTGGGCGCTGCCCCTGAAGGCCCACCGTCAGCAGCGGCCCCAATGAGTCCTCGGCTCGCAAGGAACCGTGACTGCCGCCCGGGGTGTGGGTCGAGCCGCCCCAATCGACGAACTCGTGCTCGGGCGCGGCGGAGACCAGCAGGTCCCCCGCGAACGGTGACCGGAGCGCGGCCCAGAGCCGGGCGAACCCATCGGGGTAGATGGCGGAGTCGATGGTTCCCGCCGAGACCTCGGCCCCGAGCACGCCGAGGTCGCCCTCCCAGCTCCAGCCACAACCGCGGCGATCGACCGCCGCGGTTCCCGGCGCGAAGCGCAACTCCGAGCCGGCCCGGGCCAGGGTCGCCCAACGCGCCGCGGGCACGCCGACCGCTCGACGCTGCGCCGGCCTGCCCTGCTCATCGACAAGCCAGGCGAGCAACTCGACCCCGGGCTCGGCCGCAAGGCTGGCGCGGGCACCGTCGTGCAGACGGCGACCACGAGCCCCCTCGCGCAGCACCCAGACCGCCGCGGCCCTGGCGCTCGGGCCGAACGCCAGCTCAGCCTGCTCAGGGTGCTCGGCGTTGGGCTCGAGCAAGGCCCACTCCTCGGAGAGGATCGCGGCGGCGTCGAGGGCGACGCTGACATCGGATTGCGAATGGTCGGCCATCAGGATCACCGCATTGTCAACCAGAAACGCGTCGAGGCCGCCCGCGGCCTCGACGATCGCGCCAAAGCACTCGTCAGCGTGGGCGATCGAGACCTCGCTGGCGCCGGGCCCGTGTCTGTGGGAGTAGTGATCGTTGTCGGGCAACGAGAACAGCATGAAGTCGTAGAGATCCCGCTCCACCAACTCGACGCCAACGCAGGCGGAGTAGTCATCGCGTGCGTCGGGCCGCGCCAGGGTCGGCTTGCAGGCCACCTTGCGGGAGGCGTAGAGCTCGCCATAGAAGAGCTCCTCGGGGCCCCAAACCGCATGATGAAACTTGGCAGCGGTCGCGACCCTACCCAGCAAGCCGTCGAGGCCGAGCTCATGCCGAGTTCGGCCTCGATAGATCAGGAAGGGCGTACACGCGCTGCGTAGACCCGCGTCGCCGAGGCTCTCGTAGAGCGTCTCGATCTCGTCCGAGAGATGAGCCATGTTCATGTTGTAGACAGTGTCGTAAAGAGCACTGAACAGCCCGAAGGTCCGCGTAGCCTCCCACGAAGAGCCGTACTCGACGTAGCGTCCCTCGGCCCGGTGATACCAGTTCATCCCGGGAATCCGGTGGGCGTCAGGCCGACGCCCGGTGAGGATCTCGGAGGTGCACACCGGGGTCACCGATGGGAAGCTCGAGACGCAGTCAGAGACCAGCTCGCCGCGTTCGAGCAGCTTGGCGAAGGTCGGGGCGGCCCCCGACCCGGCCGCCCTTAGGAGCATGTCGGTGCGCAGGGAGTCGACGACTACTAATACGAGCTTGCGTTGCATCCTGGTCAGGCTGACTCCTTGGCCCGCGGGCTGGCGCCGCGGTGAAGACTGGCAAAGCTCCCGGGCCGGCTACTCAGCGCAAGATCCGAAGTCCCTGGTATTTCTGGTCCGCCTTGCGGCGCCGGCTGATTACGAGCGCGGCGAGCAGGCCTGCGACGAGCAACGAGCTCGGTGGCAGAAACAGGGCCAGAACCGCGACCAGCACGCCGGCCGCGCCCAAGATCAAGCCGAGGGTGACCGCGCTGCCGGCCTCGGGACCGGCCTCGATCCGCGCCTGGGCGCCGCTGAGCAGATCGCTCGCGACCAGCGCTGCGCCGAGCCCGGCGAGGGCGCCGATCAGGAACCCGATAGTCGTGGACTCACCCTCCGCGGCCAGGGCCGCCGAGCCGAACACGGCCCCAAAGACCGCGGCGACGGCGACGGCGACGCGACGGCGATTGCGGTCACGCGGGTTGGGCCGCAACAGCTCGAGAACGTTGGCAACGAGCAGCAGGCCTATGAACCAGATCTCGCCGATGAACGCGGAATCCGTTCCGCGTGGATCGATTCCCGCTTGAAGGCCCGCCATGACCGCAATGAACAGCCACGCCAGGGGCCCTCCCAGCCCGGCGGCGAGGCCGAGGCCGAGCGCTTCGCAGATCGCGAGAAAGAGGTCCATCGATTCGGAAGGATATCGCCGCGCCCAGGGCGCACCGACACCTCCCTGCCGTCGCCGGCCGGTTAGCCGCCGCCCGGCGACTCGGGCTCGTCGCCAGGGGGTTGCCCCTCCCCTTCGTCGTCCGGCTCGCCGGGGTCGTCAGGGGGCTCGGGCGACTCTCCAGTCCCCTCCGGCTCCTCGGGCGGCTCCTCCCCCTCCTCCCCCATGAAGTCGTCAGGCGAGACGTTCTCGAGGAAGTCCTTGAACTTCTCGACCACCTCTTCCTGGTCCTCGACCTCATGCTCGAACTCGATCGCCGATTCCTCGATCACCTCCTCCGCCGCATAGATCGGGGCCTCGGTCCGGACCGCCAGAGCCAGAGCGTCGGACGGTCGCGAATCGATCTCGACCTCGGTGCCGTTGACCGAGATCGTGATCGAGGCGTAAAACGTATTGTCCCGCAGTTCCGTGACCGAGACGCGCTCGCATTTGGCGTCGAGTTGGCCGAGCATCTCGCTGAGCAGATCATGGGTCATCGGCCGCGGTGTCGAGGCTCCCTGGAGCTTCATCAAGATCGCGGCAGCCTCCGGATGCCCGATCCAGATCGGGAGAAATCGGTTTCCGTCGGCGGTCTTCAACAGAACGATCGGCTGTTTGCCGACCATGTCGAAGCTCACTCCATAGATCTGCATCTGCTGCAAATGGGCGATCCTGGATTCGAACCAGGGACCTCGTCCTTATCAGAGACGCGCTCTAACCAACTGAGCTAATCGCCCGGAAGGCGAGATTGTAGTGCGCAACGCGGGGGGTGCCTCAGGCCTGGCGGGCAGCCTGGCGACGGCGTAGCGTTGCCGCCAGTGCGAGCAGCTCGTCGAGGTCGGAAAACTCGATCTGCGCGCGCACCCCGCCCCCCGCCGGGGCAAGCTTCACCTCGTGGCCGAGCGCCCGCTCAAGCGCCTCAGCGGCACTCCCGAAGGCCTGCTCGAGTTCTGGGTCGAGAGTCGGGCGCCTGCGGGCCGCAGAGCTCTTCGGGTCCTTGGCGCGCCGCTCCGTTTCCCGAACGGACCAGCCTTGGCGAACGGCCTCGCGAGCGAGCCGGCGGCGTTCGGCCTGACCGCGGGCCGCCAGGAGGGCCCTGCCGTGGCCCTCGCTGAGCTCCTCCGACGCAAGCAGGTCGAGCACCTGGTCGGGGAGATCGAGCAGCCGAATCAGGTTCGAGATCGCCGAGCGCGAGCGGCCCAGGCGACGTGCTGCCTCCTCCTTGCTCAGGGCGAGCTCGTCGACGAGCGCCGCGCAGGCCCGGGCCTCGTCGATCGGATTCAGGTCCTCCCGCGCCATGTTCTCGATCAAAGCCGTCTGCAGGCGCCGAGCCTCGTCCTCGCTACGCAGGACGACCGGTACCGCCTCGAGCCCGGCCCGCTGAGCCGCGCGCCAGCGGCGCTCACCGGCGATCAACTCGTAGCGCCCGTCGCCGAGCGCGCGCACCACGAGCGGCTGGATTACACCCGCCGCGGCGACGGAGGCGGCGAGCCGATCGAGCCCCTCGCTGTCAAAGCTCTTGCGGGGCTGGGCGGGATTGGGCTGAATCAGATCAACCGGAACCTCTCGCGCTTGGGCCTGGGCGTCCTCGCTGGGGGGCAGGATCGCGGAGAGCCCCCTGCCGATGCCGGCGCGGCGGCTAGCCACGCGCCAGCACCTCCTTCGCGAGCTGTCGATACGCCACAGCGCCCGGAGACTCGGGCGCATGCTCGGTCACCGGGACCGCGAAGCTCGGGGCCTCGGCGACCCTGACGCTGCGGGGAACCACGGTCTTCAGCAACAGCTCGGGGAAATGGTCTCGCAACTCCTTCTCAACGTCCTGAGCGAGGTTGGTCCGCTCGTCGGCCATGGTGATCAGCAGGCCGGTCAGAACCAGGCCCGGATTGAGCTCACGACGGACGGTCTCGAGCGTGTCGAGGAACTGCACAAGACCCTCCAACGCGAGGTACTCGGCCTGGACCGGCACGATCGCCCGATCAGCGGCCGTGAGGGCGTTCACGGTCACCGGTCCCAACGACGGCGGGCAGTCGAGCAGGGTCGCGGCGAAACGTTCGTGGACCTCACCCAGCTCGGTCCGTAGCCGGTATTGGTAGCGCTCGAGGCCGGGCAGCTCGACCGCGGCGCCGGCCAGATCGCGGTTCGCCGGCACCACCCAGAGGTTCGGGGTTGCGGCAGGGCGGGCCGCCGCGGCAACCGAGCAAGCACCGCAGAGGCAGTCGTAGGATGAGGGTCGCTCGTCCCGGCTCAGGCCAAGGCTGACCGTCGCGTTGCACTGGGCGTCGAGGTCAACGACCAGCGTCTGCTCATTCAGAGCGGCGATCGAGGCGCCGAGGTTGACCGCCGTGGTTGTCTTCCCGACCCCACCCTTCTGGTTCGCGATTGCGTAGACGAGGCCCATCGAGCCGGCGACTCTAGATCACCGACCACGAAATGGGAGGAAACCCGCCCCGGGGCACGAAACAGAACTCGCGGGAGTACGGGTCAAGGGCCCGAGCCCGCCCCCGGCGGCCCTCAGCTCGCACCGCGGGGCCGCTTCTTGGCCATCCCGGGTCGCCGAGGCAAGCCCTCCGGGGTCGGGCCGAACTTGCGGATCAGGTGCAGGTGGCGGTTCTTGCTGCCCGCGTAGGGGCCAACCCAGCGGACCTCTTCGCTGCGCATCGCAAGCTGCTCGGAGGCCCGCTCGAGCTCGGCCTCCTCGTCCGGATCGCGGTGGCCCTTCCAGGCGATCAGCACACCCTGCTCGCGAAGCAGCGGCGAGGCAAGCTCGGCCAGGGTGCTGAGCCGGCCGACCGCCCGCGCGCTCACCGCATCAAAGGATGTGGCGGCGCCGGGCGCAGCGGCATAGGTCTCTGCACGGGAGCGGACCACGCTCGCGTTGGCGAGCCCTGCGGCTGCGATCGCGCGCTCCATGAAGTCGCACTTCCGACCGACCGACTCGACCAGGACCACCGAGCTGTGGGGCTGGGCCGCCGCCAATGCGAACCCGGGGAAGCCCGCTCCGGCGCCCACATCGCAGATTCGCTGAGCAGAGCGCAGCTCGTCGAAGATCAGGCCGCTGAGGCTGTCCGCCACATGCACGAGCCAGGCATCGGTCGGGACCGTTACCGCGCTCGGGGCCAGCGGGTCGCTTGCGAGCAGCTCGATGACCGGCTCCAGGCGTGCCCTGCTCTGCTCGTCGAGGGCCGGCGTCTCGGCGCCCGCCCGACCCAAGGACCGCCGGCTCAATCGTTGACCAACGGGGCGACCACGACCCTGCGATCAGGATCGTCGCCCTCGCTGAAGGTCTCGACGTCGCTGCGCTCCTTGAGCACCTCATGGACCATGCGACGCTCCGAGGCGGACATCGGCTCCAACCGCACCTGCTCCTCGCTGCGTGCCGCTCGATCAGCGGCGACCTCAGCCTCGTCGGCGAGTAGATCGCGCCGTCGCTCCCGGTATCCGGAGGCGTCGACGGTGACCCGCTTGCGCTCCGACCGCCCCTGGGACGCCGCGCGATAGCAGATCAACTGCAGAGCGTCGAGGGTCTGGCCGCGGCGGCCGATCAGCATCCCGAGATCGTCGTCACCGTCGATCCGCGCGAGGATCTCATCCTCGTCTTCGCTGATCTCGACCTCGGCGTCGAGCTCGAGCTCGTCCAGAACCCGGTCGATGATCGCGACCACGCGGTCCTGGGGATCGTCCGGAATCTCGGCCTGGGCCGGCTCGTCGCTCATCGCTCAGCGTCGCTTCCCGCCGCGCTTCTTCTTCTTCCTTCGCGGCGGCGGGGGTGGCGCGGCGGCGGCCTTTGTGGCGGCCTCGAGCGCCTCAGGGTTCTTCTTCGGCGGCGGCGGCATGATCGTCTGCACCACCTGCTGCTGACCGAAGGTCCAGAGGTTGGTCGTGATCCAGTAGACGGAGAGCCCGGCGTCGAAGCTCGCGACGAACGGGGCGAAGGCGAACGGCAGGCCGAAGATGATGAACTTCTGCGGTCCCTCCATCCCCTGGCCGCGGACCGCCATCGCGAGGCCGGCAAGCAGCTGAGTGCCGATGAACAGCACGATCAGGGTGACGGTCACCGCCGTCCCCTCGGGTGGCTGGATCAACGAGTCGATGAACAGCCAGCCCTCCGGTGGCTGCTCCATCACTTGGTCGCGGAAGCTGTCGCTCCGCAGCATGTAGAACAGCGCGATGAAGACCGGCAGCTGCAGCAGCAGCGGGAAGCAGGAGGCGAGCGGATTGATCTCGTTCTCCTTGTAGAACTTCATCATCTCCTGCTGCTGACGCTGCTTGTCGTCCTTGTGCTTCTCCTGGATCAGCTTCAGCTCCGGCTGCAGCTCCTGGAGCGCCCTCATCGAGCGGATCTGTCGCAACGAGAGGGGCACGATCGCGAGCCGCACAGTGACCGTCAGGGCGACGATCGAGAGGCCCCAGCCGAAGTGCAGCTGGTCGTGGAAGAAGACGACGATCGCCTCCGGGATGTCGGTGAAGATGGAAGCTAGGGTGAGCATCAGTTCTGTGGGTCGCGGTGGGGATCGGCGCTGCTGGGGCGGTGGGAGCGGAACAGCCTACGGTTCTCGAGCGGATCAAGGCCGCCCGAACTCATCGGATTGCACCGCAGCACTCGCCAGCCGGCGAGGATGGTGCCACGAAAGGGTCCGAGCTCGCGGACTGCCTGCTCGGCGTAGGCCGAGCAGGTCGGGTAATACCGGCAGCGCGGACCGAGCAACGGCGAGATCAACCGTCTGTAGACGAGGATTGGCAGCAACGCCAGCCGGGTCAGGGGCCGCAGGCGACGATCCGGCTTCGCCGGTGCGGCTGGGCTGACGCCTGCTGCCGTTTCACGTGCAACGGCGCTCAAGCTTGCTCCCCCCACTTCTGCAGCAGTTCCGAGATCGACTCGCGCAGCCGCCCACTACCGCCGGACTCGAGCAGCTCAGCGACGCCTGTCCGGCCGACGAGCACGAAGTCGTAGCCGGCCGGGAGCCCGTCGGCCAAGCTCCAGAACGACTCCCGCATCGCCCGCTTGACCTTGTTCCGCTGCACTGCCCCGCCGACCTTGCGCCCAACCGAGATCCCAAGCCGGAGCTCCTCCCCCGGGGGCGCTTCGGCCTCACGCGGAAAGGCGTAGAGGACGACATGGCGGTTTGCGTGGGAGCGCCCGTCGCGATAGGCACGATCGAAGTCGCCGCTTCTCGAGAGCCGGCCGCGCTTGCGGGCGTCGGACTCCGAATCGCTCATCCGGACCGGACCGCCGACCGTCTAGACGGTGAGGCGCTTACGGCCCTTGCGGCGGCGGCGGCGCAAGACCTCGCGCCCGTGTCGGGTCTGCATGCGGGCGCGAAACCCGTGGGTGCGGGCGCGCTTCCTCTTCTTTGGCTGCCAGGTTCGCTTCATCGTGAGTCATCCGCTGCGCGGAGACGCAGCAGTATACGCACACCCTTTCGGCTTTAGGCGCGATTTGCGGACTCGGTCAGCTTCGACCGCAGGCCACGCCTGAACGCGGACCTATGATCGAACCCGGGCCGCTCACAGGTGGCCGACCGAAGCTTACGTTCCGACCCGACCCGCCTTGCCCGATCCCAGCCAACCCGACCTCGAAACCCTCTGGGAGAGCGTCCGTGCCGAGTTGCGCGGTTCCGTAACCCCTTCCTCTTTCGAGAGCTGGCTCGAGCCCGTGCGGCCGGTAGGCCTGCGCGGGGCGCGCCTTTACGTATCCGGACCGGACCGCGTCCGCGAATGGTTCGAGCGGCGCTACGCCCCCTTGGCCGTCGCCGCCGCGCAACGGCGGGTCCCGGGCGTGAGCGAGATCGTCTTCTCGGACCCGGAGCACGATCCCGAGCCGGCCCCGACGCCCGGGATTCCCGCGGGGTTGGATCGGGGGCTCGACTTCGATCACTTCGTTATCGGCAAGGGCAACCGCTTTGCCCACTCGGCGGCGCTGGCCGTGGCAGAGTTGCCGGGCGAGGCCTACAACCCCCTGTTTCTTTACGGGGAGCCCGGCCTCGGCAAGACCCACCTGCTGGTCGCAGTCGCGACCTATCTACAGAGTCGGCGTCCCGACATCAGCGTCGCCTACACGACCGCCGAGCGCTTCACATCCGAGTTCGTCAACGCGCTGCGCACCGGCGGACCCGGGGCGGCTGAGGGCTTCAAGCAGCGCTACCGCCAGGTCGACGCGCTGCTCATCGACGACGTCCAGTTCCTCGAGGACAAGCCGAAGACGGAGGAGGAGTTCTTCCACACGTTCAATGAGCTATATGCATCGGGCAGCCAGTTGGTCCTCTCCAGCGACCGGCCGCCGGAGGCCATGCGGTCACTCACCGAGAGACTCCGAGACCGCTTTTCCTGGGGCCTCACAGTGCAGGTGCAGGCACCGGATCTTCCCACCCGGGTCGCGCTGGCCGGCCGACTGGCTGCCGAGCGCGGCCTCGCCGTCAGCGACCCGGCCGCACTCCGCCAGATCGCGCTCTCGTCGCCAACCAACCTACGCAAGTTGGAGGGCGCTCTAATCAGGGTCGCGGCATTCTCCTCACTACTCGGTAAGCCCGCCTCAGCCGAACTCGTCACCGAGGCCCTGGCCCGTGCCGAGGCGCCCGGCACCCTGGCGGGCTCCGGCTCGGAAGGGACCGGGGCGAGCGAGCCCCTGGTCGCCACCATCCAGCAGGCCGTCTGCGATGTCCTGCATGTCTCCCGGGGGGAGATGCTCTCACCCCGCCGTCGCCCCAACATCGTCCGGGCGCGCCAACTGGCGATGTACGTCAGCCGCCACCAGACGAGCCTCTCACTCGCTGAGATAGCCAGGGCATTCGATCGTGACCACTCCACGGTCCTACACTCGGTCCGCGCGATCGAAAAGCGGCTCGAGCCCGGCTCCGATATCCACAGAGCGTTGGAATCCGTCCAGCAAAGCCTCCAGATCGATCCCGACAGGCCCGAGTAGCTCGGCCAATCCACCATTGCAGGCCTTGTCCACAACGATTCCCACCACCCATTCTCCGCTTTGACATGCGAGATCCGATCCTTTTGCAAGGGTTCCAACATCCCCAACATCAACTCAGTTGACTGGAAGAGGAAAACGAGATGAAGATCACAGCTGACCGCGACGCACTCCTCGACGCTTTGCAGGCCGCGGCACGAGCCCTTTCCACACGTTCGACGCTGCCTTCGCTTGGCGGCATTCTGCTCTCGCTCAAAGACGGTCGCGCTGTGGCGCAGGCGACGGATACGGAGCTCGGCCTTACGATCGAGCTCGACGGTGAGCTGGAGGGCGACGGCGCCATCCTGCTGCCGGGCCGGCTGCTGACCGATGTTGCCCGCGCCCTCCCACTGGGACCGGTCACGATCGCCGAGCGCTCCGCGGAGCGCGACGTCGAGCTCACCGCCGGGACCGCGAAGTTCCACCTCAGGCTGCTGGCGACAGACGACTTTCCGCGCCTGCCGGCGTTCGAGGGCGACTCACTGAAGATCCCTGCGACGGCTCTGGCCGAGACCGTCGATCGCGTTGCTCGGGCGGCCTCCCGGGATGAGGTCCGACCGATCCTCACCGGGATTCTGGTCAGCGTCGAGGGCGCGCGGCTGACGATGGTTGCGACCGACTCCTACCGCCTGGCGGTCAAACACACCGAGCTCGAGGCCGAGCCGGCCCAGCCGTTCGAGGCCAACGTGCCGGCTCGGGCGATGCGGGAGTTGTCCCGGATCGTCAATCAGACGGGCGTCGACGAGGTCGAGATCGCGCTGCCGGGCAGCCAGATCGTGTTCAGAGCGGGGCCCTATGTCGTCTCCTCCCGGCTGATCGACGGTCAGTTCCCGAGCTACCGGCAGCTGCTGCCTGATTCGTTCGACCATGAGGTGCGGCTGCCGAAGGAGGAGCTGCTCGGCGTGACCCGGCGAATCCGGCACCTCGCCCAGCGCAACGCGCCGTTGCAACTCGCCTTTGCCACCGGCGAGCTGACCGTCTCCGCGGAGACGCCGGAGATCGGCGACGCGCGTGAATCGATGCCCTGCGGATTCGAGGGCGAGGAGTTGGTGATCGCCTTCAACCCGCAATTTCTGATCGAAGGGATCGAGAGCATCGAGAGCGAGGAGTTGGTCCTGCGGCTGACCTCGCCGCTGCGTCCGGGCCTGCTGCAGCAAGCGGGCGATGAGCAGTTCAGCTACCTCGCGATGCCGATCCGCCTGAACGTGTGAGCTGCGGGCAGCGTCGCGGTGCTCGTCACCGGTCTCAACACCCGCTCGTTCCGCAACCTTGCTGACGGCGAGCTCGCCTTTGGGGCCGGGCTGACCGTGGTCCATGGGGCCAACGGGGCCGGCAAGACCAACCTGCTCGAGAGCCTCTTCTTCGGCTTGACCGGGCGCTCATGTCGGACCAGGCGCGAGCGCGAGATGATCGCGTTCGGCGATTCGCTGGCGCGCAGCGAGGTCGAGCTGAAGCCGGATAGCGACGCGATCGAGCCCGGCGAGCCGTTCACGATGAGGGCTTCGATCTCGACCTCCGAAGGCCGTCATCGACGGGTCGATGGTCGTGAGTTGGGGGCAGAAGACGACCGCCGCCGCCCCGCCCTCAGTGTCTTTATGCCCGACCGCTTGGCGCTGGTCAAGGGCCCTCCCGGCCCCAGGCGCGCGCATCTGGATCGCCTGACGGCCGCGCTTTGGCCTGCCCGCAAGGAGCTTCGGTCGAGCTACAACCGGGCCTTGGCCCAGCGCAACGCGCTCCTCGGCAGGACCCAGGCGGGCGCCGGAGCCAGTGGGCTGGATGCCTGGGATCGGGCCCTTGCGGAGGCGGCGGCGCCGCTCGCCCTGGCTCGTGCCGAGGCTGCCGCAGCGCTCAGGGAACCGTTCGCCGATGCCGCGCGGACGCTCGGCCTCGAGGGCGACGCCGAGCTCAGCTACCGGCCCCAGACAGAGGCTCTCGACGTGGCTGAAATCGCGGCTGAGCTGGGCCGTCGCCGCGCGGGCGACACCGAGCGTGGCTACACGGTCTGGGGGCCACACCGCGATGAGGTCGTCCTCGCCCACCGGGGGAGGACGCTGCGACGCTACGGGTCCCAGGGACAACAGCGGCTCGGCCTGCTCGCTTTGTTGTTTGCCGAGCGCCAGGCACTGCGGGCCGCCCGACGCGCGATGCCGCTGATGTTGCTCGACGACGTGATGAGCGAGCTCGACCCCGAGCGCCGCATCCGCCTGGCCGAGCTGCTCGGGCAGGGCGGCCAGGCTCTGATCACCACCACTGAGTCGGACCAGGTCCCCGGCGCAGAGCGCCATCGGCGACTGCTGATGTCCGCCGGAAGCATTCAGCTTGGGGGCGCCGAGGCTTGAGTTCGCGAGCTCCACGCAAAATCTCCGACCCACTTGCGCGGGTAGTTCGAGAGCAGGCGCCCAAGACCCTGCTCGCCGAGGTCCAGGTGGCCTGGCCCGAGGCCACCGGTGCGGCGATTGCGGCGGCATCGGAGCCCGTCGCCGAGCGTCGCGGCAAGGTCACGATCGCCTGTGAGAGCGGTGCCTGGGCGCAGGAGTTGGAGCTGATGTCGGAGCAGCTTCAGGCGCGCGTGGAACAGATCGTGGGCGAGAACAGGCTGTCGGTGCTGCGGTTCACTGCCGACCTCAGCCGCCATCGCTGAGGCCGGCGATAGAGAAGCTCAGGAAAAGTGCAATGTTGCAGGTATTTTGGCACACTCTCGCGAGATCGGCGCGGGCCGCGTGACCGCCCCAAGTGGTATCCTTATGTCAACTAGTTTCTTGCCCCGCGACGTTCGGGTCAGGGCTCTCGCCCGATCCCTCCCTGCGGGGCTTTGTATGCGCAGGTACCGCCGGGGCAAGCGGCAATATTCAGATGTAGGAAGAAAGGAACTGCGTGGCGGATAAGTCCAGCAGCGGCTCAGGTAGCTATGGAGCGAAGGACATCACCGTTCTCGAGGGGCTCGAGGCGGTCCGTAAGCGACCCGGAATGTACATCGGCTCGACTGGGCTCCGAGGACTGCACCACCTGGTGTACGAGGTGCTCGACAACTCCGTCGACGAGGCCCTGGCCGGTCACTGCAGCGAGGTTTCGATCACGGTTCACCCCGACCATTCGGTGACCGTCGTCGACGACGGCCGCGGGATCCCGGTGGACACGATGAAGAAGGAGGGTCGCCCGGCGGCCGAGGTCGTGCTCACGGTCCTGCACGCCGGCGGCAAGTTCGGCGACGGCGACGGCTACAAGGTCTCAGGCGGTCTGCACGGCGTCGGCGTCTCGGTCGTAAACGCGCTCTCCGAGCGCCTGCACCTGCGGATCGAGCGGGACGGCTCCGTGCATGAGCAGGACTACGCTCGCGGGATCCCGCAGGGGCCGCTCGAGGCGACCGGCGAGGCGAGCGCGACCGGGACCACGATCACCTACCTGCCCGACGCCGAGATCTTCGACGAGCTCGACTACGACTACGACACGCTCGCCTCGCGGATGCTGGAGACGGCGTTTCTGACCAAGGGTTTACGGATCCGACTCAGGGATGAGCGGAGTGAGGGTCAGACCGAGGAGTTCTATGCCGAGGGCGGGATCGTCGACTTTGTCGCTCACCTGAATGCGGCCAAGGATCCGCTGCACGAGAAGACGGTCTACTTCGAGAGCGGCGGTGAGGAGGGCCAGCTCGAGATCGCGATGCAGTGGAACACGAGCTACCAGGAGTCCGTCTTCACCTTTGCGAACAACATCAACACCCACGAGGGTGGCTCGCATCTGTCCGGATTCCGCTCGGCGCTGACCCGGACCCTGAACGCCTATGCACGCGAGCGCGGCATGCTCAAGGAGAAGGACAACAACCTGAGCGGCGACGACGTCCGTGAAGTGCTGACCGCGGTGCTCTCCCTGAAGCTGCACGACCCGCAGTTCGAGGGCCAGACCAAGACCAAGCTCGGCAACCCGCCGATCGAGAGCTTCGTCGAGAAGGCCGTGAACCGCAAGCTGGCTGAGTTCCTCGAGGAGAACCCTGCGGAGGGCAAGCGGATCGTGATCAAGGCGATCGAGGCGTCCCGGGCCCGCGACGCGGCCCGCAAGGCCCGCGACCTCACCCGCCGTAAGTCGGTGCTGGAGAATTCAACCCTGCCGGGCAAGCTTGCCGACTGCACCGTTCGCGATCCCAGTCTCGCTGAGCTCTTTGTGGTCGAGGGCGACTCCGCCGGCGGCTCCGCGAAACAGGGGCGTGACCGTTCGACCCAGGCGGTGCTGCCGCTGCGGGGCAAGATCATCAACGTCGAGAAGGCGAGGATCGACAAGGTCCTGGCCAACAACGAGATTCAAGCGCTGATCACCGCGATCGGGACCGGCGTGCACGACGAGTTCGACATGGAGGAACTGCGCTACCACCGGATCGTGCTGATGACCGACGCGGACGTCGACGGCGCCCACATCCGCACTCTGGTGCTGACGTTCCTGTACCGGCAGATGCCTTTGCTGATCGATGCGGGCCATGTGTTCATCGCCAAGCCCCCCCTCTACAAAGCCAGGAACGGCCGCAGCGACGTCTACATCGAGAAGGAGACGGAGCTCGAGGAATACCTGCTTCGCGACAAGCTCGAGCAGTTCGAGCTGACCGACGCCTCCGGCGAGCATGCCAAGCTCTCGGCGGCCAAGTGGCAACGCTTCAACCGCTCGTTGAAGGAGTACGAGGGGTGGGCGAGCGCGCTCCAGGCGCAGTTCGGGCCCGCACTGGTGCTGTTTCTCTCCGAGTCAAAGATTCTCGATCGGGGCACGGCGAGCATCGCCGGCGCCAAGAAGCTGGTCTCGGCCGCATCCGCGGAGGATGCGGCGCACCAGACCGAGTTGCTCAAGGAGAGTGTCGATTCGTTGACGATCAAGGCCGTTCATCGGCGTAGCGGTCTCGCCCGCACCCACGTCCTGCCGGCATCGTTGTTCGACTCGGGTGACTATCGCAAGCTCGCCGACGTCCACAGCGCCCTCGCCAAGCAGGTCGGCGAGCCCCCGTTCGAGATTGGGCTGGGCCAGAAGCGCCGGAGCCCCGATTCCTTCGGTGCCTTGCGCCGGGCTGTGCTCGACCTGGCCAAGGAAGGGGTTCGCCTGCAGCGCTTCAAGGGTCTCGGTGAGATGAACGCCGACCAGCTTCGCGAGACCACCATGGACCCCGCGTCGCGGACCCTGCAGCGGGTGCGGATCGAGGACGCTGCCGCGGCCGAGCGCGTATTCAGCGATCTGATGGGCGACAAGGTCGAGCCGCGCAAGGAGTTCATCCAGCGGCACGCCAAGGATGTCGGTGTGCTCGATGTCTGAAACAGGCCACATCGACCGCCCCCGCGGGCGCGGCTATTCGGAACCAGTGATCTAGATGGAGGGTTCGAGCGAGCTGCTTTCCGGCGGCAACATCGAGGAGCGCGAGTTGATCACCGAGATGCGTTCGTCGTATCTCGACTACGCAATGAGCGTGATCGTCGGGCGCGCGCTGCCCGACGTGCGCGACGGGCTCAAGCCGGTCCACCGCCGGGTCCTGTACGCGATGCAGGATCTCGGTCTGCAGCCGACCCGCGCCTACCGCAAATGCGCCTACATCGTCGGCGACGTGATGGGCAAGTACCACCCGCACGGCGATAGCGCGATCTACGATGCGCTTGTGCGAATGGCGCAGGAGTTCAGCCTGCGCTACCCACTGGTCGACGGGCAGGGCAACTTTGGCTCAATCGATGACGACCCGGCCGCAGCGATGCGGTACACCGAGGCGCGTCTGACTCGGCTCGCGACGGAGATGCTGCGGGACATCGAGTCGGAGACCGTCGATTTCGTCCCCAACTACGACGAGTCGAGTACCGAGCCGAGGGTGCTGCCCGCTCGCTTTCCGAATCTTTTGGTCAACGGCTCATCGGGGATCGCGGTTGGGATGGCAACCAACATCCCGCCTCACAACCTGCGCGAGGTGACCGCCGCCGTCAACGCCTACCTCGATGATCCCGCGATCGACACCGAGGGCCTGATGCAGCACGTCACCGGCCCCGATTTTCCCGGCGGCGGCCTGATCATGGGCTCGGAGGGAATCCGCGAGGCCTATCGCTCGGGCCGCGGCAGCGTCCGCGTCCGCGCGCGCGTCCACATCGAACCGCTCAGGGCGGGCAAGGAGGCGATCATCGTCACCGAGCTCCCCTTCATGGTCAAGAAGGGTGGAGACGGTGGCCTGATCCAGAAGATCGCCGACCTCGTTCGCGACAAGAAGATCTCCGAGATATCTGATCTTCGGGATGAATCCGACCGCTCCGGAATGCGGCTGGTGATCGAGTGCAAGCGCGATGCGATGCCTCGGATCGTGCTCAACAAGCTCTACAAGCACTCGCAGATGCAGGCGACCTTCGGCGTCAACGCGGTGGCGCTGGTCGACAACGTGCCAAAGACGCTCTCGCTGCGTGACCTGATCCGCCACTACGTTGCCCACCAGCGGGATGTCGTCACCCGACGGACCCAGTACAGGCTGCGGCAGGCCGAGGCAAGGGCGCATGTGCTCGAGGGTCTGCTCGTCGCACTGGACAACCTCGACGCGGTGATCGCGTTGATCCGCGCTTCCGCCGACGCCGACGCCGCGCGGTCCGGGCTCATGGAGCAGTTCGGCCTCTCGGAGATCCAGGCCCAGGCGATCCTCGACATGCGGCTACAGAGACTCACGGCGCTGGAGACGGACAAGGTCCGGGCCGAGCACGGCGAGTTGATGGCCAAGATCAAGGAGCTGCGCACGATTCTTGGCGAGGAGAGCCTGATCGACGGCCTGATCCGCGATGAGCTGGCCGAGGTCGCCGAGCGCTACGGAGACGAGCGCAGGACCGAGATCGCCCTGGCTGAGGGCGAGGTCGATATCGAGGACATGATCGCCGACCAGCAGATGGTGATCTCGCTGACCGCCTCGGGCTACGCCAAGCGGCTGCCGTTGGCCACCTACCGCCAGCAGCACCGCGGCGGCAAGGGCGTGACCGGCATGGACCTCAAGGAGGGGGACTACATCGAGCACCTCCACATCTGCTCGACGCACGACTTCCTGCTGTTCTTCACCAACCGCGGCAAGGTCTATCGCCTCAAGGTCTACGAGCTGCCGGAGGGGTCGCGAACCGCGCGCGGTAAGGCTCTGGTCAACGTGCTTCCGCTCAACGACGGCGAGCGGGTAATGGCCGTGATCCCCACCCGTGATTTCAGTGAGGGCAAGTACCTGGCCTTCGCGACGGCCAAGGGACTGGTCAAGAAGACCGAGTTCCCGAAGTACAACACCCCGATTCGCGCCGACGGGATCATCGCGATCAAGGTTCGCGAGGACGACGAGCTTGTCCAGGTGAGGCTCACCAACGGTGACGAGGACCTGCTGCTGATCTCACGCTCGGGCCATGCCTCGCGGTTCAGCGAATCGGCCGTGCGCTCGATGGGCCGTGACACCTCAGGGGTCAAGGGCATGAACGTCTCGGCCAAGATCGACGGCGAGGAGAACCGGGTGCTCGCGATGGACGTGGCCCGTGAGGACACCGAGCTGTTCGTGGTGACCGAGAATGGCTACGGAAAGCGCACGGCGATCGTCGAGTACCCGGTCAAGGGGCGCGGTACCAAGGGCGTGCTGACCGCGAAGCTGACTGAGAAGAAAGGCGGCCTGGCCGGCGCCCTGATCGTGCGCGAGCACGAGCAACTCCTGTTCATCTCCCAGAACGGGATGGTTCAGCGGACCTCGGCGAAGGGGATCTCGCAGATGGGCCGGGCCACGCAGGGCGTGCGCGTGATGAACATGAAGGACGAGGATCGGATCAGCGCCCTCGCCCTGGTCGTGGAGGACGAGATCGAGATCGAGCTCGAGACTGATCCGGAGCTGCCCGCGGACGAGAACGGCGCCGCACCGGACGCTCCCTCAGCGGGGCTTGGAGATGAGTCACCCGAGTAGACCTCGCCGGCCGGCCGGCCCTGCTCGGTTCGGGGCAAGCAGGGGGCCGACGGGCCGACTGCCGGGTCTGATTCAATCGGAGGACCAGAGAAAGGAGGTGGTCCTAGTTGAGTGAGTTGATTTTCGGGACTCTGGAGGTGATGGGCCGCTAGGCGGCTGCGGGCCGCCCGGCGAATACCCCCCGGGCACCGGCGAGACAGCGTGGTTGGGAGCAGTCCCGCTCGACCATCGATAGCGCAGTTTCGTTGACCGACCGCACCACGGCGAGGCCGCCGCTCCATCCGGGGCGGCGGCCTCGTCGCTTTTACCGGTTGCCTCCGCGCCGGCCCCGGCTTCGCGTTCGGCTTCTGGGGCTCGGGTCCAGCCTCAGAGCCGCTTCAGCGCTGAGCGGGCGGCGTTGTGGCCGCCCATTCCGTGCACGCCGGCACCCGGAGGCGTCGCGGCGGAGCAGATGTAGACACCGGGGATCCCCGTCGCGTAGGGGTCGAGCGCCAACCGCGGCCGGATTCCGAGCTGCACGGGGCCGTTCGCGCCGGTGATGATGTCGCCGCCGATGTAGTTCGCGTTGTAGGCCGCGAACTCGCCCGCCTTGCGGCTGACGCTCGCAACGACCCGCTCCCGCAGCCCGGGCGCGAAGCGCTCGATCTGGGCCAGGATCGCTTCGGTGGCGTCGCCGCCGTAGCCGGAGGGCACGTGGGCGTAGGCCCAGATCGGGTGCAGATCGGGCTCACCGGCGGAGCGGCTGGGATCGGCGAGGTACTGCTGCCCGACGAGGACGAAGGGCCGCTCCGGCATCCGCCCGCGGTTGATCTCCCGCTCGGCCCCGACCAGCTCTGCCAACTCCCCGATCACGTGCACCGTGCCGGCCTTGCGAGCGGCTTCGTTGCTCCAGGGCACCCCTCCCTGGACCGCAAGGTCGAGCTTGAACGCGCCGGGACCGTGCTTGTAGCGGCGGTAGGCCCGGGCCACCCGGGCCGGTAGGGCCTCGCCCGCGATCGCGGCGACGCCGGCCGGTGCGAGATCGAGCAGGACCACGTCGGGGTCCCCGAGCTCCTCCAGCGAACGGACGCGAACGCCGGTCTCGATAACCCCCCCTCGGGAGCGCAACGAGGCGGCGAGGGCGTCGGTGATCGCCCGGGAGCCGCCCTTGGCTACCGGCCAGCCGCTGTGGTGGCCGGCACTGATCAGCGCCATTCCGACGGCCGAGCTCATCGGTCGGTTGAGTGGGCTGAAAGCGTGCGCGGCGACGCCGCCGAATAGCGCCTTGGCCTCCGGGGTGCGGAAGCCGCGGGTCAGCCAGGTCGCGGGTGCGGCCGCGGGGATTCCGAAGCGCGCCAACCGCAGCGGGTGCCGCGGCAGGTGCAGAAGCGGCTCGACGAGCTCATCGTTGAGCGCCTCGAAGCCGCTGGACGGGCCGGCGAAGAGGCGCCCCCAGCGACTGCCGTCGGGGCCCAGCCCAGCGACCGTCGCCGGCAGCGAGCGGACCATCACGCCGGCGCGCCCGTCGTCGAGAGGGTGCGCCAGGTCAACCTCGGGAAGGCACCACTCGAGCCCGTGCCGCTCGAGCCCGAGCGAGCTCAGGAACGGCGAACACATCGCCATCGGGTGCACGGCTGAGCAGTGGTCGTGCAGCAGCCCGGGAACGGTCAGCTCGCTGGTCCGGGTACCGCCCCCGATCGTCTCCTCGGCCTCGAGCACATTGACCGAGAGGCCGGCCTGCGCGAGCGCGACCGCCCCGGCCAGCCCGTTGGGGCCCGAGCCGACAACTACGGCGTCGCTCATCGCGCCGCGCTCGGCCGTTCAGGCCGGCGTCGGAGTGCCCTCAGCCGACTCGTCGGCGACCTCCGCGCTGGGCGCCCGGTAGGTGACCTCGACCGGGAAGTTGCCCCAGTTCTCATCGAGCCAGGGTAGGCGCTCGCGCATGTCCGCGACGTTGACCCAGCCCTCCTCGAGCAGGCCGACCTGCGCGTCGAAGATCCGGTACTTCTGCCGCTGGATCTGGACCGGCTGCGACTCCAGCGTGATGATCCGGAGGTCGCCCTCGTCGAGATCGAGCTGCTCCTGGACCGCTGCGAGCAGCTGCTCGTTGTGGAAGTGGCCGTCGCCGAAGTTCCAGCCGATCGTCGAGCCGGCCGTGAACTCTCCCTCCCTGATCGCGTAGTCGGCGACGTCGGGGACGGCCCGCGGCAGGAGGCCGTTCAGGGCGCGGCCGTGGCTGTGCATCGCCCGGAACGCGAGACCCTTGTAGAGCATCAGCTCGGCGGTGTCGCGGTCGTAA
>CAXMST010000100.1:0-19796 GCA_964196325.1 uncultured Acidimicrobiia bacterium
GAGTGGCGGCGCGGTGGCCCCTGCGGTGGGGATCAGATGCACCTGGGTGCCGGCGCGCTCGTACCACGGGAGCCGTCCCTCGAAAACGGCCGGTGCCTCGATCCGCTCGTAGCCGATCAGGCCCAGCAGCTCTCCCCAGCGTTCGGCATCGGCGGGGAAGACCTCGATCGAGACGTGGTGCAGCATCGGCTCAAGCCTAACTCCGGCTGTGCGGCCCGGCTAGAGGAGCGATGCGACGAGCGCTACCGGCACCACGATCGCCGTCGTCCAGGTGACGATCCCGGCGGTGATTCGCAGGTCGAGCCCGTAAGCGTGGGCGACGATCATCGCGCTGAGGCCGGCCGGCATCGCCGCGAGGACCAGGAAGGTGGTGGGCAGATCGATCAGCGGCGCGGCGAACAAGAACAGCAGCGCCGGCATCAGCGCCAGCTTGATCCCGACGCCCGCGAGCACCGGTCCACTGAGCTTCGGTGGCAGCCCGACGGCGCCGCTGTCGGCATCCTCCGCAAGGGCCGCGCCAACCGCGAAGAAGCCGACCGGAAGCAGGGCGACGACCGCTACGCGTGAGGCATCCACGGCCCAGTCCGGCGCCAGGACATCCGGGGCGATCAGCGCCAGCGCCGCGGCGTAGAGCGGGATGTTGCGGGTGAAGAAGGCGGCTGCCCTCTCGCGCGGCCCCTCGCCGGCCCGTGTTCCGAACGCCGCGCCGACGGCGAAGGCACCGAGTAGCAGCCCGGTGCCACTGACGAGCACGTCGAAGGCGACGGCCTCGCCAAGACGATCGAAGCCGAGGGTCGCGGCGACGAGAGGCAGCCCCAGATAGCCGGTGTTGGCGACCAGCAGGCAGGCCATCAGGGCTCCCGTCTGATCCCTGCGAAGGCCCAGCAGTCGGTCGCCGACCGCCAGCGCCAGCGCAGCGCAGATCGCCACCACCAGGAGGGCCAGCGCAATCCCGATCGCGAAGTCGGAGTCGAGCTCCGCCCGGGCCAGGTTCAGGAAGACCAGCGGCGGCAGGAACACGTAGAGCGAGAACAGCAGCGCTCGTCGCGAGGCGTTCGCCGCTCGGCCTGGCGACCGATGCTCGGCGGCGAGTCCCGCCCAGGTGGCGGCGATGATGGTCAGGGTGATCGGGATCAAGGGAGAACGAGTGCGGGCTCAGCCGGGCGCCCCATGCTGACGGGGACGTAGGGGGTCGCGCCGCGCCCCTGCTTAGCCCGCCGGAGCGCGCCCTTCGCGTCGTGTCTCCTCTTCCTCTTAGAGGTAGAGGAGGCCGTCTTGCCCTAGGAGCCCTCGTTGAGGACGTCCAGGGCTACCTCGTGGAGGTAGGTGTTGTCATGGACACCCGAGAGCCGCTCGGCGCTCGGTCCGGATGCGGTGATCGGCACCTGCGTGCCGGTGTGCGCCGGCGTGGTCCAGTCCACCTTGAACTGGTCCGTGCTACCGGCGACCTTGAACGGTCCCCAGCGCTTCGGCGTCTCGCCCCCGGGGAGCGGCACGTTGCGCGGAATCCCGAAGTCGGGCACGTTGCCGTCCGGGCCGCTCTTGCCCGGCTTGGCGTTCTTGCCCTCGACCGTCATCCCGCCGGTCTCGTGATCGGCGGTGACGGCGAACAGCACATTCGGATCGGATTCCCGGTACTTCTCGACCGTCTGCGTGATCCGGTTCATGAGCTTGCCCATCTGGATCGTGGCGACACCGTCGTGCTCGTGGCCGGCGTCGTCGAGCTCGTCGACCTCGATCGCGAGGAAGAATCCGTTCGGGTTCTGACCGAGGATCTCCAGCGCCTTGGCGACCAGATCCTCCTCGGGCACATGGTTCGGATCGTTCTTGCGGTCGTAGTCCTCGACCTCGTGCTTGATGAAATACGCGTCGTCCTGGACGATGCCGATCGCTTTCGGCCCCTTGAGCGCGGCGACTGTGTCGCGGTCATAGGCGTACTCATAGCCGTCGTCCTGCAAGTGCTTGGCGAGGTTCTCGTTGCCGTTGTTCGCGTCGTCGTCGAAGATGTCGGGAATCTTGTCCTCGTCCTGAGGCCTGTACCAGAGCTTCTCCCGACCGCCAAACATCACGTCAGGCTGGATCTCCTGCGCGAACTGGCGGGCGATCTCCTTCTTGTGATCGCGGTTCTTGACGTGCGCCCCGAACCCGGCCATCGTCGCGTTGGTGATGTCGTGGTCGGAGATCAAGCCCGTCGACTTGCCGGCATCCTTGGCCGACTCGACCAGGTTCTTCAGATCGTTGCCGTCGGCATCAACGCCGGCGAAGTCGTTGTGGGTCTTGACCCCGGTCGCCATCGCGGTCGCCGAAGCGGCCGAGTCGGTGATCGGAGCCAGGGAATGCGTCGCTAGCGCGCCACCGTAGTCGAGCGAGTCCATCGGCTGGATCTCGTCGTAGCCGTAGCCCGCCAACTGAGCCGCAGTGCGCTGCGAGGCTCCCATGCCGTCGCCGATCAGGATCACAGGAGTGTGTGCTATGGTCGAATTGTGGAACAATACAACACCATGACAAAGCGTCTCGACGCAACAGAGGGCGACGAACCTCGCGAGCAGGCGCCTCCGGAGATCGAGCTGAAGACGGTCTCAACCGTCGAGGCTGCGGCCGACGCCCTGCGGCAGTTGATTCTCGATGGCGGGCTCGAGCCGGGCGCGCGACTGAAGGAGACCGAGTTCGCTGAGCGGCTCGGAGTTGCGCGACATACGTTTCGCGCCGCCTCGCAGATTCTGATTGGCGAAGGTCTGCTGCATCGTTTGCCCAATCGAGGCGTGCAGCTGGCTGTACTCGACGCCGATGCGATCAACGATATCTTCAAGCTCCGAGCGGCCTTGGAGCTCGAGGCCGTACGGCTGGTCGTGCTCCAGGAGCGCCCGCTCGACGCGGCCGCCCGCGCGGTCGAGCGGCTCAACGCGATCGACGACAACGCTCCCTGGCGCAGCGTCGTCGACCCCGACATGGATTTCCATCGGGCGATCATCGATGCCACGGGCTCGGAGCGGCTTTCTCGCAGCTTCGCCACGGTCCAGTCGGAGATTCTCCTTTGCATGGCGCAACTGCGCCCCCACTACAACCACCCGTCAGAGGTCGCCGCTGAGCATCGTGAACTGCTCGAGCCGCTGCTGCACCACAGGCTGCAACAGGCCGAGGAGCGCTTCCGGGTTCACCTCAACGACGCGGCCGCAAACCTAAGCAAGGCGCTGAAGGCGCAGGAGGAGACGATCGCATGAGCCGACCCACGGTTACCGCCCTCAAGGCGAGGGAGGTGCTCGACTGCCGTGGACTGCCGACGGTCCAGGTCGAGCTGGAGCTCGACAACACCACCGTATGCACGGCCGACGTGCCCTCCGGTCGCTCGACCGGCGCGAACGAGGCCGTCGAGCTTCGTGATGGAGGCGACCGCTTCGGCGGCTACGGGGTGCTGGGCGCGGTTCAGGGAGTCAACGGTGAGCTCGCCGCCGGCCTCGTCGGCAACGAGCTACCGCCGCAGCGGGCGCTCGACGCCTGGCTGGTCGCCACCGATGGAACCAAGGACAAGGGCCGCCTCGGAGCGAATGCCCTGCTCGGTGTCTCCCTCGCCGCCGCCCGGGGTGCCGCCGCCCACCATGGCGTGCCGCTCTACTCCCATCTGAACGCCAACGGCCACGTCCTGCCGGTGCCGCTGGTGAACCTAATCAACGGCGGCAAGCACGCATCCAACGATCTCGACTTCCAGGAGTTCATCTGCCTGCCGGTCGGCGCCGACTCGATCATCGAGGCCCTGCAGATCTCGACCGAGGTCAACCTCGCCCTGGCCGAGAACCTGCTCCACAAGTACGGCAAGGTGGCGCTCAACACCGGCGACGAGGGTGGGTTCGCGCCGCCGATCTCACACCCGGTCGAGGCACTGGAGCTGTTGCACGAGGCCGTCGACGACGCCGGCCACAACGGCCGCTTCCGCTACGGCCTCGACTGCGCCGCCGCGCACTACTACGACGCTGACAGCGGCCTGTACGACCTGGCCGGCGAGAGCCGCGACACCGAGGCGATGATCGAGCTCTACCGGAGCCTGATCGACACCTTCGATGTGGTCACGATCGAAGACCCCCTCGACGAGGAGGACTACGAGGGATTCGCGGAGCTGACCAGGGTGAGCGGCATCCAGATCGTCGGCGACGATCTCTTTACGACCAACCCCGAGCGGCTCAGCCGTGGGCTCGAGATCGGCGCCGCCAACTCGCTGCTGTGGAAGGTGAACCAGATTGGCACCCTCTCGGAGGCGCTCGACGCCGCCGAGATGGCTCATCGCGCCGGCTACACCGTGGTCGTCTCCGAGCGCTCCGGTGAGACCGAGGATCCGATGATCGCCGACCTGGCGGTCGCCTTGAACGCGGGCCAGATCAAAACCGGCGCCCCGGTTCGCGGCGAGCGCACGGCGAAGTACAACCGCCTGATCGCGATCGAAGAGGAGCTCGGCGAGAGCGCTCGGTATCCCGGCGATGTGTTCGCCGCCAAGGCGGTCGCCTAGATCGTGGACTCCGCGACCGGCATGGGGGAGTCGAGCAGCGTTGAGGATTCGCCTCCAGCGCTCGCCGCTCCCGAGATTCGTAACTACGGCTCGCTGCTCACCCACGGGGCGCACGGGCCTCGATCGCTGGCGCTGCGGCTTGCTCGCACGGGCCTGGGCGCCTGCGACCCAGCGGGGGTCGTCGCCGAGCAGGTCTCGCTCAATGGCACCGGCTTCCACGTGGCCGGCGAGCACTACAAGCTGCATCCGGAGGGCCGGGTCGTACTGCTTGGCTCGGGCAAGGCCACGTTGACGATCGCGGCGGCGTTGGAGCGGGCGCTCGGTGAGCGGCTGAGCGGCGGCGTGGTTGTCGTAAGGCACGCCGCCGGCCCGGTCCTGAGGAAGGTCCAGGTGGTCGAAGCCTCGCACCCGATTCCCGACTCCCGGAGCCACGCGGCAGCCCGCGTGCTGCTCTTGACCGCCTCGGAGCTGACGGACCGGGACGTCCTTCTCGCCTGCTTTACGGGCGGCAGCTCGGCCCTCGCCAGTCTGCCCCCGGAGGGCGTCTCGCACGCCGAGAAGGCCGAGCTGCATCGTCAGCTGCTCTCGGTCGGGATGCCGATCACCGAAGTCAACACCGTCCGCAAGCAGGTCTCCGCGATCAAGGGTGGCCGGCTCGCTCACGCGGCGCGGCGGGCCCGGATCATCAACCTCACCGTCTCCGACGTGGCCGGCGACCTGCTCGATGCGATCACCGATCCAACCGTGCCGAACCGCAGCTCGGCTCGTGACGCGATCGAGGTCCTCCGAGCCTACGGCCTCTGGGATTCCATGCCGGCATCGATCCGTGACACGCTGACCGACCCGCGGCGCTTCGAGCCCGACCTTTCCGGCGTCCACATCCAGTCGGAGCTGCTCGTCACCGGCGAGGCCGCCTGTGAGGCGATGAGCGCCGAAGCCGCGCTGGGCGGCGCCGAGCCGATCGTGCTCGGTACGGGACTCGAGGCCGACGCCGTCGCACTCGGCGGAATGATCGGCCAGATCGCCGCCGAGAGCGCGACGCTGGGCCGACCCTTCCCACCGCCCGCCGTGCTGCTTGGCTGCGGCGGTGAGAGCACGGTCCGGCTCGATGACGACGTCCAGTTCGGCCGCGGCGGCCCGAACCGCGAGGCCGCGCTCGCAGCAGCCTGCCGGATCTCCGGCCTGGAGGTAGCCGCGGTCTTTCTGGATACCGACGGCGGCGACGGTGGCGGCGACGCCGCCGGGGCCGTCGTCGACGGCCAGACCTTGGCGCGGGCCGCCGGCGCCGGCGTAGACGTTCGCAGCGCGCTCGCGGAGCACACGTCCGGAGAGGCCTTCGCCGGCCTCGAGGACGCGGTCATTACCGGTCCGACTCATACCAATGTCAACGACCTGTTCGCAGTCGCGATTGGAGGGCGGCGCCTTGTATGAGCCTTCGACCGGGGCCGAGGTCGAGCGGGTGATCGTTGAGGGCGGCCGGGCGGCCGGCGTGCGCCTCACCGACGGCGAGACGATCCGTTCCGAGCGGGTCCTCTCCAACGCCGATCCCAAGCGCACCTTCCTCGGCCTGTTGGACGAGGGCGATCTCGAGCCGGAGTTCCGCGCCGCTGTGGGTGCCTATCGCAGCCAGGGCACCAGCGTCAAGATCAACCTCGGAGTCAGCCGCCTGCCCGAGGTGACCGGGATGCCCGCCGGCCTGCAGCCCTACCACGGCGGGATCATGGAGTTTGGGCCGTTCATCGCCGGCATGGACCGCGCTCAGGACCAAGCCCGGGTCGGCGAGCTCGGCAGCGACCCCCACACCGAGGTCTGCATCCCGACCGTCCACGACGCCGGCCTCGCGCCCGAGGGGGATCATGTGATCACGATCGACATCAACTCCCAGCCCTACGGTCTGGCCGGCGGCCACTGGGACGAGATCAAGGAGGGCGTCGCCGACCAGGCGGTCGCGCGCCTCGAGGGCTACATGCCCGGGCTGGCCGACTCGATCGTCGAGCGCCAGGTCCTCAGCCCGCTTGACCTGGAGCGGCTCCTGTATCCGACCGGTGGCCACGCGCTGCACGGCGACATGGCCTTCGACCAACTCTTCACCCTGCGCCCGGTCCGCGGCCACGCCGACTACCGGACGCCGGTCCGCGACCTCTACCTCTGTGGCGCCGGCACCCATCCCGGCGGCGGCGTCAGCGGGGCCAACGGGCGCAACTGCGCGACCGAGGTGCTGCGTGACAACGGCCGCCTGCGCCGCCGCCTGAGCGCCGCGGTGGGCCGGTGAGCGCTGGGCGCCAGATCGTCGTCGCCCCGAGCGCGGGTGGGGAGTATGAGTCCGATCCGCTCGACGCCGAGCTGGTGATCGAGGGCTCGCCCGAGACGAGTGACCGTCCGATCGGCGGGTGGAGCGACGGCACCTTGACGGGGATGTGGCGTTGCGAGCCGGGCCGCTTCCGCGACCTCGAGGTCGACGAGAGCTTCGTGGTGCTGGAGGGCCGAGCCACGATCGAGCATCAGGGCAGCGCGTATGAGGTCGGCCCCGGCGATGTCTGTGTCCTGCCCGCGGGCGCGGAGACCGTCTGGACCGTGCACGAGACGCTGCTCAAGGTCTACGTGCTTCAGCCGCCCTCACCCTAGGAGTACGCTTTCTCGGGGAGATCCCTTGAGCGAGCCGCAAGCACCCGCGCCAATCCTGCCGCCCTTCGACGAGCGCTCGGCGCGGGCCAAGGTCCAGGCTGCCGAGGATGCCTGGAACACCCGTGATCCCGAGCGCGTCTCCCGCGCCTACACCGCGGACTCGGTGTGGCGCAACCGCGACCGCTTCCTCGAGGGGCGGGCTGCGATCGTGGAGTTCCTGCGCGAGAAGTGGGAGCGAGAGCTCGACTACCGGCTGCGCAAGGAGCTCTGGGCCTTCACCGGTAACCGTATTTCCGTGCGCTTCAAGTATGAGAGCCACGATGCCGGCGGGCAGTGGTGGCGCAGTCACGGCAACGAGCAGTGGGAGTTCGAGGAGGGGTCGGGGCTGATGCGTCGCCGCGAGGCCAGCATTAATGACTTTCCGATCGAGGAGGCCGAGCGCGAGCTCCGCTTCGAGCGCTTCGAGGATTGACGGCTCCCCGGGGCGGCAGCTGGGGAGCGTCTTGATCTAGTCGGGTGTAACCCAACGTTGCACCCGAAACTGGCGGCACCGGCTCGACGCCATCCATCGTCCTCGGTCGCCCACGTAGCGCTGCTACGAGGGCTCCCTGCGTCCTCGCCTGGCGTCGCCCGGCACCCGCCATTTCCCCGACAACGTTGTGCAACACCCGACTAGTAGGCGGGCTCGGGAGGGCGCTCGGCGAGGCCCCAGGCATCGACTCCACCGTCGATGAGGACCGCTGTCCCGGTGATGAACGCCCCACCCGGGCTGGCCAGAAAAGCGACGGTCTCTCCGACCTCCACCCCTCGCATCGGGCCGCAGCCTATCGCCGGCAGGGGCGTCGGCGAGCCGCTGACGTGGAGGCCGCGGCCGGGGGCTCAGCCCTGCCAAGGTTGAGCCAGCTCGAGCATTGCGACGAGGTCCGCCGTCGGCTCGAAGGGATCGGCGATAACGGTGCCTCTCCTCCGCCCGATCGCTGCCCGCGGGGAGCCGCCGACCTCGGCAATCAGGTAGGTGTCCGAATCCAGCGGCGTCGAGTCGCGCTCGGCGAGTCGACGCAGCGCGTCGGCGTCGTTTCGTTTCGCGGGCCGGATCATGATCTTCGTCGCTGTACTCATCTCATCTCCTCTGCGTCGTTATCTGAGGTCCGGGCCAGTGTCCCTTCAGACGGAGATAAGGTCAAATAACGAATTGCCGACCTGCTATAAATTCCTGTGATGTTCGATCTGAAGCGCCTGACGACCTTCCGGGAGGTCGCCCAGCTCGGGTCGTTCTCGGCCGCCGCGAGCGCGCTCTCCTACACGCAGCCCGCCGTCTCGCAGCAGATCTCGGTGCTCGAGGAGCAGGCGGGCAGCCGCCTGCTGGACCGTACGCCGAAGGGCATCCGGCTGACCAGCGCTGGTGAGGCCCTGCTGCGCCACACCGAGCTGATCTTCGCCCGGGTCGAGGGGGCCGAGGCCGAGCTCGAGGCGATCGCGGGCCTGCGTGGCGGACGAGTGCGGCTCGAGTCGTTCCCCACCGGAGGCTCCTCGCTGATCCCGGCCGCGACCGCGATCTTCCGCGAGCGCCACCCGGAGGTCGAGTTGCTCCTGACCATCGCCGCGCCCGACCGCTTCGAGGAGCGGCTGCGGGGCGCCGAGATCGATATCGCGCTGGTTGTCGAGAGTGGACTGGAGCCCGCGGGTAGGCATCAGGGTCTGCATCGGGTGCACGTACTCGACGACCCGATGTACGCGGTGCTGCCGGTTGGCCACCGGCTGGCAAAGCGCAAGAACCTGTGCCTGACCGACCTCGCGGAGGAGAGCTGGCTGATGGACGCCTCCCCCTGTCCCGACGCCGATGTTGTGACCGGTGCCTGCATGGCCGCCGGCTTCAGCCCGCGCGTAGCGATCGAGCACGAGGACTACGCCGCGATCCAGGGGTTCGTCGCAGCCGGGGTAGGCGTCAGCCTCGTTCCCGAGCTGGCGCTTCAAGGCGTGCGCGATGACGTTGTCGTGCGCAGCCTCAAGGACTGCGCGCCGGTGCGCCAGGTGGTCGCCCTGACCAGCAACGAGGGTCAGCGCCCGGTGGCCGTCGACGCCGTGCTCGAGGTCCTCAAGGAGACCGCACCCAGGATGCTTGTCGGCGGCGGCGCGGGTTCGTGACGGCCGGCTCGCCGGCCTAGCTCGCACCCAAGGTCGGCAGGCGCCAGCCCCGGCGCATGCCGAGCACCCTCAGGGCGGCGATCACCATGATCGCCAGAGCGCCGGAGATTCAGTCCGGGATGCGGGTCAACTCGGCCAGCGCGACGAACAGGACGGCCCCGGCGATCGCCGCGGTCGCGTAGATCTCGCCGCCGCGCATCAGCAGGGGGGGGGGTTCGGCCGGCGAGCAGGTCGCGGATCACGCCGCCGCCCGCGCCGCTGATCAAGGCTGAGATCACCGCCACCGCCGGGCTGAAGCCGAGGTCGAGCGCGATCTTGGCACCGACCACCGCGAACAGGGCCAAGCCGAGAGCGTCGGCGAGCTGCACGAGCGCCTCCATCCGGCCCGCCGGTCTGCGCTGTATCGCGATCGCCAGAGGGATCGCCGCGGCCGCGCCGGCCAGCGCCGCGTAGAGGTAGACCGTGTCCTCGATCCAGAAGAGGGGGTGACGCCGAGAATCAGCCCGCGGACCGTGCCGCCGCCGATCGCGGTGACCATGCCTACCGTGATCGCGCCGAACCAGTCGAGGCGCCGCCCGGCGACGGCGAGCACGCCGGAGACCGCGAAGACCACGGTGCCTGCGATCTGGGCCGCTTCCATCGCGGGGTTCCGGGCCCCGGCTCAGCCGAACAGGGCGCGCCCGGCGTGGTCGGCGAAGTCGACCAACGGATCCGGGTAGACGCCGAAGACGATCGTCGCCCCGGCAGCGATCAGGATCACGGCGAGGACCGGGACACAGCGGCCGCCACTGGGCCCGCCGCGCACCGCGCTGCCGGCCGCCGTGGGGCCCGCGGCGAGCGCAGCTTCGCCGTCGGCCTCCGGCGCGGCCCCCGCGATCGCCGGCATCCGCTTCGGGGTCGGCTGCATCCACACGGCCGCGATCACGCGCAGGTAGTAGGCGAGCGAGATCATCGAGCCGATCGCGATCATCACTGCGAGCCAGATGTAGTTGCCGTCAACCGCAGCCTCGACCAGGAACAGCTTGCCGATGAAGCCCGCGGTGCCCGGTAGGCCCGCGAGCGCCAGCATCGCGATCGTCAGCGGCCAGGCGAGCGAGGGCCGGTTGCGGCCGAGCCCCTCGACGGAGCTGATGTCGTCGCCGAAAGGTGTCTCACGCTCGCGGATCGTGATCACGCTGAACGCGGCCAGGTTCATCAACGTGTAGGCGCCGAGGTAGAAGATCAAGGCGCTCGTGCCGATCTCGCTGGCGACGAGCAGGCCGACCAGCATGTAGCCACCCTGCGCGATGCCCGAGTAGCCGAGCATCCGCTTCAACGAACCTTGACCGAGGGCGCCGACGTTGCCGACGATGATCGAGAGCGCGGCAATCGCGGCCAGGGCTGGCTGCCAGTCGGCGGTCGAGGGCTCGAGGGCGACGATGAAGAAGCGGGCGAAGACGGCGAAGGCGGCGGCCTTGGTGGCGACCGCCATAAACGCGGTCACCGGTGTCGGGGCCCCTTGGTAGACGTCGGGCGTCCACTGATGGAAGGGGGCGACGCTGACCTTGAAGGCGAGCCCGACCGCGCAAAGGGCCACGCCGACGAGGATCAGGCTGTCGCTGGCCAGCTCCCCGGCTGCGATGCCCTCGGCGATCGCACCGAAGTCGGTCGATCCGGAGCCTCCGTAGATGAAGGCCAGCCCGTACAGGAGGGTGGCCGAGCCGAGCGAGCCGACGATCAGATACTTGAGGCCGGATTCCAGCGATCCCGGCCGGGTGCGGTGGCTGCCGCAGAGGACGTAGAGCGGGATCGAGAGCAGCTCGAAAGCGACGAAGAAGCTGATCAGATTCTGGGCCTGAGTGAGCAGGACCATGCCGAGCACCGAGCCGAGCAGCAGCACGTGGGTCTCGCCGAAGCCCGCCTCCTCCGGGGCAGGGTCGCGCAGCATCAGTGGGACCACAGCCGCGGCGGCGGCGATGCAGATCAGCCCGGCGGTGATCGCCAGGCCGTCGAGGCGCAGCGCTCCCGAGACCAAGTCCTTGTCGGGCTCGCCAAGCTGCCAGATCAGGAGCCCGGCTGCCGTGCCCAGGGCGGTCAGGGTCAGGGCGCTGGAGAGCCAGCGATTGCCGCGCTCGCTGATCAGGCCGCCAACCAGCACCACCACCAAGCCGGCGGTCAAGGCGATCACCGGCGAGAGGCCGGCGTAGTCGATATCCGGGGCGTCGAAGATCACGGCCCGGCTCCAAGGGAGACCGTGGTCTGATCCGGCTCGCCGGGCGGCTGGTCCCCGTCGCTACCCTCGCCAATCCCGTAGCGCTCGAGGCAGGCGGGGTCGGCGAGGACCTGGGCCTCGCCGGTGTTGGAATTCACGAGCGCGCCCTCGCCGCAGTCGGCGATCGCCACCGCCTCGACGCTGCCGGTGGCCGAGGCCTCGCCCCGATCGAGGATCAAAGCCGGGTACAGCGCGATCGCGATGATGCAGGCCACCAGCGGCGCGATCACCGCCGCCTCGCGCCAGCTCACGTCGCGTGAGATCGCGCCCTCGGGCAGGCGGTTGTGCATGGTCTGCTGGAACAGGCGCAGGGCGTAGTAGCCCGCCAGCGCGATCCCGACCCCGGCGATCAGGGCAAGCGCCACCTTGGTCTCGAAGACCCCGGCGAGGATGTAGAACTCGCCGACGAAGTTGGCCGAGCCGGGCATCGCCAGGGTTGCCATCGCGACGATCACGAAGAGCACCGCGAGCACCGGCGCCCGTCTCGCCATGCCGCCCATCTCGCGGATGTCATCGCTTTCGTAGCGGTCATAGAGCAGCGCCGCGATGAAGAACAGGGGCAGCACGACGAGCCCGTGGTTGAACATCTGGATCACCGCGCCATCGGCGCCATCTGGGCGCAGGGCAAAGATCCCGATCGTGATGAAGCCGAGCTGAGCGATCGAGGAGTAGCCCGCGATCAGGCGGATGTTCGTCTGGGTGAAGGCCATCACCGAGCCGTAGAGGATCGAGACCACTCCGATGATCAGGAGGATCTCCTGGTACTGGATCGTCGCGTCGGGGAAGGTCGGCAGCACGATCCGCAGGAAGCCATAGGCGGCCACCTTGCTGAGCACGCCGCTGAGCAGCGCCAGCACGGGCAGCGGGCAGGCCTTGTAGGCGTCGGCCATCCAGCCGTGCACGAGGAAGGCGGGCATCTTGACCAGGAAGGCCGCCGCGAAGAACCAGAAGATCCACTGCTGGTCGCCCAGCGCCAGCGGCGCCTGCGCGAGCGCCTGCATGTTGAAGGTCAGCGCCGCGCCGGGCGCCTCCGAGGCGAGCACCGCGGTGGCGATCGCGGCGACCAGCATCAACAGCGATCCGATCAGCGTGTAGACGATCATCTTCATCGTCGCCGCGATCCGGTCGCCGCTGCCCCAGCCGCCCAGCAGCAGGTAGAACGGGATCAGCATCAGGTCGAAGAAGAGGACGAACAGCAGCAGGTCCTGGGCCAGGAACGCGCCCAGGACCGCGGTCTGCGCCAGGCCCATCTGGAAGAAGTAGTTGCGTGGCCGGTCCGGAGCCTGGAAGGCCGAGTAGAGGTTGGCCGCGAGCCAGCCGATCGCGGTGAGCAGGATCAGGAAGAGGCTGATCCCGTCGACGCCGAGCTCATAACGAACGCCGAGGTCGGGGATCCAGCTCTCGCTGACCGCGTGCTGGATCGCACCGGAGCCCGTCTGGAAGTCGGCGATCAGGCCGATCGCCAGCCCGAGGCTGACCAGCGAGCCGGCGACCGCGGCCCAGCCGGTCAGGCGTCGGGGCACGAGCCAGCCGACCAGACCGACCGCGAGAGGGAGCCAGAGGATCACGTTCAGCATCAGCTCACGCTCCTCATGCCGCCGCGATCAAGAAGTAGAGGGCGAGGGCGACGAAGCCCGCGATCACCAGCAGGGCGTAGGAGCGGACGAAGCCGGACTGCGCGGTCCTGACCGCCCCGCCGACGGCGACCACACCCTCACGGACGACGTTGACCACGCCTTGTACGACGACGCGCTCGACCACGTCGTTGGCGAAGCGGCCGACCGCCTGGACCGGGCGCACGACCAGCGCGTCCTGGAGCTCATCGAAGTAGTACTTGTTGAAGAGCACCTGGTGGGTGCGGCTGAAGCGCTCGCGGATCCGGTCGGTCGAGCCGGGCGCGACGATGTACAGGTAGTAGGCGAGGCTGACGCCGAGGATGCTGATCAGGCTGCCGACCGCGAGGCCGAGCCAAGCCTGGCCGACCGGCGGCACGATCGCGTACAGCGGCGAGGCCTCGAACACCGGCTCGAACCAGTTCTCGAGCGTCGCGTCGATCCCGGGCACCTGGATGTAGCCGCCGAACAGGGCGCCGAAGCCGAGCACCGCCATCCCTACCGCCATCGGCCAGGTCCGTTCGGCGATGTGGTGGACCTTGCCGGGGAAGCCGACATCGGTGTCCTCGGGCTCGAACGTGTGCGGGTTGACCGGCTCGTGATGGGCAAGGTGGCCGCCCTCGAGCTCCTTGGCCTCCTTGCAGGGCTCGCCGTAGAAGACCCGGAAGACGATCCGGAACGAGTAGAAGGCGGTGATGAAGGCTCCGGCGTAGCCGGCAATCGCGCAGGCCCAGTACCAGCCGCCGCGCTCGATCGCGTAGCCGAGGATCTCGTCCTTGCTGAAGAAGCCCGAGGTCCCGGGGAAGGCGGCCAGCGCCAGGGCCCCGATCGTCATCAGCAGGAAGGTGAAGGGCAGCGCCTTGCGGAAGCCGCCCATCTTGTCGATGTTCTGGAAGTTCGCCATCGCCGAGATCACCGAGCCCGCGGCCATGAACAGCAGCGCCTTGAAGAAGGCGTGTGACATCAGGTGGAAGAGGCCGGCGCCGTAGGCGCCGATCGAGACGCCCATAATCATGTAGCCGACCTGGCTCATCGTCGAGTAGGCGATGATCCGCTTCAGGTCCTTGACCGCGATCGCGATCGTCGCGGCGATGAACAGGGTCGCGGCGCCGATCCCGGCGGCGATGTTGGCCGCCGTCGGCGCCAGTTCGAAGAGCGGGTGGGCGCGCGCGATCAGGTAGACGCCGGCGGTGACCATCGTCGCCGCGTGGATCAGTGAGCTGACCGGGGTCGGGCCCTCCATTGCGTCCGGGAGCCAGGTGTGCAGCGGCAGCTGCGCGGACTTGGCGAAGGCGCCGACCATCAGCAACAGGCAGATCGCGACGATCGTCCACTCGTCGCTGTCGAACACCTCCGGGGCGGTCTCGAACACGGTCAGGTACTCGGTCGCGCCGAGCTGCTGAATGATCAGGATCGCCGCGAAGACCAGCCCGATGTCGCCGATCACGTTGATCACGAAGGCCTTCATGCCGGCGTTGGTCGCAGTGGTCCGGCGGTACCAGAAGCTGACCAGCGCGTAGGACGCGTAGCCGACGAAAGCCCAGCCGACGATCAGCAGGACGAAGTTGCCCGCGAGCACCAACAGCAACATCGAGAAGACGAAGAAGTTGAGGTAGGCGAAGTAGCGGTGGTAGCCCTCGTCGGTCCCCATGTAGCCGACCGAGTAGACGTGGATCATCGTCGAGACCCCGCTGACGACGAGGGCCATGAAGATGCTGAGCGGGTCGACGAGGATGCCGAGGTCGAAGGGGATCTCGGCGGCGCCGCCGTAGTCGTAGAGCGTGTCTGGGATGACCCGCTCGGAGCCGGGCTTGCCGAGCAGGTCGACGGCAGCGGCGACCGCCGAAGCGAACGCGAGCCCGATTGCGCCTGTCGCGATCCAGCCGGCGGTCTCAGGCTTGGTCAGCTTGTAGGTGAGGCCGGTGAGGATCGCGCCCGCGAGTGGGAACGCGAGGATCAGCCAGCCGAAGGTGGTCGCAGTCATCCGCGCAGACCTCTGGCCTCGTCGACGTCCAGCGGCAGCCGGCGGCGATACATGGCGACGATCAGGCCGAGCCCGACGACAACCTCGCAGGCTGCGACCACCATCACCATCAGCGCCATGATCTGTCCGTCGGCGTTGCCGAGCGAGCGGGCGAACGCGAGGAAGGCCAGGTTGGCGCTGTTCAGCATGATCTCGAGACAGAGCAGGATCACGAGCGGGCTGCGTCGAATCAGCACACCGACGGCGCCGACCGCGAACATCAGCGCGGAGAGCACCAGATACCAGCTGATGTCCATCAGGCCCGCTCGCCCTCTTCGTCGCGGCGCTTGGCGGCGAGCACCACGGCGCCCACCGCCGCCAGAAGCAGCAGCATCGAGGCAGCCTCGAAGGCGATCAGGAATTCCTCCAGAAGCAGCTCGCCGATCGCCTCGGGGCTGCCGAAGGAGTTCTCGAGCTCCGGACCGCGCGTCTCGATCGCCTTCAGGGCCGAGCCGAGGACCGCGATGCTGAGCTCGACGAAGAGCGCCAGTCCGAGCAGTGGAGCAATGATCCGCTGACCCGGAATCGGCTCCCATAGCGGCTCGTCGACGTTGCCGACGTAGGCTGCGACGAATACATAGAGGACCATCACGGCACCCGCGTAGACGACGATCTGCGCCGCCGCGATGAACTCGGCATGGAGCAGCAGGAAGAGCCCGGCCAGCGCGACGAGGTGAACGACCAGGGCCAGCACGCTGTAGAAGGGGTTGCGTAGCGCGATCACTGCGATCGCGCCGCCGAGGGCTCCGACAGCGCCGGCAAAAAACGCAACCTGGACCATTGCGGCGCATCCTATTCGCGCACCGCGTAGTTTGCAGGCAGTGGGCTTCGTTGAAATCCTCTGACGGCCGGCGCAGCGTGGCCCGCGCCCTGTCGCGGTCGTCATCTAGTGTTCGACCGCGATGACGCAGTCACTGCTCAAGCGCGTCTATCGGCTCTTCCTGCGCTGGTTCTACCGCCCGTTCGTGGGCCCACCGTTCCCGGTTGCGTTCCAGCGAACCTTCGTGCGGTTCATGCTCAAGACGAGCCCCGGCGCCGGCGGCGTCGAGACGAGCCCGTTGCGCTCCTCGCAGATTCCGATGCTGCGGGTCTCGAGGGGGAGGGACGATCCCGAAAGCCGGCCGGCCCTGCTCTGGGTCCACGGTGGCGGCTTCGTCCTCGGTAGTGCCTCAGGGCATTCTGGGCTCGGAGGCCATATTGCCGCTGCCTGCGAGGGCGACGTCTATCTGCCCGACTATCGGCTCGCGCCCGAGCATCCTTTTCCGGCGGCCGTGGACGACAGCTTCAGCGCCTACCGGGCGATGCTCGCTCGCGGTCACGACCCGGCCCGGGTCGCGATCGGCGGCGACTCAGCCGGAGCCGCGATCGCGATCCTCGCGGCGATCGCAATCCAGGAGATGGACGTGCCGGCGCCCGCGGCCCTGGTCCTGGTCTCCCCGGCGACCGACCTGAGCCTCTCCGGTGCCAGCATCTCGACCAGGGCGGGGCAGGAGGCGGTCCTGCGGCGCGAGTGGCTCCAGTTCGGCTATCGGTCGTTCGCCGGACCGCTGGCGTTGACCGACCCGCGGGTCTCGCCGTTGTATGCGGACCTGGCCGGCCTGCCGCCGACCCTGCTCCAGGTCGGTGAGCGCGAGATCCTGCTTGATGATTCGCTGCGCTGGGCCGACCGCGCCTGGGCCGCCGGCGTCGAGGTCGAGCTGCAACGCTTTCCCGGCATGTGGCATGACTTTCAGATCCAGGCCGGGCTCTTCGAGGACTCGGCGCGAGCGGTCGGCGACATCGGCGCCTTTTTGCGCCGCCGCTGGGGGAGCTGAGCCTGATGCCGGGGGCACCGGTCGCGGGGCCGCTTCACGGAGTCAAGATCGTCGAGATCGCCAGCATCGGCCCCGGACCGTTCGCGGTGATGATGCTGGCCGACATGGGCGCGGATGTGATTCGCCTCGAGCGGGTCGGAGGCGGTGGCGGCGGGCTCGGCGCGGGCTCGTGGAACTACACCCACCGAGGCCGACCCTCCGTAGGCTGCGACCTCAAGAGCGAGGCCGGGCGGGAGATGGTGCTGCGCCTCTCCGAGTCGGCGGACGGCTTGATCGAGGGCTTCCGGCCCGGCGTGATGGAGAAGCTCGGGGTCGGCCCCGAGCCGGTGCTTAGCCGCAACCCCGGCCTCGTGTACGGGCGCATGACCGGCTATGGACAGGACGGCCCGATGGCTGAGATCGCCGGGCACGACATCAACTACATCGCGCTGGCCGGGGCGCTGGGCCAGTTCCAGCGGGCGGGGGAGAAGCCGATGTTTCCGCTCAACATGGTTGGCGATTTCGGCGGCGGTGGGATGCTTTTGGCCTTCGGTGTGCTGTGCGGGATCCTTGAGGCGCGATCCTCCGGCCAGGGCCAGATCGTCGACGCGGCGATGGTTGAGGGCAGCTCGGTGCTGATGACCATGATCTGGGCGATGAAGGGAATCGGGATGTGGGGGGAGCCCGGGACCAACCTGCTCGACAGCGGCGCCCACTTCTACGAGACCTACGAGTGCAAGGACGGCGGGTTCGTGGCCGTCGGCGCGATCGAGCCGCAGTTCTACGCGGAACTGCTGCGGCTGATGGAGCTCGACCCCGAGGAGTTCCCCCAGCACGACACCGGCCGCTGGCCCGAGTTCAAGCAGCGCTTCGCCGAAGTCTTCGCAACCCGGACCCGCGGCGAGTGGGCGCGGATCTTGGAGCCGGCCGAGGCCTGCGCGACCGCGATCTACGGACTCGACGATGCAGCCAACCATCCCCATAACAAGGCCCGCAAGGCCTTCGTGGAGATCGGGGGGGGCCTGCAGCCGGCCCCGGCACCCCGTTTCAGCCGGACGCCTTCGGCAACCCCTGCGCCGCCGTCGGAGCCGGGCGCCGACAGCGATACGGCGCTGGCTGCCTGGGGCTTCGAGCCGGCTGAGATCGCCGAGCTGCGCGGGGCGGGCGGGGTGGGTTAGGCGAGTGGAGACCTTCGAGGGTAAGTACGTGAGCTTGACCAGCTTCAAGCGCGACGGCGACGGCGTCGCGACCCCGCTCTGGTTCGTGCAGGAGGATGGGCACCTGTTCGCCACCACCGACGCCGACTCCGCCAAGGTCAAGCGGATTCGCCGCAACCCCTCGGTGACGGTCGCCTCGTGCAGCGCCTCGGGGCGGCTCCAGGGCGAGCCGGTCGAGGCGGTGGCGGAGCTGGTGCCCGAGAGCGAGACGCAGGCCGTCGAGGAACTGATCGGGCACAAATACCGTCTTGACCGGATCCTCATCCTGCCGATCTACCGGGTCGTACAGTGGATCCGTCGCCGCGGTGGCAGCAGCGGCGAATCGGGCGTCTTGAAGATCACGCCGCTGTAGCCAGGCGGCTCGGGGCTGAGCGACGGCGCGGGACCCGCTCAGCGGTGGGACCAGGGCTCGGCCTCCAGTGCCTGCTGCAGCGCCTCGCTGCCGTGGCTGAGCACGGAGGCCCCGTGGGTCATCAACATGCGCCCCGCGCCGAGCTTCACGAGCGGCTCCAGGGTGGGGCAGAAGCGCTCGCGGTAGAAGGTCCGGACCCACTCGTCAACCGGTTGCGCCGCCCAGACCCGCAGTTCGCCGTCGACGCCCACCACTGCGTCCCCGAACACAACGGCGTCGTGGCTGGGCAGATGCAGCGGCTGCTCGAAGCGCCGCGGACGGCCGATCGGATGCGCGACGGCGCCGCCGGGAAGCGGCTCCTCGGGAGCGATCTCCGCGAAGGCGGTGCTGGAGGCGGTGAGACGCTTGCGCGCCGCCGGATGTCGGTGGATCGAAACCGTGTGTTCGTGGCGGTACCGCTCCCAAAGGGCCTCGGAGCTGCGCACGTGGTAGGTCATCGTCGTCAGGATCGCGATCCGCCCCACGCGCGATGCCTCGCCGTCGAGCAGCGCGAACAGTTCGCCGGCCGGCTGCTCGGGAAGTAGCGGATCGATCAGAAGCAACGCCTCCGGCGTTCGCGCCGCGAAGCTCACCACCTCCGCCCCGAACACCCCCGGGTGCCACTCGGGGTGGCGAGCCGTCCAACTCCAGAGCCCGCCGGCCAACTCGCCAGCGGCGCCGCGCCCGGCCCTACTCGCCCTCGTTGCGCAGCGGCACCTTGACGATTGGCTCGGCGAGCAGCATCTCCTTGGTGAAGATCAGGTCGGTGCGGTTGTAGTCAGCCAGCTCGTACTCGTGGCCCATCGTGATCGCATCGAACGGGCAGGCCACCTCGCAGTAGCCGCAGAAGATGCAGCGGCTCAGGTTGATCTCGTAGACCGCGGCGTAGCGTTCCCCGGCCGAGACCCTGTTGTCGGGGTCGTTCTCCGCCGCAACGACGCGGATGCAGTCGGCGGGGCAGGCCGCGGCGCAAAGCGAGCAGCCGACGCACTTCTCGAGGTGCGTGTCCTCGAAGCGGTGCAGCTTGTGGCGACCGCGAAAGCGGGGGTAGACGGGCTGCTTCTCCTCCGGATACTGCATCGTGACCGGCCCCTCGACGACTCGCGCCATCGTGGTTTTCAGCCCGCGCAGGGTTTCGCCGAAGGCTCGATAGGTGCTGCCCGAGACGCCCGGCCCGGGGCCGCGCTGGACGGCGACCACCGAGTCGTCGGGGAGGTAGGGGAAGGGGCTCGGGGCGCGC
>CAXMST010000101.1:0-2954 GCA_964196325.1 uncultured Acidimicrobiia bacterium
CTGACGACCCAGGTTGGCTGCGCCTGGTCGGGGCGCACGGCCGCAACCCAAGCGGCCCGTTCGAGCAACGCGGTCGGTGCTGCCCGCTCATCGAGGACCTCGAAGGCTGGTTGATCCCCGCAGCGAGTCGGAACCCCGTAGACCCCGCTCTCCTCCGGGCCCAGTTCGAGCACGGCCGCCGCATCGTCTTCCCGGATCCGCTCCCAGGTTCCAACCAGGACGCGCAGCGTCTTCCTCTCGCTCGCTGCGCCCCGCTCCGCCTCGCCGGTGAGGAGATCGGCTCCCGCCTCGCTCAGCCGCTCACTGACCTCCGCACAGGCCTGCTCGACATCGAAACAGACCACCTCAGTCGGGAACGACTCGCCGTCGAAGCCGTTGCTGAACGGCTCAGGAAAGGAGCCGACCACGGCCGGCACCCGGTAGGAGTCGGTCCAGTCACGGTAGTCCCACCAAATTCGGTCCCCGGGCCGGACCCTCACCTCGCCGGCTCCGAGCGGCGACCAGTAGCCGTTTACATAGAAGAACCAATCCTCGTTGCGACCACCGGAGACCCGGCTCGAGACGCCGTCGATCGAATCGACGAAGTTGCCCCCGTAGGAGGTCTCGATCTCCGCCTCGCGGTCGAGGAAACGGACCACGGACTCGCTGTCCGCGGGGTCCTCGAGCTGCGCTTGAACCATCGCTTCAGCCCCATAGTCCCGGGTCACGGTGAGCTCGGCGGTGCCCTCCTCAACTGCCCCTGCGCCGACCCCGCAGCCCGCGACCATGGTGGCAGCGAGCGCTGCCACCATGGTCCCGATGCTGCGGGTGCCGGGCATCTGGGGTCCGACTAGGCGCAGCCCTTGAGCTGGTCGCGCCCGTCGGCCTTGACCCTGTCGTCGTCGCTGCAATAGACGACGTCCTTGCCGCCCTTGCGCACGTCGATCGTGTCGTTGCCGCCACCTGAGCGGACGACGTCCTTGCCGTTGCCGGCAGCGATCTTGTCGTCACCGCCGGTGCCCTTGATCGTCTCGGCCTTCGCCGAGCCATAGATCGTTGTCGAGGGCTTCGCCGTGCACCGCGCGAGGTCGCTGCTCAGGCAGATCTCGGCCGTGTTTGAGGAGATCGCGCCGGAGCGGCTCGCCTGCAGCTCTCGGGAGGTGGGATCGGGGAGGGGGCCGGTGATGTCGAGCGGCGTCACGGTGGTCCGCCCCTCGCTATCGGTCACCCGATCGGCACCGCTCACGGCGGCCCCGACCGCGGGCGTTCGGGTCCCGTCGGGCGCGTACTCCCACACCCTGACCTCAACGGTCTCGTCGGCCGTCCGGGCGGGCGCGTCCAGCACCAACTCGCTCGGGATCGGCTCGTTGAAGTCCTCGATCAGAAACCACAGGACCGAGTCCCCCCTGCCCAGCTTGGCCTGATCCCCCCCGACCTCGGCCGCAACGTGGTTGACGCTCAGGTACCAGTAGCCGGTCTGTGGAGCGACGACATTGCCGAAGCCGCAGACGCCGAGCCCGAAGTCGAACGAATCGGTGACCAGAACCGGCTTGATGTCGGAGTCCCACTTGGCGGCATCGTCGACGATGCCGAGCGCGGTCGCGCCGGGCACTGTCGCGCGCCCATCGCTGCCACCGGTGCCGTCACCGAAGCAATCAGCCTCGGCCCGTGCCTTGATCTTGGCCTTACCCGTGTACTGGGTGTGCTCGGTGAGCGTCTCGCCGCTGGAATCGACGACCCGCAGATCGGCGGGCTTGGTAGCCCCGGCACTCACCGGGATGAACGCGCAGGCAACGACGGCAAACGCCGCCAGTCCGACTGCGCGGAGAATTCGAGTAGGCATGAAGCCACCCCTTCCCTCGAGGGTTGTGTTGGCTCGGCCGGAGCTAGGTCTCCTGGCTAACGGGATAGCGGCCGCGCCTTCCCGGAGAGCGGTGCTCTCCAGTGGCTGGACCGCCCCTCACTCGCGCGAGGCGGCGGGCCGTGCGACTACTTCTCACCCGATCACAGTGGCGGGACCGCGCCGGTTCTTCACCGGACTTCCCTGAACACCGACCGTATGTACGCGGCCTACTCTAACGCCGCTGCGGCCGGCGCGGCCGCAGCCTCCTCAGCTGCGTTTCTGCACCGTCTTGACGAGGCCGTCGACCACCTCGGGCATCGCCTTGCGCATCCGCGAGAGCTCCCAGTGCTCGATCTTCAGCGCGCGGACGTCGGTCTTCGCGATCACGGACGCAGAGCGCTCCTGCTTGTCGAGCAGGCCCTGCTCGCCGAAGTGGTCACGCGGACCCAGGGTTGCGACCTTCTCCCCGGCCTTGGTCACCTCGACCTCACCGTCGTCGATCGCGTAGAAGTCGTTGGCGTATCCGCCCTCCTGGATGATCACCTTCCCCTCGGGAAACTCCACGAGCTGAGTGAACGGCGCGATCTTGGCGAGCTTCTCGTCCTCGACGCCCTCGAACAACGAGAACCGCTTGAGCTGGCTGGCATCCAATTCGTACTCCTCCGGGTTGAGACCGACCAGAACCTACCCGATTCCCGCGTCGACTTGGCTGCCCTGCCCCGAGCTGAGCGGTTCCGGCCACCGGAACGCCGGCCGCCGCCCCCAATCCAGCGCCGATAGGGTGGCGCGCACCAACCGATGATCATCCTGATCGCAATCGCCGCCGCCCTGATCGCGACCCTGCTTTGGGTCGGGTGGACCTACAACCGCCTGATCGCTCTGCGCCTCGGCTGCGAGACCTCGTGGGCCCAGATCGACGTGGCGCTGAAGTTGCGCCACGACCTCGTGCCGGTGATCGCCGAGGCCGTGGCCGGCTACGCCGGCCATGAGCAGCGCACCTTTGCTGAGGTGGCGGAGGCCCGGGGTGGGGCGATCGCCGCGAATGACGCGAACCCCGCGGCGCGCGGCGCCCAGGAAGGCCTCTTCGGCTCGAAGCTGGGCCGGATGATGATCCTCGCCGAGGACTACCCGG
>CAXMST010000102.1:0-16546 GCA_964196325.1 uncultured Acidimicrobiia bacterium
GCCAGCGGTAGCGCTTTGCCTCGATCCCCCTGCGTGATACGCCGCTCGGGTCCTCTGCGTCGCCCTCATCGGCCTGGACCTGATCGCGGGCTTCCACAAGCGACTGGTAGAGCAGCAGCAAGCGGGTTAGGTCCGTCTCGAGGGTGTCCTCGTCCGGCAGCCCACCCCGGGGGTACTCAACGGCGAGGATGTTGCCGGCCTCGTAGCCCCGAGTAAGGGTGGTGGTACCGGCGAGGTCTATCGGGCCCGTGAGAAGCCCTGCCGTGTCTTCCTGCGCAAGAAGCCCTACGTCCCGAACCGCTGTATCCGCCAGGACCTCGCGGTAGCGCCGGCCGCCTACACGATCGTGGATTTCAGTAGTGCCCTGGTTGAGTGAGAGCTAGGTACGCGAGCCATCAGGCGCTACGAGGTACACCACGTAGAAGCCCCGCTGCGCGGTCTCGGTGATGGTCCGATCAAAGACGGCCGCCCAGACCGACTCGGCCCAGACGCCCTTCCCCGGGCTCCCTTCCACCTTGTAGCTGCCGTCAGCCACCACGGCCGCGATCGCATCGCTCCAGTCCTGCTTGATGCGGGCCGCCACTGGATGGGCCTTCAAGCTCTCGGTACGGGCAGTCTCCACACTGCCCATCACCGCCTCTAGCTCGTCCAGGATTGGCACGCCCGTGATCCTATCCACACTCCCCGGAGTTGCCGAGCCAGCGTAGGCAAAGACCCTGTGGATCTCAGGCAGAATCCAGCCGTTCTGCCCTAACCCGACCGAAACCGGCCTAAACGGGCCTAATCCGGCGATCTCGACGCCCTCGGGAAATGGGCCGTTCATGGCTCTGGAATGCGGGAAAGGCGGCTGAAGCCGCCTCTCGCCGTTCCGCTTAGAAGGCCGGCGCTCTATCCAGCTGAGCTACGGGGGCTCGTATCGAGCATTCGGCTTGTATGAGCGGAGTCCTCGATCCCGCTCGCCTCAGCCCGACGGTCGGCAGAGTGATCGGTTTCGCCTCCGGTGCCCATTAGTGCCCAATCGAGCGACTTATCGAATGCTCGGAGGTGGGCGCCGGAGAGCCGGTCACGCCGCTTCACGGCCCTAGCGTAGACCGTGAGGGGGAAGGTGGGATCGGCCCAGCCCCCCTGCTCGGCGATGTAGATCGGGTCGTCGTGGAGGGCTGCCCGAACGCTGGCGTAGGTCCGCCTCAGCGAGTGAGGACGTCGAGGAGCTGCGGGAGAAGAATGACATCGCACTCTACGATCTCGTCGAGGATCCCGGCGAGCGCGAGAACATCGCGAACCCCGAGCATCCGCGCTATGACGAGGGACTGGTCGCTGAGATGAGTCGGAGGCTGAACGTGCTGATCCGCGACGAGATCGGGAGCGACGGGGTGCTCGTCAAGCGACCACTCCTGAAGATCGTCGGCTCGACGATCGGGCAGAAGCTGCGGGAGCGCTTCTAGCTCGTCCGGTAGGGCGCCCCTCGTGCTTTCCAGCACGGAGTTTGTGCTCGCGCAGCAGCTCACGGAGCGGGGTCGGTGGGGTTGCCGGCGAGAGGGTTCCAGGCGCCAGTGGGCTGCTCGCCCTCAAGGAGGCGCAGGCTGCGACGTTCGCCGCCCAACCACGATAGGTGCTGGGCAAGCGAATCGCCTGATGTAGGCTCGGCTGATCGTGGCTCGGGCGATACGCTCCTCCGTTGTCGGCGCTTCCGTCGACGCCTACGACCGGCACGTCGGCCGTTACGGACCCGAGCTCGCCAGGCAGATGGTGCGCGTGACCGGAGTGCGGAGGGGTCAGCGGGCGCTGGACGTGGGCTGTGGAACCGGTTCGCTGGCGCAGGCGCTGGCGCAGGTTCTGGGGGCGGGGAACGTGGCGGCGATCGACCCCTCGGAGCGTTTCGTTGCGGCTTGCCACGCGCGTCTGCCGGATGCCGAGGTGCGGACCGGAGTCGCTGAGGAGCTTCCTTGGAAGGACCGCGATTTCGATGCCGCTCTCGCCCAGCTCGTCGTGGACGGCATGAACGACGCCCGCGCGGGGGTGGCGGAGATGCGTCGCGTGACACGGCCGAGTGGCGTGCTCGCAGCCTGCGTGTGGGACTTCGACGCGGGCATGACCCTGCTCCGAGCGGTCTGGGATTCCGCTCGTCATGTCGACGCGGAACTCGCCCGCTCGTTCGGGGCGGATCGGCGCAACCCGTTCTCACGCGCGCCTCAGCTCGAAGAGCTCTGGCGCACCACCGGATTGGAGCACGTCGAGCTTGGGCAGGTCGAGGCCGGCGCGGACTACGCCGACTTCGACGACCTCTGGTACCCCTTCGCGAGCGGCGTCGGCAGTCTCGGCCGCTTCTACGAGGCGCTCGACGAGGGCGGGCGCCAACGTTTCAAGCGCGGCGCGGTCGAGCGGCTCGGGTCGCCGTCGGGCTCCTTTCGTCTAACGGCGACCGCGTGGTACGTGCGCGGCACCGTGCCCGCCGCATAGTGAGGCCGCCGAGCTCGCGGCGCCGCTCGCCCGGGGCCACCGCGCCTCTAGGACATCTGTAGATCGGCCATCGCGAACGAGACCGAGAAGGCGCGGCACCAGACCGAGACCGTCGAATTTCCACGCGCCTGCGGAGACGAAGGCAGCCGCCGAGAGCAAGCCGTCAAGGGATTCGTTGTCGCGGTTGGATCCGCGCTCGGGACACCGGCCTTGAGCTGGTTGGACCCCCAGACCATGACTACCCGCCGACCTGGGTCGGCCGGGCCAGCGTGCCGACAGCGAGGCGGCCGCCCCGGGGTCGGTGCGGGCAAGCTCGCGCTCGAGGGTCCGCAGGCGCTCTATCCAGCTGAGCTACGGGGGCTCTGGTCGAGAGTATCGCCGCCACATCCGGCGGCAAGCTGAGGCGCCTGTCCCGAATCCTTCGGGTCAAGCCGTAGCGCACTATCTGGATACCCGAGGGCGGACGGCGAGGCCGATGCCTCACGGGGAGTCTGAGCCGGGGGGCCCGCCTCTAGGCGGTGGTACTCGCCTTTCCGCCCTTGCACTTCTTGTTCCCCTTGACGACGACGCCGATCTTGTCGCCGGCCGGCGGCGCGACCTCGGACTCGAAACTGTAGCGGCCCCGGCTGTTCGTCCTGCCCTTGCCGATCACGAACTCACCGCGGTCGAGCTTGCCGTTTCCGTTCTCGTCGTGGAACACGGTTACCTTGCGGTCCCTCTTGCAGTTCTTCGGCTTCTTGACCGTGACCTTGCAGCCGTTGTCCTCTAGCGTCCCCCCGCGGTCAAACTCGACCGACACCTTCGTCTTCGACTTGCCGCTGGTTGCGCCGCGCCGCTCGTGGCGGCAAAGGCGAGGCAGCCGACGACTACGGCAATGGCCACCACCCACAGATGGGTGGCCCGATGCTTCCCACCAAACATGTTGTCTCCTCCCGGTTTCGCCCACCGCGTCCGCAGCGGGGCGACTAGGAACCGTCCCACAGCCGCCTTGCCGGACGGGGCCGTGGGCGATGCCCACGGCCCCTTTCCGACAGAGCTCCCTTTCGCCTGCCCTACTCCTGGGGGCCGGCGTCGTTGACGGTGACCGAGAACAGCTTGTCCACGGCCCCGCCGGTGTTGTCGTACGTGTTGACCACGAGGTTCGCCGCCGCGGTCGTGCCATAGCCGGTGATCGTGCCACCGCTACCACCGACGGCGGTGACCTGGATCACCATTCCGTTCGTCGTGCTGTCGAAGACGAAGTTCTCCCAGCGCAGTTCGTACACGCCGGTAGCACTCTTCCTCGCCTCGATCGTCCCGCCCTCGCAGTTGTAGCCGCTGACCGGGGTGAACGCTGCACCCGGATCAAGCGGTACCTGCGCGTAGGCGAGCACGGCTCCCGGAGAGCAGCTGTCCTGCTTGCCCGCGACGCTCTCCAGCGTCTCCTGGGTGTCGGGGACCAGCTTCTTCTCCTTGATCGTGTCGTCCTTGATCTTGCCGCTCTTGACCGAGTCGCTCTTGATCTTGGTTCCCTTGACGGCCTTGCCGTCGATCTTGGCCCCGGTAATCGCCTTGTTCTGGATGTCGTCGGTGCCGATCTTGGTGGCGGCGTATGCGCCACCCGTGAGACCGACGACCAACGCCACGATCGCAACGACCATCGCTGCCGACGGCAACTTCTTTCTGTCCTGCATCAGTGCCTCCCTTGGCTCTGTTTTTGTTCCTGGGTGCCCGTTGCTCCCGCCGAGCCGTGCCCGGGGACGGTAGCGAAGGGGATGGTTTGCAGTCAAGCCTCAAACTAACCCGGCCGAATCCTGAACATTGGCTTGCACCGCCGACAGCGATCTCGGCAATGCTTATCCGATCGCGCCACGACCGGACAGCCCTGCCAGCAGCCGCGGGACCTTCGAGTGGCTATGCACCCTGGGCCTCGGCAAGAGCGGCACCGATGCCGAGCGACGGGCCGCCAACGCCCTCGCCAAGCGCCTGCAGGACCAGGGGCGAGCCACCAGGATCGAGCCGGTATACGTCCATCCGCAGTGGCCCGCGGTGCATCTGATCCACTGCGTGCTGGCGATTGCGGGCAGCCTGATCGCGGCGGAACTGCCACCGCTCGGTTTCGCCCTGGTCCTCGTCGCCGCCACCTCCCTGTACCTCGACCTCGATGGGCGGGCCTATCTGCTGCGACGCCTGCTGTTCCGGCGGGCCTCTCAGAACGTGATCTCCCCGCCGCTGCCGGCGCCGAGCGACGCAGCGGACACCGAGCCGGCCCCGACGGTCTTCCTCTGCGCGCACTACGACGCGCCGCTCACGGGACTCGCGTACGGGGAGCGTGCGCTCACGGCGTTTGGGCTGTTGGGCCGCATCTGGCCGCCAAGGACGTCGCCCCAAGCGATCATCTTCTGGGCGATCGTGCTGCTGCTACCCGCGCTGGGCCTGCGCCTGGCCGGCGTCGACGCGACCTGGGTCTCGCTGCTGCAGCTGCCCTCGACGCTGGTGCTGATCGCCGCGGCCTTCGCCCTGGGCGAGATCGGACTCTCACCGCCCTCCCCGGCCGCCAACGACAACGCCGCCGGGGTCGCCGCCGCGATCCTCGCAGCCGAGCGCCTCGAAACCGAGCCCCCGCGAGGCCTGGAGGTGCGGCTCCTGCTGTGCGGCGCCGGTGAGACGACCAGGCAGGGCCTGCGGGAGTTCATCCGGCGCCATCGGGACAGTCTCGATCGGGACCGAAGCTGGTTCATCGACATCGACTCGCCGGGACGTGGCGAGCCGCGCTACGTGGAGCTCGAGGTCCCGGTCCTGGCGCGACGCCCGGACGCCGGCCTGATCGAGCTCGCCCAGGCGCTCGCGGAGAATCCCGAGCTTGGGCTCGAACCGCTCCGACTGGGCCCCGCCGGCGGCGCCGCGATGGCCGGCGCGCGCGGCTACCGAGCCGTGGCTCTGACGGGCCGCCCCGAGACCGAGTTCGTGCCGCCCTTCCACCACACCCTCCTGGACCGTGAGGCGACGGTCGACGCCGTCGCGATCGACAGGGTGGCGGAGGTCGCCGTCGACCTGGTCAGGCTGCTGGATCGCGACCTGGGCCGCGATGCGGGCTCAGGCCCTGCGGGCCGCTGACCCAAGCGGAGCGCCCGGGGCCGCCCCGTAGTTACCCAGCGGTGGCGGGGTCGGTGGATGCCGCTCGATGTTCTCCAGGCCGCGCCGGGCGTGCGCGATCATCGCGGTGGCCTCAGCCCTGCCTCGCTCGAGCATCTGGTGGGCGGCGGCCGAGGCCTGGCGACGGATCTCTGCCGCCTCGAGCTCCGCCCCTTGGATGATCGCTGGACGGCCGTTCTGCGACTGTGTCTGCTGCTCACGGGCGCGGGCGCGCTCCATCCGGCCCAGGTCGGCCAAGAACCCGCGCAGGAAGCGATCGACCTCGATCTGGTCGTAGCCGCGACGCGTGACCACGAATTCGGCTGTCTCGAGCCTTTGGATCAGCGTGCCTGGCGTCAGGCTGGGCTGCGCGTCCGCCTGCCCGGGCGGGGTGAACTGCTCCTGCGGCGATGCTTCTACGTGGCCGAACAATGCTCGGGCGCTCGGCAGAACCGGCGACACCGATCCTCGCTGTTTGCGGCTTCCTGCCGGCCGCAGCGGGCCCCTACTGCGCCGGACGCCTAGAGGCCGAGCTCGGTCGGGACCGGCGCCTCGCCCGAGTAGTCGTAGAAGCCCTTGCCTGACTTGCGGCCGTACCAGCCTGCGGAGACCATCTTCCGCAACGTCGGCGGCGCCGCGAACCGTCGCTCGCGGTACTCGTCGAACATCACGCCACCAATCGAGGCGAGCGTGTCGAGCCCGACGAAGTCGGCAAGCGTCAGCGGCCCCATCGGGTGGTTGGCCCCCGCCTTCATCGCAACGTCGATCTCCTCGATCGAGCCAACGCCCTCCTCATAGGCGCGGATCGCGTCCAGCATGTAGGGAACCAGGAGCCGGTTGACGATGAAGCCCGTCTTGTCCCTGGCGTGAACCACTGTTTTGTTCAGCTTCTCTCCCACCTCGAAGCCGAGCTTCAGCGCCTCCTCGCTGGTCGTCACCGTCTGCACAACCTCGAGCAGCGGCATCACCTGGGCGGGATTGAAGAAGTGCAGCCCGAGAAAGCGATCGGGTCGGGAGGTCGCCGCGGCCTGATCGATCACCGCAAGCGACGAAGTGTTCGTGGCGAGGAAGGCCTCGTCCTTGACGATCGGGTCGACGTCGGTCCACATCGCGAGCTTGGCGTCAAGATCCTCGGTCATCGCCTCGATCACCAGATCGCAGTCGGCAAGTTCGCCGTAGTCGGTGCTGCCTGAGATCCGGCCCCGGACCGCATCCGCGTCAGCCCGTTCGATGCGGCCTTTCTCCACCGCACGGGCCAGCTGCTTCTCGATCTTTCCGATACCGGCGGCGAGCCGCTCGTCGGAGACCTCGCGGATCGCGACCTCCCAGCCGGCCTGGGCGCAGATCTGCGCGATCCCATGACCCATCAGGCCCGCCCCGACAACTCCCACCTTGTTGATCTCAGCCATAACCCCCCGATCCTCAGGCGCTTGCCGGGGTGACCCCGAAAGCCTCGAAACGCTCGGCCATACGCTCGGCCAGTGCATTGAGGCCGCTCATCGGCCGCACCATCACCTTGAACTCGGTGATCAGACCCTCGTCATCGAAGGTCAGAAGGTCGAGACCGTCCACCTCACGATCGTCCACAGAGGCCTTGAAGATGAGCGCTGCGGCGTCGTCGTTCTCGAAGCGGTGGACGTAGTGGAAGTCATCGGAAAAGACCTTCATCGCGCCCTCGATCAGGATCGTAAGGACGACGTCCCTGCCTTCATATGGGCGGAACACCACCGGAGAGAGGAAGCGGGCCTGCGGCGCAAAACAGGGCTCGAGCTGCTCGCGCGATCGGGCCTCGATGGCTGCCACGAAGGGGTCGCTTTTCATGCACGGCACAGTACCGGTCCAGCCGCGGTCGCGGCTATCCCCGGTGCCAATCGATCGGCCCGGCCTTGAGCAGGTGGGCTCCCAGCGAGCGCCCAAGCAGCTCCTGCACGGCGCCCGACGCCTCCAGCAGCTTGGCCAGGTCGATACCGGTCTCGATTCCCATCTCAGACAGCATCGAGACCAGGTCCTCGGTGGAGACGTTGCCGGTTGACCCGGGCGGAACGGGGCAGCCGCCGAGCCCGCCGAAGCTGGACTCGAAGGAGTGGATCCCGCACTCGACTGCGGCCAAGGCGTTGGCCAGCCCCTGGCCGCGCGTGTTGTGAAAGTGCGCGGTCAGCTCGACGCCGGTCAGCGACTCCACGGCGCGCGTGAAGAAGTCGCGTACCTGGCGCGGATTGGCCATCCCGGTGGTGTCGCCGAAGCCGACCTCCTCGCACCCGAGCTCGCGTAGACGCAGGGCGATCTCCATCACCCGGTCCGCCGGGACCTCGCCCTCGTAGGGACAGCCGAACGAGGTCGCGATCACTCCCTCGCAGCGCAGACCGGCCTCACGGGCCCGGCCGACGACCTGCTCGAGACCCTCGAGCGATTCGGCGATCGAACGGTTCACGTTCTTTTCGTTGTGCGTTTCCGACCCGGAGAGGAAGACGCTGACCTCGTCGAATCGATCACGATGCTCGAGCGCCCTCTGCAGGCCACGCGGGTTGGGGATCAGGACCGAGAGCGCGAGCCCGTCGCGGCGCTCGATGCCGGCCAGCACGTCAGCCACGTCCGCCAGCTGTGGAATCACATCTGGGCGGACGAACGAACCGACCTCGATCCGCTCCAGGCCCGCATCGGCAAGCAACCCGATCAGTCGGATCTTCTCCGCCGTCGGGATCACTTCGGGCTCGTTCTGAAAGCCATCGCGCGGCCCGACCTCGCGAATCCGCACGCTGCTTGGGTAGTCGCTCATCGGGCGCGTTTCCGGGTCATCCACCCTCGAGCTGATCACGCAGTGCCAGAACGTCGACCGCCGTCGCGCCGGCCGTTACGGCGAGGGCCTGGGCCGCGGTGGCGCCACGAAGCTGGCCTCGGGCGATCATCCCGACACCCATCAGAGTATCGGCGCCGTCGCAGAGGAGCCAGAGGCGATGCCAGAGGACCCGAGCCTCGCCCTCGGATGCCAGATACCCGACGCCGAGCGAGATCGCACGCACCCCGAAGACACGGTTCATGTAGAGCAAGCTGCTGCTCTGCTCTTCGGGCGGCACGCCGAAGACGCGGTTCATCAGGCGTGGCGCGAACCAGGCGAACGCGCCGAACACGATCCGGAACAGGGCCAGCGCCCTCATCGTCGCTGGTGCGGGGCCGCTCATCCACCGGCAGCCTACCCATGGCACCTCCCCGCCGGCGATCAGCGCGCGAGTTGTGGAAAGCTGCGGCGCTCAATGCCCTCCTGCACCCTGATCCTCACCGTGACAGGCGTCGGCCCGTGGGGCTGAAGGCGGTTCTGCTGGCTGGGGGAACCGGCGGCGCCAAGCTCTCTGCGGGCGTTCAGGAGGAGATCGGCGAGGGCCTGACCGTGATCGCCAACACCGGCGACGACGTCGAGCTGCTCGGGGTGTACGTATCCCCGGATCCCGATCTGTGCACCTACTGGCTCGGCGGCGAGATCGACCCGGAGCGTGGCTGGGGCATCAAGGGGGATTCGTTCACGGTCTTCGAGCGGCTGGTCAAGCTCGGCGCCCCCGATTGGTTCGGCCTCAGCGACCGCGACCTCGCGACCTGCCTGAGGCGGGCCACGTTGCTGGCACAGGGCTCGCGCCTGACCGAGGTGCAGCTTGGAATCGGAGCGGCCCTGGGCCTGCAGGGCAGGGTTCTGCCGATGTGCGACGAGCCGGTCCGCACCCGGGTCAATACCACCGAGCACGGCTGGCGCGGCCTGCAGGAATATCTGATCGCTGATCGTGCCGGGCCCGAGATCACCGCCGTGGAGCTCGACGGAATCGAGCGGGCCACGGTCAGCGCCGAGGTCAGTGCCGCGATCGAGAGCGCGGACGTGATCATCGTCGGTCCCTCGAACCCGGTTATCTCGATCGGGCCGATCCTGGCGGTGCCCGGACTGCGCTCGCTGCTGGCCGCTGCTCCGGCGCCCGTGGTCGCGGTCAGTCCGTTCGTGGCCGGTCGCGTGATCAAGGGACCGACCGACAAATTCATGCGGGCGATCGGGGAGGAGCCGTCGGCGGCCGGAGTGATCAACACCTACGGCGAGCTGCTCGACGGAATCGTGATCGACGCAGCCGACCCCGACCCGCCCCCGTCGGAGCTGCCCTGCACCCGCTTCGACACGATGATGGACGACACCCAACGACGCCGCGAGGTCGCCGCCCGCACGCTGGATTACTGCACCTCGCTGCGCGATCGTCGCTCGCAGCCGGGGTCCTCGGCATGAAGGTCGCGATGACGGGGCTCTCATGAGCGTCGACATGGGGCCCCTCCCAGCGATCGCGATCGTGCCGGTGAAGCGCTTCTCCGAGGCCAAGCAGCGGCTCTCCGACGCGCTCGCCCCGCGCCAGCGCGAGCAGCTCGCGACGGCGATGTTGGGAGACGTGCTGGCGGCGATCAGGCAGGCAGAGCTGATCGAAAGGGTGTTGATCATCAGTCGGGAGCCGAGGCTCGTCGGCGTTGCCGCGACCCACGAGGCGACGCTGGTCGATGACCCCGGCGACATGAGCCACTCGAGCGCCGCGGCGATTGGCATCGCCACGGCGCTGGCCTGCCGGGCGGGCTCGATCGCCTTGCTGGCGGGCGACTGCCCGCTGCTTGATCCGGTCGAGCTCGACGGGGCGCTCGCGGATCTGGAGCGGGGCGTGGTGGGCGTGATTCCTGACCGGCACGGCTCGGGCACCAACGGGCTTCTCTGCTGCCCGCCGAACCTGATCGAGCCGGCATTCGGGCCCGGTAGTCGTGAGCGCCACCTCGAGCTCGCGGCCAAGGCCGGGGGGCGGGGCAAGATTTTCGCGCTCGATTCGCTCGCGCTCGACCTCGATACGGGCGGGGATCTCGAGGAGCTGCGCGGGGTCGTCGGCGCCGGCCGGCTGGCTGGCTCGGCCACAGCCGGGGCGCTGAAGGCAATCGAAGGCCGCGAAGCGGGGGCTCAGTGAGCGGGGGCTACGAGCTGATCCCGGTCGCGGGGATCGGTGAGGTCGAGACCGGGGCCCCGCTGGGCGAGCTGATCGCCGAGCGCTTCCGGCCAAAGCCGGACGATGTCATCTGTATCTCCCAGAAGATCGTCTCCAAGGCCGAGGACAGACTGCGGGACCTCGATCGCGTCGAGCCTTCAGCAAGGGCTAAAGAGCTTGCCGGCGAGCAGGGCAGGGACCCGGCACTAGTCGAGCTGATCCTCGCCGAGAGCCGTCGGGTGGTGCGGGCCGAGCGCGGGGTGCTGATCACCGAGACCCACAGCGGTCTGGTCTGCGCGAACAGCGGCATCGACGCCTCCAACGTGCCCGGAGACCGGATCGTGGCCCTGCTCCCCACCGACCCTGACCGCTCGGCTCGCCGGATCCGCTCCGAGCTTGCCGCGGCCGTGGGCACAGCACCGGCCGTCTTGATCAGCGACAGCCTCGGGCGGCCCTGGCGGCTGGGCCAGAGCGAGGTCGCGATCGGCTGCGCGGGCCTCGAGCCGATCGCCGATTGGCGCGGACGGCGGGATCGGCATGGGCGTGAGCTGGAAGCCACCGTGATCGCGGTGGCCGATCAGGTTGCGGCGGCCGCTGATTTGGTCCGCGACAAGCTCGACGGGGTGCCGGTCGTGGTCGTCCGTGGTCTCGGAATACGGATAGAGGCGGACGGCCCCGGCGCGGCGGCCCTGCAGCGCCCGCCCGCAGAGGATCTGTTCAGGTGAGCGGCGCGCGCCCCGTGACTGTCGGGCCGCCCTCAGTGATCCTTGAAGTCCCCGATCATCGGGTCGCCTGCGCCCTCCTCGGTGAAGTCGGGGGGGTTGTAGGGAGCCCCGGGCATACCGCCGATCGCCAGCACCCGCGCCGACTCCCCCTCCGTCGAGAGCTTGCGGCGCTCCGCCGGCCCGACCCGGACCCAGACGCCGGGGGTCAGCTCGCAAGCCTCTCCTGCAACCTCGAGGACCGCTCGCCCCTCGAGCACGGTATAGACCTCCTCTTGGGCGTCGTGGGCCTGGGTGTGCTCGGGGTACCCGTTGAAACCGGGCGGAAAATCCATCACCGAGAGCCCGAACGAGCTGACCCCGAGTCCTGCGCGGACCCTGCGGAAGCCGCCCCCGAATATCGCCTCGAAATCCTCGAGCCGCTTGACCGTGTAGTCAGCCATCGATCACCAATCCTCTCCGATCCGCCCCAGCCAAGGTCGCCACTGCAAGCCTACGCAAGTGGGAGCCAGGCCGGGTGGGGGCCACGGTGAACGGGGCTGCCGCACGGGCCGGCATACGTCTGGCGGGGCGCTGCGGGGTGCTTGCGGCGCTGCTGCTCGCACTCGGCCTGACCGCGCTGTCGACCCTGCCCGGGCCGGACGCCGACGGCCAGCAGGTCTTCGCCTTCTTCCTCGACAGCGGTACCGGGCTGCGCCTCGGAGCCGCGTCGATCATCGTCGGGCTGCTGCTGATCGCAGTCTTGTTCGCGGCCCTCAACCGGCTGCTCCGGGATGCGGGGGCAGATGTGATCGGCGCGGGGATGCTGGCGCTTTCGCTGGTCGCGGTCGGGGCCCAAGCGCTGGCGGCCGCGACCCTGATCTCGCTCGCCGCCGGCTCCGAGGACGCCGATCCGAGCACGAGCCGGGAGTTGCTCGACCTCGCCGATACCGCGATCGGGATCTCGGGCCCGGCGTTCGCCGGGGCGTTGCTCGCCTTCGCCTAGGGGAGCCGCTGGGCCCCGCGAACGCTGCCCAGCGCCCTGGCGCTGATCTCGTTGCTGGCCGCCGCGTGCACCCTGACGTGGGGCGCTCGCCTGCTCAGCGACAGCGGCGCTCTGGCAGCCGGCTCGTTCGCCGGCTCGAGCCTCGGTTGGATCGGCCTGCTGGCCTGGGGCGCGAGCGCCGGTCTTTGGCTCGCGAGCGAGGGGTGGCGTTCTCCGGGGGCGGTGCCCGCGGCTCCCGCGCCACCCCCTCAGTAGCTCTCGACCAACTCGTAGAGCGTGGTCCGCTGGGCGGGGCTGCGCCCCGCCGCCCGCGCGGCCTCGATCAAGTCTTTGGGCTCCAGACGGGTGCCGTGCTGGGAGCCCGCCATGCGCGAGATACTCTCTTCCATCAGGGTGCCGCCGAGGTCGTTGACGCCCCAGCGCAGCGCCTCGGTCGCCGCCCCCAGGCCCATCTTCACCCAGCTCGCCTGCAGGTTGGTGACGCTTGTGCCCAGCGCCAACCGGAAGGCGGCGGTGTGCTTGAGGTTCTCCTCAACCGTGATCTCCTCGATTCCGTGGGTGCGTCCCAGGAGGGTCTGGAAGGGGATGAAGCTGAGCGGCACGAACTCGGTGATCCCCCCGGTGCGCTCCTGCAGGGCGCGGATCACGCCCATGTGGGTGGCCAGCTCGGAAGGCTCCTCGATGTGGCCGAACATCACCGTCGAGGTGGTCGGGATCCCCTTGCCATGGGCGGCCTCGATGATCTCGACCCAGCGCGCGACCGGGAGCTTATTTGGGCTGATCCGCTGGCGCACCCCGTCGTCGAGCACCTCCGCGGCGGTCCCCGGGGTCGAGCCCAGGCCGCAGTCGAGCAGGTAGTCGAAGACCGCCTCGATCGGCAACCCTGATCGCTCGGTCATGAAGTGCAGCTCCATCGGCGAGTAGGCGTGCAGGTGGATCTCGGGCGCGATCTCCTTGGCCAGGCGCAGCCAACCGCCGTAGTCCTCGAGGGTGTAGTCGGGGTGGATTCCGCCCTGCATGCAGATCTCGGTTGCGCCGAAGGAAACCGCGCCGCGAACGCGCTCGGCGAACTCCTCCTGATCAGAGAGATAGGCGTCGGGTGAGCGGCGGCCCTGGCCGAAGCCGCAGAAGGCGCAGCCGACCGTGCAGATGTTGGTGAAGTTGATGTTGCGGTTGACGACGAAGGTCGCCGTGTTGCCACAGAGCTCGGCCCGCAGACCGTCGGCGGCCGCTCGCATCGCCTCGATCCGCTCGGGACGCGACTCGCTGAACAGCGCCTCGAGCTCTGCCGGGCTCAACTCGGCGCCCTCGCGGCCCTTGGCGATCGCCTCGGTGCTCAGCGCGGGGTCGATTCCGTTGCCGCTGCCGTTGGCGCTAGCCCCGCGGCCACTGCTCCCGCGCGGGATGAAGCTCCAGTACTTGAGCTTGATCAGATCGAGTACGCCCTGCTCGAGCCACTCACTGTTCATGTATTGGGGGTAGACGCAGAGGCGCTCGGCCAGGGCCATGCCGCGCTCCCGCAGTGCCGCGCGAGCCTGCTTTGGCGAGGGGAACGGGTGCTCGGGGCTGATGTGGTCACCGTTCGCAGACAGCCCTCCGAAGTCGGTGGCCCCGGCCTCGGCCAGCTCGACCCACCACTCTCCGAGGTTGGGTGGGATCTGGATCCCGACCTCGGGCATCAGCTCGTGGGTGTGGGCGACCAGGCGGCGCATGTCCTCGAGGCTGATCGGGGTTGCCCACTCCGGCAGGGGTTGGGGTTGCGGTCCGGCCTCACCGTCTTCGGAGTCGGTCGTCCCCTCCGTAGCGGACCAGCGCTCGGCGCTGGCGGCATCGGCGATCTCGGCCGGCTCGCGTCCGTAGTAGTCGGGATGGGGCACGTAGTTCTGCAGGATCAGCTCCTGGATATGGCCGTGGCGGGCGTGGCTCTCGGCCAGGGCCGCAAGCGAGGCGAAGCGTTCATCCTCGCTCTCCCCCAAGCCGACCAGGATGCCGCTGGTCAGCGGGATCTGAAGCTCGCCGGCGGTCTCGATGTGTTCGAGGCGGACCTTGGGGTGCTTGGTCGGGGAGCCCGCGTGCACGGTCTCCATCAGGCGCTCGGAGGAGGACTCCAACATCAGCCCCTGGGAGGCGGTCACCTCGCGCAGGCGCAGCTGATCCTCGGGGCTGAGCACGCCAATGTTGGTGTGAGGGAGCAGGCCGCGGCCGATTGCCCGCTCGCACGCCCAAGCGACGTAGGAGGTGAAGTCATCGTGGCCCCAGCCCGCCAGCTTGGCCTTGACCACCGGGTTTACCTCAGGCTGCTCGCCGGTCAGGATCAGGAGCTCCTTGGCGTTGCGGCGGACCGCCTGCTCGAGCTGGGCGTCGACCTCGTCGGGGCTGTAGATGTGGGCCTGGTGGGTGGCGAAGGCGCAGTACTTGCAGTAACAGCGGCAGGTCCGCGAGAGCGAGATCGTGTAGTTGCGGGAGAAGGTGATCCGGCGCATCGGCACCCCAAGCATATGAGGCCGATCCCGCGGGCCGCCCCGAGGGGCGCCGGATCCGGCGCCCCTCGTCGCGGGCCACTCGGCTAGCCGGCCGGCATCCGCTCTCGGAGCGGCTCCCAGTAGCGCTGGTTCCAGCCCTGCTCGAGCTGATCGCGCATGCCGTCTGGAATCGAGGAGTGGGTAAGGCGCAGCTTGGTGCCGTCACCGGCGCCCTCGAGCTCGTAGCTGACCATCGAGTAGACACCCTCGGGCCAGTCGGCGGGCCGCCAGGCCTGCACGATCCGCGCGTCCGGCACCAGCTCGACGTTGCGGCCGACGATCGCGCCCCCGAAGCAGGAGAACTCTCCCCCGGCCTCGGTGCTGATCTCGGCCGGCGCGCCGGTGAAATCGGAATGGGCGGCCCCGTCGGCGAGCGCCTTGTACACCTCGGAGGGGCTGGCGCCCAACTCCACTTCGTGTTCGATCGCTTGATCCATCACACAACTCCTTTGCACGGCGTGTCGGACACCGTCCGTGCGGTTGACATTAGTAAACCATTTGGTTTAATACAGCACTCAGCATGCACGCCGCTACCGCCACCGACAAGCCATCTCCCGAGCCCGAGGACGAACGCCTCGACCAGCTCTTTCACGCCCTCGCCGACCGCACCCGGCGGGCCCTGCTGACCCGTCTGGCCCAGGGCGACGCCGGGGTCACCGCCCTAGCCGAGCCTTTTGCGATGAGCCTGCCGGCGGTCTCCAAGCACCTGCGTGTGCTCGAGGGCGCCGGGCTCGTCTCGCGCACCGTCGAGGGCCGCGTCCACCGCTGCGCGCTCGAGACCGAGCGACTGTGGGAGGCGGAGCAGTGGGTCGAGGAGCAGCGCCGCTTCTGGCAGGGCAGCCTCGACTCGCTGGCGGAGTATGTTGAGGCCCGCGAAGATGGCTGAGCCCGACCTCCAGCAACCTCCGGACGAGGGCGCAACCGTCGCCCTGATCTGCCGCCGTGAGATCGCCGCCGGCGCCGAGGCCTGCTTCTCAGCCTGGACCGAGCCGGATCAGGTCATGCACTGGTTTGGGCCGCCCGGCGTCAACTGCAGCGCGGCCGAGATCGACCTCCGGGTCGGCGGCCGCTGGCGGGTGGCGACCGAGCACCCCGACGGCAGCACGCTCTGGATCCGCGGTGACTTCGAGCTGATCGAGCCCCCGCGGCGACTGGTCTACAACTGGGCCCACGAGGCGGCGGACGACGGGCAGGGACCGCCGCCCGAGACCACCAAGGTCAGCGTCCGCTTCGAGCCGCGCGCGACCGGAACAGAGGTGATCGTCGTACACGAACGCTTCGGGGGCGAGGCCGCTCGCGACGCCCACCTGCTCGGCTGGGAGGGCTGCCTGATCTAGATCGCCGCGCTGCTCGAGTAGCCGCGCAGCGCCCCGCTCCCGGCCCCCAGGCGCCCATCGCCGATGGGCCATCGACTATTGGCTATTGGCCTTACAAGGTTGGCGTCGGGCTGGCTTCGCCGTCGCCGTCGCCGTCTCCGGCGCCGGGTTCGACCACGAACTTGTAGAAGCCAACGGCCAGCGTGGCGCCGACCAGAGGGCCAATGAGGTACGGCCAGACGCCGCCGAACTCTTCACCGATCAGCGCGGGGCCGAACCAACGGGCCGGGTTGAATCCGGCGCCCGTCAGCGGTCCGAAGATCATTACCGAGAAGGCGAGGGTGAAGCCGATCGTGAGCGCGCCCCAGGCCCGCCAAGCCTTTGGGTTGAGGAGGACCGCGAGCACCGCGAGAACCCAGAGGAAGGTGCCCAGAGCCTCCAC
>CAXMST010000103.1:0-5652 GCA_964196325.1 uncultured Acidimicrobiia bacterium
GCGGTTCGGTCTCGACCTGACCCGAGTCGCCGCTCACAGGGCCATCCCAGGGAGCTACTGGGGCGCGCCAGAGGCGGGTATCAAAGGCACTCGGGTGTATGCCCGCGACGATACGCCCGTGCACTCGGTCGAGCGCCGGCCGGGCTCGGTCAACGTCCGCCACCGGCACGGAGTCAGCCGGTTCGACCAGGTCGTGATCGCGACCCACTCCGACCAGGCGCTGCGGATGCTGGCCGAGCCGCGGCCCGCCGAGCGCGAGATCCTCGGCGCGATCCCCTACCAGACCAACGAGGCCGTGCTCCACAACGACACCTCGATCATGCCGCGCCGGCGCGCGGCCTGGGCGAGCTGGAACTTCCACCTGCTCGACCAGCCGAGCGGGCGTACGACCCTGACCTACGACCTCAACGCGCTGCAGGGACTCGATACCGAGACCCGATTCCTGCTCACCCTGAACCGGACCGAGGCGCTCGACCCCGAGAAGATCGTCGAAATGATGCAGTACTCACATCCCGTGTTCACCGGCGCCGGCATCGACGCCCAGGCACGCTGGGACGAGATCAGCGGCGCCGACCGGATCCACTACTGCGGCGCCTACTGGCGTTGGGGATTCCACGAGGACGGCTGCTGGTCGGGGCTGCGCGTCTCGAAGGCGCTGGGCGGCCGCGGGCCGGGGCTCAACGGCGTCGTCCCGGCCGTTGTCGACTACACGCCCGCCCCCGAGGACGGGGCGCTACTCGAGGCGGCCTGATGGTCGCCCCGGCCTCGGCGATCTACGAGGGGCGCGTCTACCACCGCCGCTCCGAGCCGGTCGAGCACGCGTTCTCCTACCGGATATTCCTGCCGCTCTTCGACCTCGACGAGCTGCCGGAGCTGCTCGACGAGATCCCCCTGTGGTCTGCCCGTGGACGGGCGCCGGCGCAGTTCCGGCGCTCCGACTATCTGACTCCCGCCGAGCTGCCGCTCGCCGAGGCCGTACGCGAGCTGGTCGCCGAACGGCTCGGGCGGGTGCCGGAAGGGCCGGTGCGGCTGCTCGCCAGCCCGCGCTTCTGGGGCCATACGAGCAATCCGGTCGCCTTCTACTACCTGCACGGGGCCGGCCCCTCCGAGCCGATCGAGGCGCTCGTCGCCGAGGTCACCAACACGCCCTGGGGCGAGCGCACCAGCTACGTGCTCGAGCCCGGACCGGAAGGCCTCTGCGGCAGCTTCGCGAAGGCGATGCACGTATCGCCGTTCATGCCGATGGAGCAGACCTACCACTGGCGCGCCAGCGATCCCGGAGCCCGGCTCAGCGTCGCCCTCAGCAACCACCAGCAGGGCCGGCAGGTGTTCGAGGCCGGGGTCGAGCTGCGCCGCCGCGAGATCAGTCGCGCGACGATGCTCGGCCTGCTCACCCGCTACCCGCCGATGACCGCAGCGACCAGCGCCCGGATTTACTGGAACGCGCTCAAGCTGAAGCTCAAGGGGGCTCCCTACTTCTCGAATCCCGCCGGCGGCCGGAGAACCTGACCCACCCGCCCGTCGCTACGGTCAGCCTGCGATCGAGGCTGACCCAGACAACGAGGCCGCCCGTCGGCGGGCACGCCGGGCGCGGGCGCGCCGGCTGCGGATCCGGCGCCGGAGGATCACGGCCCTGGCGCTGCTTGCCGGACTCGTTGCGGTCGGCGGGTTCGCGATCGTCGCTGGTGGCGGCGAGGGTGGCGAGGGGGCCGAGGACGCCGGGCTGGCGGACCCGGCCGGCGCCGAGCCCGACAACCGCGAGCTGGCTGGCGCCCGGCTGATCGCGGGCTGGGACGGCACCGCACCCCCGGCTGGGTTGAAGCAGCTGATCGCGGAGGGCTCGATCGCCGGCCTGATCGTGTTCGCCGACAACATCGACTCACGCGCCTCGATCCGGCGCAGGCTGAAGCGACTTCAGGCGATCGACCCCACCGCGGCCCTGCTGGTGATGGTCGACCAGGAGGGCGGCCAGGTCCGCCGCCTCTCGGGGCCGCCCCAGGCCTCGGCCGAGCGGATGGGACAGCGCGGCCCCGACTACGCGCACCGCCAGGGGGAGCTGACGGCGGCGAGCCTGGCCGGGGTCGGGATCGGGGTCGATCTCGCCCCGGTCCTCGATGTCGCGACGCCCGGAGCAGCGATCGAGCGGGAGCAGCGCGCCTTCGGCGACACCGCGGCAGCGGTGATCGAGTCGGGAGTCGACGGCTTCGCCGCGGGGTTGGCCGCGGGCGGGGTGGCGGCAACCGCGAAGCACTTCCCCGGGATCGGCTCGGCCGAGGTCAACACCGATCTCGCCGCGCAGCGGATCGACCGCTCCCTGCTCCGGCTGCGTGAGGTCGACGAGGCCCCGTTCGCGGCCTTCATCGAGGCCGGCGGCGAGCTCGTGATGGTCAGCCTCGCCACCTACCCGGCGCTCGCCAACCGCCCCGCGGCGTTCTCGAGCAAGGTCGTCGAAGGCGAGCTGCGGGAGCGGCTCGGTTTCACCGGAGTGACGATCAGCGACGGGCTCGGCGCCGCCGCCGCGAGCGCCTTCGGCAGCCCCAAGCGCGTTGCGCTGGCGGCCGAGGCCGCGGGCATCGACCTGCTGCTCTACAGCGACTGGCGCGCGGCCCGCGACGCCGGGCGCCTGCTCCGACGCGGGCTCCGGGCCGGGGAGCTGCCGCGTGAGCGCTTCCAGCAGTCCGCCGAGCGGGTCAGCGCGCTGAGCGCGCGTTTGGCCGCCAAAGCGGGATAGACGACTAGGATCAAGCGATGGCCGAGCGCCTGACCCCAAGCGAAGCAAGCGCCCGCCTCGCGCAGCGCGACAGCGTCGGGATCCCGCTCGGGCCGGGCCAGCCGCCGGCCCTGATGGCCGCCCTCGGGGAGCGTGACGACTGGCAGGATCTGCGCGTCTACGGGGCGCTGCTCGCGGTCGGCACGGCGCTCTTCAACCATCCGGGAGTCCACTACCTGTCCGGCTTCTACGGGCCGATCGAGCGGATGCTGCGCGAGGCCGGGGCCAACATCAGCTTTGCGCCCGCCGACTTTCGCCGCTTCGGGCCGCTGCTCGAGGCGCAGCATCCACGGGTCATGGTCACCGCGGCTGCCGGCCCTGATGGAGACGGATACTGCTCGCTGTCCCTGCACGCGGGAGCCTCGGTCGCCGAGCTGCACCGCGCCGGCGCTGACCACCAGCGCCTCCTCGTCGTCGAGTCATCGCCGAACTTCCCCCGAACCGCGGGCCTGCCTCCCGAGCACCCCCACCACCTCCACCTCGACGAGATCGACCTGCTTGTCGAGAGCGAAGCCTCCCCCCTTCCCCTCACCGACCCTGAGCCGACCGAGGTCGACCGGGCGATCGCCGCCAACGCACTCGCCTACATCAGCGACGGGACCACCCTGCAGACCGGAATCGGGGCGGTCCCGTCGACGATCGCCGGGATCCTGGCGGAGGGCGACGGTGGTGACTACGGCGTGCACTCGGAGATGTTCACGACCGGCCTGATGCGGTTGCATATGGCAGGAAAGGTCAGCAACCGAAAGGGCCAGTTCGACGGCCGCTCGATCGCCACCTGCGCGGCCGGCACCGAGGAGCTCTACGAATGGCTGGACGGGAGCTCGGAGGTCGCGTTTCTGCCGGTCGATCTGGTCAACTCGCCGACCCTGATCGGCGCCAACCGGCGCATGGTCACGATCAACGCCGCGATCGCCGTCGACATCCACGGCCAGGTGATCGCGGACACGATCGGCGGGAGCCAGTACTCGGGAATCGGCGGGCACGAGGACTTCGTCAGCGGCCCCGGGCTCGCGCTCGAGGACCACTCCCTGCTCTGCCTGCCCTCAACGGTCGAGATCGGCGGCGAGCTCCGTTCCCGAATCGTGCCCTGGTTCGAGGCTGGCGCGGTGATCACCACCCCCCGTCACCACACCGACGTGATCATCACCGAGCACGGGGCGGCCGAGCTGCAGGGCAAGACAGCGCACCAGCGTGGCCTGGAGCTGGCCCGGATCGCCCACCCGGACTTTCGCGAGGAGCTGATCGCCGCGGCCGAGCGCGCTTCCAGCGGCCGGGCCCCGCTCGAGCACTAAGCCGGCGGGCGCCGCACCGGGCAGGCGGGTGAACGCCTGGGCGTATCGTCTGGCCGATGTCGGGCGACGCGAGCGGACCCCTTGCCGTCCAGATGACCCCGCCCAGAGCGGGGATGGCCCATGGCCGGGCCTTGGTCCTGATCCATGGGGTCGGGACCAACCAGACGATCTGGAGCCGCGTCGTTCCTTGGCTGGCCGAAGGCCACAAGGTCGTGAGCTTGGACCTGCCGGGCTTCGGGCACTCGCCTGCAACTGCCGAGTGGTCGCTGGCCGGTGCCGCGGATCAGGTCGCCGCGAGTCTGAGGGAAGCGACAATCGGCCCCTTCGACCTTGTCGGCTCCTCGCTCGGAGGGGCCGTCGCGCTGACCTTGGCCGACCGCGATCCTGAGATTCCCGGCCTCGGCAGCCTGATTCTCGTCGCCCCGGCCGGATTCAGGCCGGTGCACTCGGGCCTGGCACGGATCGCGAGCTCAGCGGCGAGACCGCTGCTCGCCGCGCGGCGCCGCGCGGGCCTGCGCCTGGCCGAGAACCGGCACGCCCGCCGGACGTTGCTCGCGGGGACCGTCGGCGACGGCGCGGCTCTCGATCCCGAGGGGGCCCGGCTAATCCTGAGGGCCTCCCAGGATGCGGCCAGCCTGCGCCCCGCGATGGAGGCCGCGGCGACGGCGGACCTGCGCGCCGCCACCGCGCGGCTTCAGATCCCGCTCGGGCTGATCTGGGGCAGCCTGGACCGGGTGATCCCGCCGCACACAGTCGAGCGAATCCTCGAGATCCGCCCCGACGCCCCGATCGAGCTGATTCCCGGCACAGGCCACATCCCGCATCTGGAGGCGCCCGATCGCTTCGCGGCAGCGGTCGAGCGAGTCCTCTCGCAGCTGCCCTGAGCCCGGCCTCCAAACGTTGCAGAAAGGCCGCGAATCGCAATAGGCAGAGTCCCGAGGCGTTACTCGCCGCTATCGGGCCCCCCGGGGCTAGGGGACGTCCACCTTGCGCTCGCAGCTGCCGTCAGTCGAGTCGCTGTTGCCCTCGCCGCCGTCGCAGAGGTCGTTCTCGGGGCCGCCGCGGAGGAAGTCGCCGCCGCTGCCGCCGTAGAGCAGGTCGTTGCCGAGCCCGCCGAAGATCCGGTCATCGGACTCCCCGCCACGGATCGTGTCGTCGCCACCTAACCCACGGATGACGTCGGCGCCCAGGTCGCCGAAGATCTTGTCGGCGACCTCGGACCCGAAGATCACGTCGTCCTCAAAACCGCCGTCCATCTTGCGCGGAGCGATCAGCGGCGTCCGGGTGCGCAGTGTGTCGGACTCCGAGCCGCCGAGCACGATGTCGGCGCCGCCGGCCTCGACGACGTCTGACGTGTGCCCACCATCGAGCTTGTCGACACCGTCGGCCGTGTACTCGCCGTTCTTCCGGCCCCAGCCGTAGACCTTGTCCTTGCCGGCCGAGCCCAGCGCGTAGTCCTTGCCCGGGCCCGGGAAGAGCTTGTCGTTGTCCTCCTCGCCGTAGAGCTCGTCGTTGCCGCCGTCCCCATAGACCTTGTCGTTGCCGAGCCCCCCGCAGACGATGTCGTTGCCGGGGCCGCCGTAGACG
>CAXMST010000104.1:0-12955 GCA_964196325.1 uncultured Acidimicrobiia bacterium
CCGTCTCGGCGTCCCGAACACTGGTGTTGTCGGGGTCGAGCCCGAACTCCTCGTGCGCGCGGCGCTGGCGCAGCAGATCCCAGTAACGGTCGAGCTCCACCTTGACCGCCTCCAGCTGCTTGTGCTCGGTGGCGTCGAGGCTGCTGTGTTGCGCGGCGGCATTGAGCAATGCGTGCTCCCGCTCGACTAGCTCCTCGATTCGGTCCTGAATCTGCTGATCGTCGGTCATCTCGACTCCCTTTCGGACTGCTGAGTGTGCGTGGCTGAGTCTAACCCCGCCCGCGCCCAGCAACTGCGCGCGGAGCGCCGCCGAGGCCAGGCCGACCTCACACAAGTGAGCTCCGGATCGTCTAAGTGGTGAGCGCCACAATGGCCGCCAAAGGATCCACCGGGAGGAGCCACAGCGATGAGCCGCGAACCCACCGACAGCAACACCACGATCGCCGCGCGGGTGCGGAGCCTCGACTGGGAGACGCTGGGCGCCGCACTCTCCTCCCAGGGCTTCGCGCTGACCAAGCCGCTGCTGCACCCGGACGAGTGCGAGGAGCTTTCGGGGCGCTTCGACGACGAGAGCCGCTTTCGCTCCACCGTAGACATGGCACGCCATGGCTTTGGTGACGGGCGCTACCGATACTTCGAGCACCCCTTGCCGGAGACGATCGCGGCGCTGCGCGGGAGCTTCTACGAGTACCTCGCCCCGATCGCGAACGAGTGGGGCGAGCGCCTGCGTGGCGATCAGCCCGTCTACCCCGACGACCACGCTGAGCTGCTGGAGCGCTGCGCGGCCGCCGGACAGACGCGGCCGACACCGCTGATCCTGCGCTACGGGGAAGGCGACTGGAACGCCCTGCACCAAGACCTCTACGGGGAGGTCTACTTTCCCTTTCAGGTGCTGACGGTGCTCTCACCGCCCGAGCACTTCGAGGGCGGTCAGTTCGTGCTCGTCGAGCAGCGGCCCCGCGCCCAGAGCCGCGCCCACGTGATCGAGCCGGGGCAGGGTGAGTTCGTGATCTTCCCCACCCGTGAGCGGCCCAACCAGGGCAGCCGCGGCTACCACCGGGTCGGCCTCCGGCACGGGGTCAGCACGATCACCGCCGGCGCCCGGACCGCACTCGGGATCATTTTTCACGATGCCAAGTAGGACGCCAGGGATCCCACGCTGCTCTGAGGGGGCCCGGTCCCCAGGCCCGCGCCGGCCCAACCTCGCAACGGATAGGCTCCAGACATGATGCTGATTTTGGGAATTGTCCTGGTGGTCTTGGCCGTCGCGGGCGGTGCGTTTATCAACCCACTGCTGTTTCTGGTCGGACTCGCCGTGATCATCGTCGCTGTCTTCGCGGACTAGGCGTGCCGGCTGGTGCAGCCAGGCCGAGCCGCACTCACTGGTCTCCTCGGTACCAAGCATCCCCTGATCCAGGCGCCGATGGCCGGCGCTGTCACACCCGAGCTCGTCGCTGCGGTCAGCGCTGCCGGCGGGCTGGGCTCGCTCGGCTCAGCAACAACGCCGCCGGCGCAGCTGGCTTCGGACGCAGCGGCGGTGCGCTCCTCGACGGCGCTTCCTTTCAACCTCAACTTCTTCTGCCACACCTCGCCGCCACTCGAGACGCTCGGCGGTGCCGAAGCCCGCGCGCGCCTGCGACCGCTCTATGAGGAACTCGGACTCGGTCAGCCTCCAGAGCCTTCGGTGCCGGCGATCAACTTCGACGATGAGCGGCTGGCGGCGCTGTTGGAGATCCGCCCTGCGGTGACGAGCTTCCATTTCGGGTTGCCCTCGAATGCCGCGCTGGACGCGGTCCGCGACGCCGACTGCGTCGTCCTCTCAAGCGCGACGACCGTAGCCGAGGCAGTCGCACTGGCCGAGCGCGGTGTCGACGGGGTGATCGCCCAGGGCGCCGAGGCCGGCGGCCATCGCGGCAGCTTCCTGGCCTCTGGAGACGATGGCCCGGTTGGGACCTTTGCGCTCGTCCCGCAGATCGTCGACGCGGTCGAGCTACCCGTGATCGCCGCGGGCGGGATCGCTGACGGACGAGGCCTGGCGGCGGCCTTGATGTTGGGTGCGGCCGGCGTTCAGATGGGCACCGCTTTTCTGACCTGCCCCGAAGCCGCCACCCCACAGATGTACCGGGCGGCGCTGTGCGCGGCCGCGGCCGAGGAAACAACGATCACGCGGGCCTTCTCCGGGCGACCGGCGCGGGCACTGCGGAATCGGGCGACCGAGGAGTCCGAAGGGCCACCGCTGACGTTCCCGGCCCAACTCTCCCTCTCTGCCCCACTCGGCGCGGCTGCAGCGCGGCAGGGCTCGAACGAGTTCCTCGCGATGTGGGCCGGACAGGCTGCGCCCCTGGCGCGGGAGTTGCCGGCGGGTGAGCTGGTCGCAGCGGTCGTTGCGAGGCCGAGGCCGCGTTGGGACGGCGTTAGGCGCGGACCTCCCTCGGGTCCGGCCCCGATCGAAGGACGTCGGGACCGGCCGCCGAAGGGAGCTAACCTGGTAGCGCGATCAAGAACACCAATCTGTCACGCCGCGCAGCAGGGACGTGGACGGAGCCGATCGACGGATACTCGACCCTTCAACCCAAGGAGGAAGCGATGGAATCCGACCACCCCGAACCGCTGCGGGACACGGGACTGGCCGTTCGATTCTGGGGCTATGACCGCCGGCAGGTGGATCAAGCCCTGACCGAGCTGAGGGCTCGGGTGGTGGAGGCGGAACGCGCCGCCGCCGCGATGACCGGCGTCGGCGAGCTTGTCGGAGTCGGGGACAAGGTGGACGAGATCCTGGCAGCCGCCGCCGAGACGGGCGCGACCGCCGCCCGGGAGGCAGCCCAGCGGGCGTCTGCTGTGACCGAAGAATCCCAACGGCTTCGGGGCGAGGCGGACGACTACGCCGCCGCGACCCGCACGGGGGCGGAGGAGTACGCCGAGCAAGTCCGCAGGGAGGCAGAGCAGATCGGGGCAGCCGCGGCCGCCTCGGCCGCACAGGAGCGGGACGCGATCGTCGCGGCCGCACAGGAGGAGGCCGACGAGATACTTCGAACGGCGCGGGCCGAGCTCGGCAGGGTCGAGGAGTCGATCGAGGAGCTGCGAGGGCGCCGGGCCGCCGTGGTCACCGCGATCGAGCGGCTGAGCGGAAGCTTGGGGTCGATGGCCGTGGACGCGCAACAGGGCACCACGGAGATGCTCGCCTTGGGGAATCTGGATCAGGGCCTCCCAGCCGACGAGCCCGAAGACGACCTGAGCTACGAGGGGGTTGAAGCGGAGTGGGTCGAGGAGGACGAGTTCGGCCAGCCGATCGTCGAGCCTGAAACGGCGGTAGCCGAAGAAACGGAGGAGCGCTTCGACCTGGAGGTAGGGGAGGAGGACACCAACGCTTCGGAGCCATACACAGAACCCCTCGAGGGGCAGAACGAGACTCGCGAGCTGAGGCCCCGCGGCTAGGGACCGCTCCCCGCCCCGCCGGGTGGGATCGCTCGAGCGGCTCGGCCCGACGATCCCACCCGCTCCTACATCGGGAACGCTTCGTAGACGTCGATCCGCGTCCCGCTCTCCTGAGTCATCGGGTTGCCCTTGGCGAGCTCGACCGCTGCATCGTGATCGGCCGCCTCGAGAACGCTGTAGCCGCTCGCCGCCTCAGCGACGTCGCCGCCAATCGACTTCGGCGGACCGAACGGGTTGCCGCCGTCGACCAGCGCGCCTCCGAGGCTTTCGAACCATGCCCCCCAGGCCGCCATCACGCGGTCCTTGTCCTCCTGGGTCTCCGGCGCTTTGCCGCCGTTGTAGATGAGTACGTACTTAGCCATGCCTCTCCTTTGGTCGGGTTGTTGTCGCCATCGCCGGCTCGTCGCGAAAGCGGCGTAGCCAAGCGTCCACCTCCTGTAGCGGCGAGGTGGCCAGCGCGCAGTAGTGCTGGCGGCCCTCCTTCCGCTTGAAGACCAGCCCGGCCTCCTCGAGCACGCGGATGTGCCTCGAGATCGCCGGCAGCGACATCTTGTGTGGGGCGGCCAGTTCGCCCACCGACGCCTCTCCATCCTGGAGCCGAACCATGATCTGCCGGCGCGTGGGATCGGAGAGGGCACCGAAGGTGCCGTCGAGTGTTCGATACTTAACCACCTTGTTAAGTGTTAGCACGCCGTCCGGCTCCCTGTCAAGGCAGCCCGAAGCGGACTACAGGCCGGAGTCGACAGCCTCCGATGAGCTCGGCTGCGCAGCGGCCTTCGCCCCCGCCGCCGCACCACCGTAGGGACGTGTACGGTTGACGCTGGCCGCGGCGACACGTATGTGCACCGGGATACCGCTCCCGCGCTGACCGGCCCGCCTGGATCGAAGACCACTGGAGCGGCTGCAATCTCTCACAACCTGACCCAGATCCTGCGCGGCCTCGAGCCCGAGGCGCCGCCGACCGCGCTCGCCGCGCTCAAGCGGGCCGCCGAGCGCGACGGTGGCATCGGCGACGAGGACATCCGCCGCGCCGCCGCGCTCTCCGGCCTGCCGGAGGCAACAACGTTTGGCGTCTCCACCTACTACGACGACCTCACACATCCGCGCGGGAAGCGCCATATCTCGGTCTGTGCCGGGACGGCCTGCTGGGCGGCCGACTTCGGCGCCCACGTCGAGCAGATCAGTGCGGACCTGGGCCTCGGCCTGGGCGTATGCAGCGCCGAGGGCGAGCGCTCGCTGAGCCCGGTCGTCTGCCTGGGTTTCTGCCATTCGGGCTCCGCCGTACGAGACGGCGAGCTGATCGATGCCGGGCCGGGGGTCGCCGAGCGGGTCGCGGCCGGCAAGGCTCGAGCGGCGGCCGAGCCGGCCTCGCGGAGCGTGCTCGCCGAGCCGGTCCTATTGGCCCCCGGCCGCTACGAGGGCCTGGTCCGGGTGCTCGCCCACAAGACTCCGGAGTCGTTCCTGGAGGAGATCAAGGCGGCGGCGATCCGCGGCCGCGGGGGCGCCGGGTTCCCCGCCGGGACCAAGTGGGAGTTCGCCCGCAAGGCACCGGGATCGGAGAAGGTGATCGTCGTCAACGCCGACGAGGGCGACCCCGGCTCCTACATCGACAAGTATCTGATGGAGCAGAATCCGGAGCTGCTGATCGAGGGCACGGCCCTGGCCGGCTACGCGGTGGGCGCGGCGCGTGGTCTGATCTTCGTCCGCTCCGAGTACCCGCGCTCGACCCCGGTGTTGCGCGAGGCAGTCGAGCGGGCGCGGGCCGACGGGCACCTGGGCAAGGAGATCGGCGGCACCAGATTCAATTTCGAGATCGAGGTGGTCGAGGGGGCCGGCTCCTACGTAGTCGGTGAGGAGACCGCGCTGCTCAACTCGCTCCAGGGGCTGCGCGGCACCGTCAACGCCCGCCCTCCGTTTCCGGCCGAGCGCGGCTGGCACGGGCTGCCGACAGTCGTCAACAACGTCGAGACGCTATGCAACGCACCGTTCGTCGCCGCCCACGGTGCCTCAGCCTACGCCGCGCTCAGTCCCTCGGCGACCAACGGCACCAAGCTCGTCTGCCTGAACGAGCGCTTCCGGCTCCCGGGCGTGCACGAGGTCCGATTCGGGACCTCGACGCGGACGATCTGCGAGGAGCTCGGCGGCGGGCTCGTCGATGGGCATCGGATCAAGGCGTTGCAGATCGGGGGGCCGCTGGGCGGGATTCTGCCCGCGCCGCTCCTCGATACCCGGTTCGATTTCGACGAGCTCGCGGCCGAGGGCTGCATGGTCGGCCACGGCAGCATCGTCGCCTTCGACGAGCGCACCGATATGCGTGCACTCGCGACCCACCTGCTCGCGTTCGGCGCCGACGAGAGCTGCGGCAAGTGCTTCCCCTGCAGGATCGGCCTTGAGCGGGCGCGCGAGATGTTCGAGCGCCCCGACCCGCTGGACGGCGAGCTGGTGGCGCAGCTCCTGGAGACGCTGGAGCTGGGCTCGCTCTGCGCCCACGGCGGCGGGATGCCGGCCCCGATCCGCAGCCTGATCCGTCACTTCCCCGACGAGCTGGGGATCCGGTGAAGGTCTACGTCGACGGCGAGAGCCTCGAGGTCGAGCCCGGCACCACGGTGTTGGAGGCAGCCACCGCCGCCGATCGCTACGTGCCGACACTCTGCTTCGACGAGCGGCTCGTCCCGTTCGGCGCCTGCCGGGTCTGCATGGTCGGGATCGAGGGCAGCGCCGCGCCGGTTCCGGCCTGCACGACCCCGTGCCGCGATGGGATGCGAATCGACACGACCGAGGAGACCGCCCGCCGAATCGCCAAGGCCACGGTCGAGCTGGTGCTGTCCGAGCTCCCGGCCGCGCCCGCTCCTCACACGGAGCTGGCCGGCGTAGCCCGCGCCCTCGAGGTCGGCGAGCCACGCTGGCACGGCGCCCGCCACCCGAGCTCGGTTGACGGCCGGCACCCCTACCTCGTCTTCGAGCACGGGCTCTGTATCTCCTGCGGCCGCTGCGTCCGCGCCTGCGACGAGATTCAGGGAGCGTTCGCCCTGACCGCGACGGGCCGCGGATTCGAGGCCAACGTCGCGGTCGGGCTCGACTCCGGCTTCACCGACTCGACCTGCGTCTCCTGCGGCGCCTGCGCCGACACCTGTCCGACAGACGCGATCAGCGAACACCTGCTGGTCGACCTGGCAGAATCGCAACAGCAAGAGGAAGGAACGACGTGAGCCGGTTCGAGCAGACGACGAGCACCACCTGCGGATACTGCGGGGTCGGATGCCGGCTCGAGGCGCACCGCGCAAACGGACACGTCGCCTCCATCAGCCCGTCGATGGACGGACCCGCGAACAAGGGCCACACCTGCGTCAAGGGACGTTTCGCGCACCAGTTCGCGCGCTCCCGCGATCGGCTCACGTCCCCCCTGGTCCGCGAGGGCGGGGGCTTCCGGCTCGCGAGCTGGGAGGAGGCGATCGGCAGGATCGTCGAGGCTTTCGGCGGGATCAAGGCCGAGCACGGCCCCGACGGGATCGCGGGCCTCGCCTCCTCCCGGGCGACCAACGAGGACTGCTACGCGATGCAGCGGCTGATGCGCGCGGCGGTCGGCACCCACAACATCGACAACTGCTCACGGGTCTGCCACTCGCCGACCTCGTTCGCGCTGCGCAGATCGTTCGGGATGTCGGGCGCCACGGGCTCGTTTGACGACATCGAGGCGGCGCAGGTGGCGCTGATCATCGGTGCCAATCCGACCCAGGCCCATCCGGTCGTGGGGGCGCGGATCAAGCAGGCGGCGCTGAACGGGACCAGGCTGATCACCGCCGACCCGCGCCGGATCGAGCTCGCCGACTACGGCGAGCTGCATCTTGCGAACCGCCCCGGGACCAACTCGGCGCTGCTTAACGGGCTCGCTCATGTCGTGATCCGCGACGGCCTCAGCGACGACGCATTCATCGCGGCCCGCACCGAAGGTTACGAAGCCGTCGCCGAGATGCTCACCGCCTACACCCCGGACGCGGTCGAGGAGATCACCGGCGTGCCGGGCGCCGACCTGGTCGCGGCCGCCCATCTCTACGCCGGAGCCGATCGTGCCTGCGCGATCTGGGGCCTCGGCGTGACCGAACACCTGTACGGCTCCGAGGCAGTACAGCTGATCTGCAACCTGGCTCTGTTGACCGGCAACGTCGGCAGGCCCGGCGCGGCGTTGCTGCCGCTGCGCGGCCAGAACAACGTGCAGGGATCCTCCGACATGGGCGCGCTCCCGGACACGTTCACCGACTACCGGCCGGTCAGCGACGACGCCGTCCGCGGCAGCTTCGAGCACCGCTGGGGCGTCACGATGAGCGCCGAGCCCGGGATGAAGATCCCGGAGATGTTCGACGCCGCCGTCGCCGGCGACCTCAAGGCCATGTACATCTTCGGCGAGGACGTGGCGCAGACCGACCCCGACACCGCTCACGTCGCCGCGGCGCTGGAGGCGCTCGAGTTCCTGGTCTGTCAGGACATCTTCGAGAACGAGACAACGAGCTTCGCCGATGTGATCCTGCCCGCCTCCTCGTTCCTGGAGAAGAGCGGCACCTTCAGTAACGCGGAGCGGCGCGTGCAGCTCGTCTCGCCCGCGGCCGAGCCGCCCGGCGCGGCGAAGACCGACTTCGAGATCATCACCACGATCTCGAGCGCGCTCGGGCACGAGATGGGCTACGACTCGCCGAGCGACGTGATGGACGAGATCGCCGAGCTGACCCCGCGCTACAGCGGTCTCAGTCATGAGCGGATCGGGCGCCGAGGCCTGCAGTGGCCGGTCACCCCGGATGGGCCCGACACGCCGATCCTCTATGTGGACGAGTTCGCCCGTCCGGGTGGCCGCGCCCGCTTCGCGCCGCTCCCCTACAAGCCCCCGGGCGAGGCCGCCGACGCCGAGTTCCCGATGATTCTGGTCACCGGTCGCCGGCTCGAGCACTACAACGCCGGAACCATGACCCGTCGGACGGGCAATCTGGAGCTGCTCGGGGAGGACCAGCTCGAGCTGCACCCAGACGACGCCGAGAGCCTTGGGATCACCGATGGCAGCCGCGCCAAGGTGCGCAGCCGCCGCGGCGAGATCGAGCTGCGGGTGATCGTGACCGAACGGATCGAGCCCGGCCACGTGTTCACCGCCTTCCATTTCCCCGAGTCGAGGACCAACCTGCTCGTCGGGCAGTCCTCCGACATCAACACCTCCTGCCCCGAGTACAAGGTGATCGCCGTCGCGGTCGAGCCGACCGCGGCCGCGAGGCCGGCGCAACCCGTGAGCCGGGCAGCAGAGCCGGCCGTGAGCAGCGGGCGCTAGTCGAGCCAGCCGACTCCCACGGCGACCCCGATTGCGACCAGGGCGAGGCCGGCGAGCAGCTCCGTCGGCCGCTTCCACCGATCCCGTCCCGCCGCTCCCAGCCGCAGACCCACCAATGTGAACACGACCGAGAAGGCGGCGATCACCGCGGCGACGAGCAGCGGGCTGGCGCCCCCGAGCCCGAGCGCGAAGCCGACCGCGAGGTTGTCGAGGCTGAGACCGGCCGCGAGCCACGCCAACCCGCGCCAGGACGCGACCCGGCGCGCGAGCTTCTCCGCGCGGCCGTCGTCGCGACCGCGACGCGCTGCGGCGACCAACGCCCAGACCCCGATCCCAACCAGCAGCGCCGCCCCCACCCAGCGGCCCACGTCGGTCGCGGCGCCCGCCAGCTCGCGACCGATCAGCAGGCCCACCAGCGGGACCAGGAACTCGAACGCCCCGAACACCGAGGCGATCCGCCAGCGACGCTTCGCCTGGCCGAGCGCCCCCAGGGCCAGGGCCACGGCGAGGTTGTTGGCCCCGATCGCGACCCCCAGGATCAATAGCTCGACCGCGCTCATCACCGGCTCCAGTCAGCCGCGGTCGCGCGGGAGGGCATAGCTGCCGATCATTGCATCCTGTGGATCCAGTCATCGTGGGTTGAGGTGCGTCGAGTCCACTGCTTAGATCCCAGCCGCAGTGCGCTCCCGAACAAGACTCAGACCCCCGCTCCAGCTCGTGCTCGGGGCGCTGGCATTGGGGCTGCTTGGTGCGCTGGCCGGCTGCGGCTCCGACGCCGGCAACGCCGATCAGGGCTCATCGACGCCAGGGCCGGCCGCCGCCGAGCTGCCCCCGATCGAGCACAACCTCGGGCCGCCGCGCTACCGGGACCTGCTCGCGGACACCCTCGAGGGCCTGAACGAGTTCTGGGACAACCAGCTGCCCGATCTGGGGGTCGAGCCGAAGCCCCCGGAGGCACTCGTCTCCTACTGGATCGGCGCCAGGACGAGGGCTGTGGAGGCCGGCGGGCGGGAGCGGGGAACGCCCATCCCGCGGTCGGCTCGGGGCGATAGACTGGTCCGATGACGATGAGAGCGGCTCCACGCGGGGAGTCCGGGGGCGGTGATGTCTGACTACAACCGTCGTGAGCTGCTGCAGCGCGCAACCGTGGGGGCGGCGGCCTTGGCGGCGGCCACCGAGTTCGACTTGGCCGCGGCCCTCGCCGGGCCGCACGCTTCCAGCCATGTCGGGAAAAAGGCGCTACGCGCACTGGACAGGGCCGTTTCGGGACAGGTCCTGGTTCGCGGCGGCAGCGGCTACAACGGCGCTCGCCGGGTCTACAACATGCGCTTCAACAACCTCCACCCGGCGGCCGTGGTCAAGGTCCGCGACGTGGCTGACGTGCAGGCGGTGATGAAGTGGGCCAACCGTTACGACGTCAACATCAGGGCCCGCTCCGGCGGCCACAGCTATGCCGGCTACTCGACCACTGACAGTGGCGTCGTCGTCGATCTCAGCCGCTTTCAAGAAGTCGATGCGAGCAACGGGAAGCGCAGCGCCAACGTCGGCGCCGGCGTCGGGCTGATCCGGATGTACAGCAAGCTCGCCAAGCAGGGAATGACCGTCCCCGGAGGCTCGTGCCCGACGGTCGGGATCAGCGGTCTCGCCCTCGGCGGCGGCATGGGGTTCGCATCGCGCAAGTACGGCTTGAGCTGCGACAACATCACGGGGGTCTCGATCGTGACCCCGGACGGCAAGCTCCGCAAGGTCGATGGGAAGAACGAGCCCGGGCTGCTGTGGGCCTGCCGTGGCGGTGGCGGCGGAAACTTCGGGATCGTCACGGGCTTCACCTTCAAGACCTACCGCGTGCGCAGCGCCTCCTACTACTTCGCGAGCTGGCCGTGGAGCCAGGCAAGCCAGGTGCTCGAGGCATGGCAGCGCCTGACCGCCGATGCCTCCCCGAACCTGTGCCCGTTCTTCAGCCTGCTGACCGGCTCCGACTCCCCCGAGGTCCACTCCGAGGGCCAGTTCTTCGGATCGGAGCGGGACTTGCGAACGGCGCTGAAGCCGCTGACCGACGTCGACGGTGTGCAGCTAACGGTCGGATCGGCGGGCTACGGCGACCTGATGAAGCGCTGGGCGGGGTGCGAGAGCGAGAGCCTCAACAAATGCGAGAAGCCCGACCGCGTCGCCTTTTACGGCGCCTCGGACTACGTACGGAAGCCACTCGACTCCAACGGGCGCGGCGAGATGATCAAAGCGATCGAGGAGCGCCAGAATCAAGGCGGCTCTGGGGCGCTCCTCCTCGACGGCTACGGCGGGGCGATCAACAGCGTTCACCCCACCTCGACGGCCTTCGTCCATCGCGATCAACTGTTCTGCATCCAGTACTACGCACAGACGTCCACCAAGGGTGAGCGGAAAGGCGCCTCGAACTGGATTCAGGCGGCCCGCCGGAGGATGGGCGATCACGTCTCAGGCCAGGCCTACCAGAACTACATCGATTCGAAGCTGAAAGGCTGGAAGCTCGCCTACTACGGCAAGAACTACGAGCGCCTGGTGGACGTGAAGACCAAGTACGACCCCGAGAACCGGCTGCGCTTTCGCCAGGGCATACCGCCGCGGAGCTGACGCCACGGCAGACTGATCGACCTATGGATCGAGCCGCAACGAAACCGTAGACCCATCCTGATCGGTCGGTCCGGCACTATCCTGGCCGCGGCGATGGCTGGCGGCGAGGGACACGGCGAGACGAGCGGCGCGATCCTCGCGGCGTTCCTGGCCAACCTCGGAATCGCCGTCGTCAAGTTCGGCGGGTTCCTCGTCACGGGGGCCTCGGCGCTGTTGGCCGAGTCGATCCACTCGGTCGCCGATTCCTCCAACCAGGCGCTGCTGTTCCTCGGTGGGCGCCGGGCGCAGCGTCCACCGACCGAACTGCACCAGTTCGGCTTCGGCCGCAGCCGCTACTTCTGGGCCTTCGTCGTCTCCGTCGTGCTGTTCAGCGTCGGCGGCCTGTTCAGCGCCTACGAGGGGATCGAAAAGATCATGCACCCCGAGGAGATCGACTCCCCGGCGGTGGCTTTCGCGATCTTCGCCTTCGCAGTCGTCTTCGAGGGCTTCGCGCTGCGCACCGCCGTGCGCCACGCCAACCCGCTCCGCGGTCGTCGCAGCTGGGTGAGCTATATCCGTCAATCGCGCAGCCCCGAGCTGCCCGTGCTGCTGCTCGAGGACTCGGGCGCGCTGATCGGTCTGCTGTTCGCCACGTCAGGCGTGGCGCTCGCCCAGATCACCGGCGAGCCAGTATTCGACGGGATCGGCACGCTGGCGATCGGCCTGCTGCTGATGGTGATCGCCGCGGTGCTCTCGATCGAGATGAAGAGCCTGCTGCTCGGCGAGGCCGCCGAGCCCGAGGTGGTCGAGCGAATCGAGGCCGAGGTCAACGAGGTCCCCGAGGTCGTCAGCATCATCCACGTTCTCACCCAGCATCTCGGCCCGGATGAACTGCTTGTGGCAATCAAGGTCGAGCTCGATCCCGCGCTGTCGGTCGCGGGCGTGGCCGCGGCGATCAACGGCTGCGAGGCGCGCATCCGGGGCGCGGTCCCGATCGCCAAGCGGATCTACATCGAGCCGGACCTGGAGCCGTCCGCGAGTCAGCCGAGCGGCGCCTAGTCGACCTCGAAGATCGCTTCGATCTCGACCGCGATTCCGGCCGGAAGTGAGGCCATCCCGACAGCCGAACGGGCATGCCGACCGCGCTCGGGCCCGAAGATCTCGACGAGCAGGTCGGAGGCACCGTTTGCCACCGTCGGCTGATCGTGGAACTCAGGCGTCGAGCTGACGAAGCAGAGCAGCTTCGCGACCCGCCGCACCCGATCGAGCTCCCCGAGGTGAGCTTTGACCGAGGCGAGGACGCTCAGGATCACGAGCTGAGCCGCGCGCCTGCCCTGCTCGACACCCAGGTCCTTGCCGAGCCTGCCCTTGAACGCGTACCCGGCTTTGGCGCCCTGGTATGGCCCATGGCCTGATACGTACAGCGTCGTTCCCACCTGGGAGACCGCCAGGTAGTTGCCTGCTGCCGGCGCCGTCTCGGGCAGCTCCAGCCCCAGCTGCGCCAGGCGCTGCTCAGGCGTCGCTGTGGCATCGGGCTTCGGCTCGTCGGACATCTCGTGGCTGCTCGCGGCGCACGCTACACCCCTCCCGGGCCGTGCACCCCGTGCCCGACGTGGGCGAGTG
>CAXMST010000105.1:0-18078 GCA_964196325.1 uncultured Acidimicrobiia bacterium
CGTTGAGGCCCGGCAGGGCGGCCCCGCGGACGTGCTCTGTGCTGCCGCCGAGGACAGGGAGGCCGACGTCTTGGTGGTGGGAAGCAAAGGAATGCATCGCCGCATCCTGGGCAGCGTGCCGAATACCGTCTCTCACAACGCGCCCTGCTCCGTAGTGATCGTGTAGACGACTTAGGCGGGATCGGGCCGCCCGTAGGCGGCCCCGTCCGGCACCTAGGTGAGGAGTTCGAGACGGCCGTGTTCGACGCGGAGGCTGCGATGCTTGAGTGGCTGCGGTCTTAGAGTCCCGCGACTGCTGGTGCGGTCCGCGACGAAGGTCGTGACGGCGCTCGAGCCCCATGCTGAGTCGATCCGAGGCGGCCATACGGACGGCCGTCCGCGGACTGCCCAGGCTGACAATCAGAGCTTGGCAATCGCGTCAGGGACGCCCTCGCGGGCGCTGGGAAACCGGGGCTCCCAACCCAGCTCGGACTTGATCTTCGCGTTGGAGCTCCGCGCCGAGCGAGTCACGGCGGCGACCGCATCACGGCCCGCGATCAAGCGGGCGATCCAGACGGGGACGCTTCGTGGAGGCCCGGTGCCGAGGGCCTCGGCGGCGAGGCCGACGAAATCGCGGAAGCGGATCGGCTCGTCGTCGGCGACGTGGTAGATGGCGCCGGCAGGGGCGCGCTCCAGCGCATCGACGCAGGCGCTCGCCACGTCCTCGACCCGGACCACGTCCCAGCAGTTCTGGCCCGATCCGATCACCGCGAAGCGGCCCGGTTGGCGCAGCCGGGCGATGAACTCCTCGGCGAACCAGCCGCCCGGCCCGTAGACGTGGCTGGGGCGGATCACGACTCCCTCCAGGGAGGAGTCGGCGAGCAGCTGCTCGCCCTTCTGCTTCGAGCGGCCGTAGGCGGTCTCGACCGGCAGCGGCGTCTCCTCGTTCAGTAGCGCACCCTTGGCATCGCCGGTGACCACGGTCGAGGTGAACAGCAGCCGCCTCACCCCGGCGGCCTCGGAGGCGGCGAGCAGCCGGCGCGTGCCCTCGACATTGGCCTCGTCGATCTTCTTGGGGTCGCGTTGGGAGGCAATCTCAGCGGCGAGGTGGACGACGGCCTCGGGCTCGGCCGAGCCCAGCGCGCGTCTCAGCGAGTTCGCGTCGGCCAGGTCGCCGGCGACCGCGGTGGTCCCGGCAGGCTCCGAGCCCGGGCGGCGGACCAGCGCTGCCACATGGTGGCCCCGCTCGAGCAACTCGGCGCAAACCGCACCACCAAGGAAGCCGCTGGCGCCGGTGACGAGAACGCGCACGTTATTCGCCCCCCGCAGCCGTGTTCCCCGGGAAGCGCTCATTGGCGGGAAGCCCGATATGGCTGAACCTCATCAGTAGTCGAGCACCCTAGTGCAGCCGCGGGCCGGTTCGGTTCCGACGTGGCCGGCGGCCGTTAAGGCCGCCACAAGCGGCTCGTAACGATATCTCGTGGCAACCTCTCAGGCCTACGTTGAGGGCGTCAATCGACCCACCCATGGAGGGACAAGAAAAGATGAGCAAGAGACTGATCATCGCCGCGATGGGCCTCGCCCTGGCGATCGCAATTGGCGCCACCTCGGGCGCTGTCGCCGGCAACGGCAACGGCGGCAAGAAGGGCAAGGCCAAGAAGGCCGAGTTCACCGTCAGGGTCGAGAACCTCTCGACGGCGACCTCGCTGCCGACCTCGGTCGGCGCGGTTCCGGTGCCGATCTCACCCGGCGTATTCGCCGTCCACAGCGGCCAGAACCCGCTATTCCGAGTCGGTAAGAAGGCCGATGAGGGTACCGAGCGGATCGCCGAGGACGGCGCCATCACCAAGGAGTTGGCGACCCTGATCCCGCTCAAGAAGGTGACTGACGGCGGCCTGTTCGAGCAGGCCGGCGGCGAGCTTGGCGGTGCCTTTGAGCCCGGCAGCGAGACAGAGTTCTCCTTCACCGGTTACCGCGGGCAGCGACTCTCGTTGGAGGCGATGTTCGTGCAGTCCAACGACTGGTTCTACGGCACCTCTGGCAAGGGCGTGAAGCTGTTCAAGGGCAAGAAGCCGATCTCCGGCGACGTCACCTCCGCGATTGGCGTCTACGACGCCGGCACCGAGGTCGATGAGGAGCCCGGCAACGGGACCACGGCCAAGCCCAACCAGGACCCAAGCGCCGAGGACGTCGGCCCGAGCGAGAACGAGAACGTCCAGCTCCAGAGCGAGACCGGAGACGGATTCTCGATCCCCGCACCCGAGGAGTTGATCCGGGTCACGGTAAGCGCGGGCTAACCCAGGGATTCATTCGCGGGCACTGGGCCCGCCGCCCACCGAGGAACCGGTGAGTGGCGGGCCTTCCGCGTTCTCGGGCACTAGAGCCCGGGCAGGTGGTCGAGGGCGCTGACGCATCCCGAAAGCTCGCTCGGGGCGCCGGCAGCCGATCCGTTCCCCATCCGCCGGGCCGACCAGCATCCCTTCCAGTCGACGGTCAGCCGGTATCCGCGGCCCTCGCTGCCACCTCGCAGCCAAAAAGTGCAGCGCCATGCGGCGGAGCCTGGGTCCGTCTTCCTGCAGTCCTTGCTGGGGATGCCGCCAAGCGCTCCGCCGCCGTTCAGGGATCGGGCCAGTGAGCCGCCGTCGGTCCCGAGCACCACGTTGGGCCGCAGGCTGAACGCCACAAGTGCCACCAGGAGCAGCGCGAGCAGCAACAGTGACTTGAAGGGGAAGAGCAGCACGGGCAGGAGGCTATCCAGGCGCATGGTCGCCTCCGGGTCAACGGTCGCGGGTTTCGGGACGGCCGGACCCCCACTCCATGGTGGTGGGGTGGGTTTCAGTCCAGGCTGGGTCCGCGCCGGGGCCTAGCATCGGGCCATGGGCGGCGAGTCTGAGCTGATTATCGAGGGCGAATGCCTGGAGGTGCTGCCCACCTTCGCCGATGGCAGCTTCCGGCTGATCTACATCGACCCGCCGTTCAACTCTGGGCGCAGGCAGCGGCGCAAAACGCTGGAGACGACCTCGGTCCGGGCCCCCGAGGGCGCGCGCCAGGCGGCGGGCGCGGACGGGGACCGGACCGGCTTTGGCGGCCGGCGCTACCGCTCGCGGCTGCTCTCCGATCTCGCCTTCGAGGACGACTTCTCCGACTACCTGGGCTTCCTTGGGCCGCGCCTTGAGCAGGCGCATCGACTGCTCGACGAGCGGGGCACCCTCTATCTGCACCTCGACTACCGGGAGGCTCACTACGCGAAGCTGCTCCTGGACGAGATCTTCGGCCGCGACCACTTCCTGAACGAGATCATCTGGGCCTACGACTTCGGCGGCCGCAGCAAACGCCGCTGGCCGGCCAAGCACGACACGATCCTGGTCTACGTCAAGGACCCCAAGCGGTACTACTTCGACAGCTCTGAGGTCGATCGCGAGCCCTACATGGCGCCGGGGCTTGTCGGGCCTGAAAAGGCCGCCCGGGGGAAGCTGCCGACCGACGTCTGGTGGCACACGATCGTGCCGACCAGCGGCTCGGAGAAGACCGGCTACCCGACCCAGAAGCCGGAGGGCATCGTGCGCCGCATCGTCAGCGCCTCGAGCGCCCCGGGGGATCTTTGCCTCGACTTCTTCGCCGGCTCGGGAACGGTGGGGGCCGTTTCGCGCAAGCTGGGCCGGCACTTCGTCCTGATCGACTCCAATCCCGAGGCGATCGCGGTCATGGAGCGGCGCCTTGGGCTCCGGGCTCGGCCCACGAACGCGGACTGATGGGAGTAGCCTGACGCCATCAAGCTCTACGTCTGCTGGGACACCAGAACCTCACATCCGATCTTCGGAGAGCACGCTTGCGGCATGGCCCACAAGGCTGTGACCGACGCCGGCTACCGGCCCGAGGTGGTCAAAGCGCGCGGCTGGGCTGCCCTGCCGCGCTTCCTCAACAGCTCAGATGGCCGCCAGCAGGTGCGTGAGCTCAGCGGCATCAGCGACGAGGTGCCGGCGCTGGTACTCGACTCGGGTGAGCTGATCCATGGCTCCCAAGAGATCATCGACTGGGCCGCGGCCAACCCGGCCGCCGCCGCCGCCGCGGCCTAGCTGCCGGCAGCCGCCCGCGCGGCGGCCGCGCCGCCGCCGCGACCGGGCAACGCGCTCCGGCTCTATCCTCGCCCGCCATGATCGGCACCTACGCCGCCGCGCTGTTGGTGATCGGTGCCTCGCTTCCGGTCGGCGCCGCCGTGCTCGTGCTCAGCGGCCGCAGCCGCTGGTCCTGGATCGCACCGGCCCTGGGGTTGGCGCTGATCACGGCCGCGGCCTGGCTGCTGGTGCGCATCCCCGGGGAGGGCCTGACCGCGCTGCTCGGAATCCTCGCCCTCGCGGTCGCCTCGGCTCTGTTCGCCGCGCCCCGGTTCGAGTTCGACCGGGCTCGGTGGTCAGAGGGGCTCACGGTCGGGGCGCTGACCCTGATCGCGGTCTCGATCCCGTTCATCGTAGAGGGCCACTTCGGGATTCTTGGCACCGGCTTCAACGTCGACATGTCCCAGCACCTGTTCGTCGCGGATTGGCTGCAGACCCCGCTCGGGCCGGCCCCGCCCTTGATCGACCAGGGCTATCCGGTCGGCCCGCACGCGCTCGCGGTCGCGGGCGCCGAGATCCCGGGGGCCGACCTCGCGACCGCTTTCACCGGCGTCACGATCGCCGTGCCGGTAGTCGGCGGACTCACGGCGCTGGCAGGCACGCGGCGGCTCGGATCGTGGCGCAGCCCGATCGCCGCGGTGCTCGTTGCGATCCCCTATCTGGTCGCCTCATACCTGGCGCAGGGCGCCTTCAAGGAGCTGTTCGAGGCGACCTTCCTGCTCGCCTTCGCCCTCTGGCTCCACGAGCTCGATCGGGCTCAGGCCCGCCGTTGGGGTTTCGCCCTGCCCGCGGCGGCGCTCGGGGTCGGCGTGATCTACGCCTACAGCGCACCGGGGATCGCCTGGCTGGTCGGCGCCGCCTTGGTCTGGGGGTTGGCGGAGCTGGTGATCGATCGGGACCGCGCCCTGGGGATGCTGCGCTTGGCTGCGCCCGGCATCGCGATTGCGCTGCTCGCCTTCGTTGTGGTGCTCGCCCCGGAACTAGGTCGGGTGGCCGAGTTCGGAGGCAGCGCCGGCAACGTCGCCAACGCCGGCGACTCCGAGCCGCGAGCTGGGGCCGGGATCGTGGTCGGGGCCGACTTCATCGACACCGACGCGCGCGGCAATCGCGCGACGATCGAGGTCGGAGTCGAGGAGGACGCGGAGCAGGGACGGCTTGATCTGTTCGACAACGATCTCGGCAACCTGTTCGGGGATGTGCCGGCGCTGGAGATGCTCGGCCTCTGGCCGAGCGGCGACTTTCGGGTCGAGCCCGGCGACGGGGCGGTCCCGGCAGTGGTCTTCTATCTCGGCGCCTTGATCGGGCTTGCGGCCCTTGCGGTCGGCCTCTGGGCTGCGGTCGTCCGGCGTGAGACCGCGTTGCTTGCCGCGCTCGCCGCCGCGGTGCTGATCTGGCTCGCGGCTTCGGCGCTCAGCACCCCCTACACCACCGCAAAGGCCCTGCAGATGATCGCCCCGCTGCTGATGCTGCTGAGCCTGCGCGGCGTCCTGGACCGGCGTTTCTCGCCGGGGATCGGGCGCTCATCCGTCGAGCCGTGGGCCCTGGCAGGGAGCGCCCTCGCGGCCGTGTTCCTGCTCGCCGCCGCCGGCTCCAGCGTGCTGGCTCTGGCCAACGCGCCGGTCGGCCCCGAGCGCTACACGGCCGGGATCGGCAAGCTCCGAGAGCAGTTGACCGGTGAGCCGGTGCTGCTGCTTGCGCCGCCCGGGCAGCTCAACGACCGTCACGGGGCGGCTTTCTACGGCTGGGAGCTGCGCGGGGCGCGGCCGATCTGCGTCGCCCCCTCACCGGAAGGGGACGCCGGCTTCGCCGGCCCGGCCCCGGTGGGCATCCGCTATGTGGTCACGCTCGGCGGCAAGCGCGCCGCCCCATTCGATGACGTCGAGGAGATCTCGCGCCGCAAGCGGATTGCCCTCTGGGAGGTAGACGAGTTCGATCCGACGGCGGCGGCCCCGGTCCCGCTCGACCCGGGCGAGCCAACCAGTTGCAAGCTCGGGTTAGACGCCTGAGCGCGGGTCCAGCCTGTCGGCCGGGAAGATCGAGAAGCTGCCGACCGCGGAGGCGATCAGCCGTTCTTCGGCGGTGGCGACCGTGGCGGACAGAACGCCGACGCGATCATTACGGCGATCAAGCGTGGCCACGCAGATCACGTCGCCTTCGCGCGCGGTCCGCACGTAGTTGATCGAGATGCCGATCGTCGCGATCCGCTCGTCCGGCTCGAGCTGTTTCCATAGGGTCGAGCCCATGCAGTAGTCGATCATCGCGTAGGCGACCGGCCCACTCAGCAGGCCGGCTGGGTTGATCAACTCGGGGCGGATCGTGAGCCGGACCCGGTTGTGGGACTCCCACCGCAGTCCGAGCCAGCTGGTGAGGCCGTCCATGCCGCTCTGTTCGGATTCCCGCTTCGCGATCGGCGGGACTCTAGCCCTCGATCGGATCTCCGCACTGCGGCGGCTAGCATCCCGCGCCATGTCTGGACTGACTCTGAAGCTCCCCGACGGCAACGCCCTCGGGCTCGATCAGGGCGCCACCGGCGCCGACGCCGCCGCGGCGATCGGTCCGGGGCTGGCCAAGGCCGCGCTTGCGGTCAAGGTCGACGGGGAGATACGCGACCTGGACCGGCCCCTCCCCGACGCTGCCGCCCTGGAGATCATCACCGATCGCAGCTCTGAGGCGCTCGAGCTGATCCGCCACGACGCCGCGCATGTGATGGCAACCGCCGTTTGCGAGCTCTGGCCGGGAACCCGGGTCTCGATCGGGCCGCCGATCGCCGCCGGCTTCTACTACGACTTCGACTTCCCCGATGACGTCAAGATCACCGAGGCCGACTTCGAGGCGATTGAGGCGAAGATGGCGGAGCACATCGCGGCGGGGGAGAGCTTCGAGCGCACCGAGATCCCGGTCGAGCAGGGCCTCGACCGTTTCCGAGCAGAGGATCAGCCCTACAAGGTCGAGCTGATCGAGGACCTCGTCCGCGACGAGGGTACGGAGACCGTCTCCCTCTACCGGAACGGCCCGTTCACGGACCTTTGCCGGGGCCCTCATGCGGATTCAACTGCGCGGATCGGTGCCTTCAAGCTCAATTCGGTCGCCGGCGCCTACTGGCGCGGCGACGAGACCCGGCAGATGCTGACCCGGATATACGGCACGGCTTTCTTCGGCAAGAAGCAGTTGAAGGCCCATCTCGAGCAGATCGAGCAGGCGCGGGCCCGTGACCACCGCAAGCTCGGCCCCGAGCTCGGCCTGTTCACGATGCGGCCCGAGGCCCCGGGGATGCCCCTGTGGCTGCCGCAGGGGACGGTGCTGCTCGATCTCGTCCGCGGCGAGGTCGACGAGCAGCTCAGCCGTCGCGGCTACGAGCGAATCGCTACTCCAGAGATCATGGACGAGGAGCTCTGGCATCGCTCCGGGCACTACGAGAACTATCGGGAGAACATGTTCTTCGCCGAGCCCTCCGAGCGCGACCGCGACGAGCATGCGCGGCGCTTCGTGGTGCGGCCGATGAACTGCCCCGGGGCCTGCTTGGCCTTTGACTCAGCGCGCCACTCCTACCGAGAGCTGCCCCTGCGGCTGGCCGAGTACGGTCGCGTCTCCCGATTCGAGCGCGAGGGCGTCCTGCATGGCCTGCTGCGGGTCCGGGCCTTCACCCAAGACGACGGCCACGTCTTCTGCACGCCGGAGCAGGCGCCGGACGAGGTGATCGACATCGTCGAGGCAATCGACGAGCTCTACGCGCGCTTCGGCTTCACCGACGTCACGGTTGAGCTTTCGACCAGGCCCGAGAAGTCGATCGGCACGGCCGAGGAGTGGGAGCTGGCAACCGAGATGCTGCGCGGCGCCCTGGAGCGGATCGAGCGCGACTATGTGGTCAATCCCGGCGACGGCGCCTTCTACGGGCCCAAGATCGATTTCCACGTAACCGACGCGCTCGGGCGCTCCTGGCAGCTCGGCACCTGCCAGATCGACTTCTTCATGCCCGGTCGCTTCGAGCTCACCTACAAGGGCGCGGACAACGCCGAGCACCAGCCGGTGATGATCCACCGCGCCCTGCTGGGATCGATGGAGCGCTTCATCGGGATCCTGATCGAGCACTACGGCGGCCGCTTCCCCGACTGGCTGGCGCCGACCCAGGCTGCTGTTCTGCCGGTCGCCGATCGCCACCTCGACGCGGCCCAGGCCCACGTGGACGAGCTGCGAGCGCTCGATGTGCGGGTCCGGGTAGACGCCCGCTCGGAGTCGGTCGGCAAGAAGATCCGTGACGCGGAACTGGCCAAGGTGCCCTACATGCTGGTCTTCGGCGATCGTGAGGCCGAGGACGGCGTGGCCTCGGTGCGCTCGCATGCCGACGGCGATCTCGGCAAGCTCAGCGCCGCAGCTCTCGCGGCCAGGATCGGCGGCGGCAGTTGAGCTTTGGCGGGGCTCGGCCGGCAAGCCGACTGGACCCGGCGCCGACTCGTGCATATACTGGGTGTAGATGCAAGGCAACGACACCCCGCCGCGCCCCTGAGCGCCTCCGCCGTCCCTTGCGATTTCCGATTTCTCTCGACTCCCGCAGGTAGCTTGAAGCTCCGCGCTCACTCCAGCTAGTGCCGGTCCCTCGACGTTTTGACCGGCGTCCCCCCGACCGGGACCCGACCCGAATAAACGAGCGGATCCGCGTGCCACAGGTGCGGCTGATCGGCGCCGACGGCGAGCAGGTCGGAATCGTCGATACCGACGAGGCGCGACGGATCGCCCGCGAGGCCGACCTCGATCTGGTCGAGGTCGCCGCCGATTCCAGCCCACCCGTATGCAAGGTGTTGGACTACTCGAAGCACAAGTACGAGCAGGAGCAGAAGGCGAAGCAGGCGCGCAAGCACCAGCAGCAGGTCAACGTGCGCGAGATCAAGCTGCGGCCGAAGATCGCCGACCACGACTACAACACCAAAAAGGGCCACGTCGAGCGCTTCCTGAACAAGAAGGACAAGGTCAAGGTGACGATCATGTTCCGCGGCCGCGAGCAGGCCCACCCCGAGCGCGGGCGGGCGCTGCTCGAGCGGCTCTTCGGAGACCTCGACGGGATTGCCGTGGTCGAGCAGGAGCCCCAGCGGGAGGGTCGCAACATGCACATGGTTCTGGCCCCCTCCAAGGAAGCCGGCAGCGAGTAGCTCTCAGCGCGCCCCGGGTCTGCTTCAATACGCGGTTCCGATGCCGAAGATGAAGTCACATTCGGGCGCCAGGAAGCGCTTCAAGAAGACCGCCGGCGGCAAGCTGCGCGGCCATCGTGCCTTCTCGAGTCACATCCTCGAGAAGAAGTCGCCGAAGCGCAAACGCCAGATGCGGAACCCGTCGGTGATCTCCAAGGCGGATCAGCCGCGCGTCGAGCAGCTACTCACAGGGCGCAAGGGGCGCTAGCCGATGCCGCGCGCAACCAACGCCGTCGCCCGCCGGCGCCGGCGCAAGAAGACGCTTGCCCAGGCCAAGGGCTACTACGGGCGCAAGCGCTCCAGCTACCGCTTCGCCAACGAGCAGCTGATGCGCTCGGGCTACTACGCGTTCCGCGACCGTCGGGTCCGCAAGCGCGACTTCCGCCGGCTTTGGATTACCCGGATCAACGCGGCTTCGCGCCAGCACGAGCTCAGCTACTCGCAGTTCATGCACGGGATCAAGCAGGCCGGCATCGAGGTGAATCGCAAGATGCTGGCCGATATCGCCGTGCGCGACCCCGATGCGTTCCGCCGATTTGCCGAGCTTGCCCGGGAGGCCGCGGCGTAGCCGCGGTTGCATAGGAACTCTCCCGGGCGGACCGCGATGCGGCCCGCCCTTTCTTTTTCCCCAACCGAACGCCGAGGACGAGACCACGATCAATGCCAGAGACGATCGAGAGCCCGCAGAACGAGAAGCTGAAGCTGGTCCGAAGGCTGGCCCGCCGTCGCGGGCGCGAGGGCGAGCGGCTGTTCGTAAGCGAGGGCGAGGATCTGCTCTCGGCCGGTCGCGCGGCCGGCTGGGAGCCCGAGTTCGTCCTCGTGGCGGCTGGATCCGGCCTTGGCGGGACGGAGACCGCCGTGGAGTTGCTGGACTCCGTCTCCGGCCTGGGCTCGGGCACGCGAGCCTTGGCGGTCTGGGCACTGCCGGATAAGCCGGCCGCAGCCGACGAGGGTGCAGGGATCGGGGCCCCGTGCGTCTACCTACATCGGGTTGCGGACCCCGGCAACGTTGGCTCGATCGTACGCACCGCGGTTGCGCTGGCCGGGACCCGCGTGGTCCTCGGGCCGGGCTGCGCCGACCCCTGGGGCCCGAAGGCGGTGCGGGCCAGCATGGGGGCGCTGTTCTCGAAGCCTCCCGTCCAGGCCAAGCTCGCAGCGACGCCGATGCCAAGACTCGCCCTGCTGGCCCACGGCGGGGACGAGCTCGACAGCGCCGTGGCAGCGACGCGGCCGGCGACCATATGCCTCGGAGCCGAGCGCGACGGACTCGACCCGGAGAGCCTCCGAGCCTGCCAGGGCCGGGCGACGATCGCCACGCAGCAGGGCACCGAGTCGCTGAACGTGGCGGCTACTACTGCGATCGCACTGCACCGAGTATGTTCGCTCGCCGGACGACCACCCGGAAGCGACTCCGCGGAGCCGAACTGAGCGATGCTCGAGCGAATCAACGCGATTAGAGAAGAGGCCGAGGCGGCGATCGCCGCCGCCACAGAGGCGGCCGACCTGGAGCAGCTCCGGGTTCGCTACCTGGGCCGCAAGGCCGAGCTGACGGGCATCCTGCGCGGGATCGGCGATCTCGAAGCGAGCCAGAGAGGACCGGTTGGCAAGGCCGGCAACGAGGCCCGCCGCGCACTCGAGCAACAGCTCGGGGAGCGCCACGCCGAGCTCGAGGTTCGCGAGATGGACAGCCGCATGGCCGCCGACGCGATCGACGTGACCCTGCCTGGTACGCCGCCGGTCCGCAGCGGGCACCTGCACCTGCTGACCCGGACCCGGCGTCAGGTCGAGGACATCTTCGTCGGCCTCGGCTACCTGGTTATGGAGGGCTCGGAGATCGAGCACGACTACTACAACTTTACGGCGCTCAACCACCCCCCCGGCCACCCGGCGCGGATGCTCCAGGACACCTTCTACGTCGATCCCGCGACCCTGGTCGAGGGAGTCACGACCTACGGCAGTGACGGCGAGCCGCTGCCCGGGCCGGCGGGGCCCCAGGACGTGCTGCTGCGCACCCACACCTCGCCGATGCAGGTGCGCGGGATGGAGACGATCGAGCCGCCCATCTTCATCATCGTCCCGGGCACGGTCTACCGCCGCGACTCCGATGCGACCCACACGCCGATGTTCAACCAGGTCGAGGGCTTGGCGGTCGGCGAGGGCATCACCCTTGCCGACCTGCAGGGCACCCTCCTCACCTTCGCCCAGGGGATGTTCGGCCCCGAGCGCGAGGTCCGGATCCGCCCGCACTACTTCCCCTTCACCGAGCCCAGCGTCGAGGTCGATGTCTCCTGCTTCCGTTGCGGCGGCACGGGCTCGCTGCCGCCCGGCAGCGGCACCGAGCGCTGCAACCTCTGCAAGGGCACGGGCTGGCTGGAGATCCTCGGCGCCGGGATGGTCGACCCCAACGTCTTCGGGTTCGTCGCCGAACAGGGCTACGACCCCGAGGCCGTACAGGGCTTCGCGTTTGGGATCGGGATCGAACGGATCGCGATGCTGCGCTACGGCGTGCCCGACCTGCGGGTCTTCTTCGAGGACGACGTGCGCTTCCTGGAGCAGTTCTGATGAGAGTTCCCTACAGCTGGTTGCTCGCCTACTGCGACCCGGGGATGAGCGTCGAGCAACTTGCCGAGCGGCTCTCGATGACCGGGACCCAAGTCGAGCGCATCGACCAGGCCGGCGCGCCTTCGGCCGAGGGCTTCGTCCTCGGCCGGGTGCTCAGCGCTGAGCCCCACCCCAACGCCGACCGGCTGCGGGTCTGCGAGGTCGAGGTCGCCCCCGACAAACGCCAGACGATCGTCTGCGGCGCCCCCAACGTCGCAGCCGGGCAGTCCGTGCCCGTGGCGCTGCCGGGCGCGGTGCTCGGCAGCGGTCAGCGGCTCGGCCGGGCAGAGTTGCGGGGCGTCACCTCGGAGGGCATGATCCTCTCCGAGCAGGAGCTCGAGATTGGCGCCGACAGCGACGGGATCGTCGTGCTCGAGACCGAGCTCCCCGCGGGCACGCCGTTGTCCGAGCTGATCCCGATCGCCGAGCCCGTCCTGGATCTGGAGATCACCCCGAACCGCCCCGACTGCCTCAGCGTCTACGGCGTCGCCCGCGAGCTGCATGCGATCAGCGAGGGGGAACTGGCGCCGCCGCCGTGGGCTGCGGACGCGGCAGCCGAGGGCGAGGGCCGGGTCGAGGACTACGCCTCGGTCAGCGTCGAGGTGCCCGAGCTCTGCCCGCGGTTCACCGCCCGCGTGTTCACCGAAGTGGAGATCGGCCCCTCGCCGCTGTGGCTCAAGCAGCGGCTCAGCGCGGCCGGCCAGCGCCCGATCAACAACGTCGTCGACATCACCAACTACGTGATGCTGCTGACCGGCCAGCCGTTGCACGCGTTCGACCTGGATCGGATCCGCGGCGGAGCGCTGGTCATTCGCAACGCCGCTGCCGGGGAGCGGATGACCACACTCGACGACGTCGAGCGCAGCTTCGACGAGGCGGCCGTGCTGGTCTGCGACCAGGGTGGGCCTTCGGGGATTGCCGGGATCATGGGCGGCCACGTCTCTGAGGTTTCCGATGCGACCACCAGGGTCTTGATGGAGGCTGCGTGCTGGAACGGTCCCAACATTCTCGCTACCTCGGGCAAGCTCGGGTTGCGCTCGGAGGCCTCTTCTCGCTTCGAGAAGCAGTTGCACCCCGAGCTGACGATGCGAGCTCAGCGCCTGGCCGCAACCTTGATGGTCGCCCACGCCGGCGCCCGCCTGGTCCCGGGCACTATCGATGTCGACGCCGAGCTCTACGGGCCGGTCTCGCTGAGCCTGAGGGCCGAGCGGATCTCCGGCCTACTGGGAATGGAGGTCCCCGAAGAGCAGGCGTCGAGCTACCTGAGGCGCCTCGGCTTCGAGGTGGCCGAGTCGGCCACGGGCTTCGCGGTCGGCGTCCCGGCCGATCGCTACTTCGACGTGACCCGTGAGGTCGATCTGATCGAGGAGGTCGGGCGCGTGCACGGCTTCGACCGCCATCTGCAGCCGACCCTGCCGCCGCGCCCGCCCGGGGCCGGGGGGCTTGCGCCCCATCAGCGGGTCCTGCGCCGGGCCGAGGATCTGCTTCGAGACGCCGGCCTGAACGAGGTCGTCACCTGGGCCTTCGTCGCTCCCAGTGAGGCGGCCCGGCTCGGTCTGCCGGGTGAGGGTGGGGAGGGCATCGCCGTGCACAATCCGCTCTCCGAGGAGCTCTCGGTGATGCGCACCTCGCTGCTCGGCGGTCTGATCGGCGCGGCGGGCTACAACCTGGCTCGAGGCGCAGGTGAGATCGCGCTGTTCGAGTCGGGGCGGGTCTACCTTCGTAAGGCGCCGCCCGAGACCGGCGGCGTGCTTGCCGGTCAGTTCGCCGGGCTCCGGCCGCCTCCCGTGCGCGAGCCGCACCGGATCGGAGCGATCATCGCCGGCCCTCTGGGGCCGCACAGCTGGCGCGGCGAGCCGGTGCCCGCCGACTTCTACTCCGGCAAGGGCCTGATCGAGCTGCTTTGCGCCTCCGTGCACGCCTCCGTTGTGCTGAGCGCGGTCGAGTTGCCGTTCCTGCATCCCGGTCGGGGGGCCGAGGTGCGGATCGGCGGCACTGCGGCGGGCTGGCTCGGCGAGTTGCACCCGCGGCTGGCGGCGGACCACGATCTACCGCCCAGCGTCGCCTTCGAGCTCGACGCGGCGGCGTTCTTCGAGGCCTCGACCGAGGGCGAGGAGATCTACGAGGACCTGACCTCGTTCCCGGCAGTGTTCGAGGACATCGCCGTGGTCGTCGACGACGCGGTGCCGGCCGCAGCCGTCCACGCAGCGGTCGAGGCCGGTGGCGGCGAGCTGCTGCGCTCGGCCCGGATCTTCGACCTCTACGAGGGCGAGCAGGTCGGCGCGGGCAAGCGCAGCCTCGCGCTGCGACTCGAGTTCAGGGCGGCCGACCGGACCCTTACCGACGCCGATGTCGCCGCTAAGCGCGAGGCGATCGTCGCCGAGCTTGGCGAGCTCGGGGGGTCGCTCCGTGCCTGATTCGGCCTCCGCTCCCCAGTCTCACCAGTCTCCCCAGCCACTCGCGGGCGAGCCCGCCGCACGGGTGTTGGTCGCCGGCGCCTCCGGCTTCGCCGGGGCGCTTGCCGCGCAGCTCCTCTGGCGCCATCCGCGACTAGAGCTGGCCCGCGTCACCTCGCGCTCCGACGCCGGCCGTCGGCTCGATCAGCTCTATCCGCGCTATCGGGTGCCGCTGCAGCTGGAGGAGCTCGACATCGACGGGGCCGAGGACTGCGACGCCGCGATCGTCGCCTATCCACACGGCGCGGCCGCGCCGGCCGTCGCCGGGCTCCGAGGCCTGGGCCTGCAGGTCGTAGACCTCTCGGCCGATTTTCGCTTGCGCGACCCCGAGTCCTACCGGGAGTGGTATGGAGAGCTGGGCGAGCCCGAGCTTCTCCCCGAGGCCGTCTACGGGTTGCCCGAGCTCTATCGCGAGAAGATCGCGTTGGCGTCGCTGGTCGCCAGCCCCGGCTGCTACCCGACGGCGGCGATCCTCGCCCTGGCGCCCCTGGCCGCGGCCGGGTTGATCGAGGAGGTCGTGGTCGACGCGAAGTCCGGGGTCTCCGGGGCCGGTCGCGGCGGTGGCGACGCGACCCACTTCGTGAGCCTGGACGAGAACGCCTACGCCTACGGGGTCGGGGGCCATCGGCACGAGCCGGAGATTGCGCAGGAGCTGAGCGAGCTGAGCGGCGCGCCGGCGCCCGAGCTGACCTTCGTGCCGCACCTGGTGCCGATCGACCAGGGTGAGCTGGCCAGCTGCTACGTGCGCACCAACCGTGATCTGAGTGAGCCCGAGCTGGCCGAGCTCTACGCCTCGCGCTACGCGGCGGAGCCATTCGTCGAGCTAGTCGATGGGCCGCCCGGGATGCGCGACGTGCGCGACACCAACGTCTGCCGCATCCACGCCACGGTTGGCCGCCGGCGTGTACTCGTCTTCGCGGCGATCGACAATCTCTGGAAGGGGGCCGCGAGTCAGGCGATTCAGAACCTGAACCTGATGCTCGGGCTACCCGAGGGCGAGGGCATCTCATGAGCCCGGAGCCGGGCTTCTTCCGCTCCGTCTGGGTCGAGGCACCGGCCCGGGTTACCGAGCTCGATCCGCCCGGCTTGGCGCCCGGCTTTCTCGCCGCCGGCGCCGCCTGCGGGCTCAAGGGCGACGGCGGCACCGACATCGGCTTGCTCGCGGTGGAGCCCGATGCCGCCGTCAGCTCAGCTCTGCTGTTGACTCGGAACGCCGCGGCGGCGGCGCCGATTCGCGTTTGCCGTGACGACTGCGAGCAGGATGCGATCCGCGCGGTCGTCGTCAATTCCGGGAACGCCAACGCCGCTACGGGTGAGCAGGGCTATCGAGACGCGATCGCGATGCAGGAGCGAGCGGCCGCGGTCCTCGGGGTGCCCAACGCCCGAGTTGCCGTGGCCGAGACCGGCACGATCGGCGTGCCGTTGCCGATCGACGAGGTTCTGTCGGGCATCGATCGGGCCGGGGCCTCGATCGCCGCCGGCAGCGCCGCGGAGTTCAGTCAGGCGATCATGACCACCGACCGCTGGCCCAAACGCTGCTGCGTGCGCGCCGGCGGGGTCACGCTTTCGGCTCAGGCCAAAGGCGCGGGGATGATCGAGCCCGGCTTCGCGACGATGCTCTGCTTCGTGCAGACCGACGCGGTGGTGGCCGATCCCGCCCGCAGCCTCCGTGGAGCGGTCTCGGTGTCGTTCGAGCGGATCAGCGTCGACGGGCAGATGAGCACCAACGACACGGTCGCCCTGCAGGCCACCGGCGCGGCGGGTCAGCCGCTGCCTGAGGGCCTGCTCGAGGCCGTCCTGACCCAGCTCGCGATCGAGATCGTCCGCGATGGCGAGGGCGCGATGCGGGTTGGCCGGGTGCGGGTCGAGTCGGCGCGGGACGATCGCGAGGCCGACCGCGTGGCCCGTGCGATCGCCAACTCACCCCTGGTCAAGACGGCCCTCTACGGGCGCGACCCCAACTGGGGCAGGATCGCGCAGGCCGCCGGGATGGCGCTGGCCGGCGAGCAGCTGCCCGAGCTCGGCCCGGACCGAATCGACGCCGAGGACCTGGCCGGCGAGGCCGCCGAAGCGGAGCTCTCCCTCAGGCTCGAGCGCGGCGACGGTCGGGCGACGATCTATTTCAGCGACCTGACGGAGGCCTACGTGGATCTGAACGCGAAGTACACGACATGAGGTTGGTCAGCGCCCAGGAGCGCGCCCGCCAAGCGGAGGCGGCACACAGCGTCGAGACGCTGTTCGAGTCCCTGCCCTACATCCGCGAGTTCCACGGCCGGACCGTGGTGATCAAGTACGGGGGTGCCGCGATGAAGGAGGAAGGCCTGCGGGACGATTTCGCCAAGGACGTCGTGCTGCTCAAGTACGTCGGCCTGCGCCCCGTAATCGTCCACGGCGGCGGCCCCGAGATCACCAAGTACATGGAGCGGCTCGGGATGGAGGTCCGGTTCGTGGACGGCCTCCGGGTTTCCGACGCGGAGACCGTCGAGATCGCAAAGATGGTCCTGCTGGGCAAGATCAACTCCGACATCGTGCAGCGGCTCAATCGCCACGGTCAGCCCGCCGTGGGCCTCTCCGGTCAGGACGGCAGCCTGTTCGAGATCCGCCCCGTGCCGGAGGCCGAGAAGGTCGGCTTCGTCGGCGATATCGAGCGGGTCGACGTTGACGTGCTCAACCACATCGCCTCCGACTACATCCCCGTGATCGCCTCGGCGGGTACCGACCGGGAGGGCAACTCATACAACGTCAACGCCGACTCCGCGGCCGGTCGGGTGGCGTCCGCGCTGCGCGCTTACAAAGCGATCTTCATGACCGACGTCGAGGGCTGGCTCGGCGACGTGGACGAGCCGGAGTCGCTGATCTCAGAGGCGAGCGTCGGCGAGGTGGTGGACGCGATGAACGGCCTGGAGGGGGGGATTCGCCCGAAGCTCGCCGCCTGCATCGATTCGATCCGGGGCGGCGTGCAGTCCGCGCACATCATCGACGGCCGGCGCCCGCACAGCCTGCTGCTGGAGCTGTTCACGGACGCCGGGATCGGCACCAAGGTGACCCCGTGAGCGGCACCGGGGTCGAGCGGCTGCGTGAGCTCGAGGCCCGGTACGCGATGCCGACCTACGCGCGGGCTCCGGTGGAGTTCGTGCGCGGGAGCGGCTGTCGACTCTGGGACTCCGACGGACGCGAGTACCTGGACCTGTTCAGCGGTCTCTCGGTTCACAACGCGGGCCACTGTCACCCCGAGATCGTGGCCGCGGTCAGCGAACAGGTCGCGACCTTCGCCGGGAGCTCGAACCTCTACTACTCCGAGCCCGCGCTTCGGCTCTGCGAGCAGCTCTCGGAGAGCTCGCTGGGAGGCAGGGTGTTCCTCAGCAACTCCGGCGCCGAGGCCAACGAGTGCGCGATCAAGGTGGTGCGCAAGCACGCTCACGCCCGCGGGATCGAGCGGCCCGAGATCGTCGTGCTCGAAGGTGGCTTCCACGGCCGCACCCTGGCGACCCTGGCGGCCACGGTGATGCTTGCCGATGAGAGCAAGTTCGGGCCGCTCCCCGAGGGGTTCGTCGGGGTCCCGCGCGATGATCCGAGCTCCCTGGATGCGGTCATCGGGCCAAGCACGGCGGCGGTCATGCTCGAGCCGGTCCAGGGGGAGTCGGGGATCCACCCGATCGCGGATGACGTGCTGGTTGCCGCGCGTGCGGCCTGCGACGCCAGCGGCGCGCTCCTGCACTTCGACGAAATCCAGACCGGGATGGG
>CAXMST010000106.1:0-6867 GCA_964196325.1 uncultured Acidimicrobiia bacterium
CATCGCGGACCCAGCGAGATAGCACACCGATGGCCTCCAACGAGCGGCGCTTCCGCTTCCGTATGAAAGGAGCAGCGAGCGGCGGGCCGTTCGAGCCGCCGGAGACTGCCCTATGGACGAGGAGCAGGAGCGGAGGGCCGACCACTCCAACTCGGCGTTGCCGCGCTGATCGCATGGCTCGTGTTCACGATCTGGGGCTGGCAGACCGGCGTGGTCTCGCACATCGGATGAACGGCGCCGAGATGAGACGACAGCCACAGATCAGCTTTGCGATCGCGGCACTCGCCGTCCTGATGCTCGCCGCGCTGCCGGCGGCGGCCTCCGCCCATGGCGACGAGGACCTCGCCGACCAGCCGGCGCGGGCGCTCGTACAGCAGGCGCTCGGGCTGCTCACCCAGCAGGACAACGTGGTCGAGGCACAGGAGCGCCTCGAGGCAGCGCTCGAGAGCAAGGACACCGAGAACGTCGATCTGGCCTCGGTGAGAAAGGCACTCGCGGCGCTCGAGGAGGGCGACACCGACGCCGCCGTCGAGCAGATGAACGCGGCGCTGGCGCCGGAGGAGAAGCCGAAGCCGGAAGCGCCGCCCGCCGAGCAGCATGACGAGGCGGCGGAGGGAGGCGCGGCCGAGGGCGATGCCGCGCATGGTGATGACGGGCATGCTGCTGTCGGTAGCGAGCCCGGCGCTGCCGCGCTCGAGGATCACGCCAACGCCGTCGAACCCGATCAGGGCTCGGCGGAGTGGATCGGCCTTGCGGTCGGAATCGGACTGATCGGCGTCGGCGGGGCCGCACTGAGTCTCCGTCGCAAACGGCAGTAGCTCGCACTTTGCTCCCCATACGCGGGAGTAGCACCGGGTCATCACGTGAAGCCGACGCTTCCGCTTCCGCCTGAGAGCGACAGCCAAGGGCGCCCTTATTTGAGCCGCCGCTCGCTGTCGGAAAGGACGAGGAGCGGTAGCGATCAATAACCCAGGGAGCCGCAGTCGTCAGGCATATTGCCTTCCTCTCTCAAACCGTCCAAAGACGCTTGCGGGTCGACTCGGCTTCCACCGAGCTTCGGTTCCCCTCAGAGTCGGGCCACGGCCTCGATCTCGATCATCAGCCCGGGCATCACGAGATCAGAGACCTGCACCAGGCTCTGTGCCACTTCGGGGTATCCGCCAAACACCTCTGCGCGGATCTTGGCGAACTGCTCGATCGCCTCCTCGCTGCCGGTGAACGACTGCACGTCGGTGACGAAGATCGTCTCTTTCACGAGGTTCCCCAAATCAGCGTCGAACTGCTTCAGGACCGCCTCGATGTTCGCGTAGACCTGGCGCATCTGGGCGAAGATGTCGCCGGCATGCAGCGGCGCCCCGTCCTCACCGATGCTGACGGCTCCCGAGAGATAGACCTCATCGCCAACCCGCACCGCGTCGGGGATAACGTCCTTGAACGGGCCGACCTTCAGCACCTGCTTGTCCACGGTCATTCGCGCTCATCTCCTTTCGCTGCGACCGCCACGCCGGCCGCGGGGTCCGCTCTCACGGTTGACGCCGCACGATACCTAACGGCTTCCACGGCGCGGCGGCCCCGTCGCCCCGCGGTCGCGCACCCGCAAGCGGGGACAGCGGACCGGACGCCTCCACACACGCCCTCACCGTCGAGCTGCTGGCAATGCCGCGCCACCAGCAGAGTGTCGCTTTCGCCTGAAAGCGGTAGCGAGCGGCGTGCCATTTGAGCCGCCGGAGAGTGCCCCGTTGGACGAGGAGCGGTAGCGCGGACGAATTCGCTCAGGTGATCTTCGCTGCCTGCGATCCGACCATCAGACGCGGCAGCGCGAGCCCTGTCGAAATGGGACCAAACACCTGGGAGCCCTGGCACTACGAGATGCAATAGAGCGGTTAGTGCCCTCAAGCGGGCGGTGGTGCCTAGACGGTAGCCATCGCCGACAACCGCACCGAGAGCTTCGCTCCCGCTACGGCGCGCGAGGAGGTGGTCCGGGAACTCGATCGGCAAACTGGCAGAGCCCGGAGGACCCTAGAAGACGCGGCCGAGATGGGATGGCCGGCGACTGAGCGATTGAGGCCCACGCCTCAGGACCAGGAATACTGCCCCCAGCCCCACCGAGCCGGAACTTCGCAGCTCATCGAGAGCTAGACGATCCAGGGCCTCGCAACGCTTCATGGCTAAGGGACCTGGGCGGGAAGATCGGAGACGGTGCGGATCAGATGGCGATAGCTGCCGCCATAGCGCAGCGTCCTGCCTTGCCGACGAAGGGAAGGTGTACCGATGCCGAAGGCGGACGTGAGTGAAGTCCAAGAAGCGGCTTCTAGGTCTGTCGTGGGAGCGGCGGTCTACGAAACCGAGGGTCACAGGTTCGAAACCTGTCGGGCGCGTCGTACAACCCCCTTGAGCAAGGCGAAGCTGGGCGTGAGCGCGACCCTCCCGGGCGTTTCGGCGACTGACTGCCAGCAGTTATTGCCAGTCGCCGGGCGTGGTGCGTCTACGCGAAGCTGGGGTGCAGCATAGGCTTGGCTCGATGAAGATCCCCAGGACCCGCTATGCGTCCAGCGGCGAGATCCGGATTGCGTACCAGGTGTTCGGCTCGGGAGAGCACGATCTGCTGTTCAGCGGCGGCTCGACGTCGAACATCGAGACCGTCTGGAGCCTCCCGGAGGCGGTGCGGTTCTTCGAGCGGCTAGGTCGCTTTGCCCGGGTGATCTTCTTCGACCGTCGCGACACAGGCGTCTCCGATCCGATCCGCGACGATCTGACGCTGGAGGCGCACGTGGCCGACGCGCTGGCGGTCATGGAGGCCGTCGGGGTCGAGCGGCCGGTGCTCTTCGGCGCGGCCGACTCTGCGCGGGCCTTCGCGACCCTGGCCGCCGTTTACCCCGAGCGGGTCGCCGGGCTGATCGCGTTGGCTGCCAGCCCCGGCCTCGCCGGAGATGCTCCGCCGGGGTTCGCTGAGAGCGTGGCCCGGGCGATCGCCGACCCCGACTGGCCCGAGGGGGTTGTCGACATGTTCGCTCCGGAGTGGGCGGACGATCCCGAGCGTCGCGGCCGGCTAGTTCGCTACTTCCGCACCTCCGCCACGCCGAGGCAGGCGATGCGGGTGTTCAGGATGTCGACCAGCACCGATGTCTCGGAGGTGCTTCCGCTCGTGCAGGCGCCCACTCTGGTGATCGGGCCGAAGGAAACACCCATGCCCCCGCTCGAAGCCACTCGCCAGTTCGCCGAGCTGATCCCTGGAGCCGAGTTCCGTGAGATCTCGGGTGCCGCCACGATGATCTATGCCCTCGACGTCGACCAGCTGGCCGACCTGATCGAGGAGTTCGTCACCGGGCGCGCTCCCGTGCCGTCGACCAACCGCGTGCTCGCGACCGTTCTGTTCACCGACCTGGTCGGCTCGACCGAGCGCGCCTCGAAGCTGGGCGATGCGGCCTGGGGTGCGCTTCTGGACCGGCACCACACATCGGCCAGGGCTGCGGTCGAGCGCCACGGCGGCGAGACCGTGAAGACGCTCGGCGATGGCCTGCTGGCGACCTTCCCCGGACCGGCCCACGCGGTTCGATGCGCGAGCCAGATCATCGCCGAGGCCCGGTCGCAGGATCTCGAGGTGCGAAGCGGCGTCCACACCGGCGAGGTCGAGGTCGGCTCCGAGGACATCAGCGGTTTGGCGGTTCACCTGGCGGCCCGGATCATGGGCCTGGCGGGAGCGGGGGAGATACTCGCCTCGCGGACGGTTCGAGACCTCGTCGTCGGCAGCGAGCTGCGCTTCGTCGACCGTGGCGAGCACCGGCTCAAGGGCATCGATGAGCTGTGGCACGTCTATGCGCTCGACTAGTTCAGCCAGCGACAGGCGATCCCGCGATGGTACCTACGAAACCGAAGGTCACAGGTTCGAATCCTGTCGGGCGCTCCCGCAAATGCCGCATGGGAGGCGGGCGGGGTCCGCCGGTCCTCGGCTCACGCTGCAATCATCCATGCCCATGGAGAGCGGTCTACGAAGTGAGCCGGCCGGGGCACCGAGCCAAGCGGAGTGACTGAGCTGCCGGCTCGAGCCAACGGCCGAACACGCTTGCCATGGTCTGGGCCGTCGCTGGGCAAAGCACGCGTCCAGGCGGCCTGGCGGGATGCTGAGCCGCGACCGTATTGGGCGGACACGGTCCCCCTCGCCGAGCCGACACCGGCACTACAGAGCCGACTCGACACCGATCTGGTCATCATCGGCGGCGGTTTCACCGGACTCTGGGCTGCCCTGTACGCAAAGGAGCAGCAACCCGAGCGCGAAGTAGCTTTGCTCGAGTCTGAGACGTGTGGATATGGGGGCAGCGGCCGGAACGGCGGGTTCTGCTTCTCCTCGCTGACACATACGCCCGAGAACGGGATGGCGCGCTTTCGGGGTGAGATGCCGACGATTGAGCGCCTCGGGCTCGAGAACCATGCAGCTCTGCTAAGCGATGTGGAAGAACTCGGGATCGATTGCGAACTGGAACGAGCCGCGTTTCTCCTCGTTGCCGTCAACGGGGCGCAGGCGGAAGATTTCCGCTCAAGGGTCGGCCTGTTGCGCAGGCTCGGCCACGATGCAGCTGTACTGGGCCCGGAGCAGACCCGAGCCGAGGTGGCGTCGCCGCTTTATCAGGGCGCGGTTTCTCAGCGCAGCGGGACGGCACTCTTGAATCCGATGAAGCTCGTCCTTGGGCTGCGGGACGTCGCCTTGAGCCTCGGAGTCAGGGTGTTCGAGCACACTCCGGCTACCGATATCCGCGATCTCGGGCGCACGCTGCGTGTCTACACGCCCCGGGGTCGGGTCGAAGCCAAGAAAGCAGTTCTGGCAACGAATGCATCTCCCCCGCTGGTTCGCGAGCTTCGCCGCTACGTGCTTCCGGTCTACGACTACGTGCTGACCACCGAGCCGCTCTCTCCGGAGCGGCTTGACTCGATCGGATGGAACGATCGTCAGGCACTCGAGGACGCCGGCAACGAGTTCCACTACTACAGGCTGACCTCGGACGATCGCATCCTCTGGGGGGGCTTCGGGGCGGTCTACGGCGCGCGGGTGAACCCGTCGATGGAGGACCGCGATGAGGTGTTCCAAAAGCTGGCCCACAACTTCTTCATCAACTTCCCACAGCTCGAAGGCGTCCGCTTCACCCATCGGTGGGCCGGGGCCATCGATACCTGCAGCCGCTTCTCGGTCTTCTTTGGCTCCGCGTTCGATGGGCGTCTGCGCTACGCCGCCGGTTATACCGGCCTGGGGGTTGGCGCTTCCCGCTTCGGCGGGCGGGTGGCCCTTGACCTGTTGGACGGGAGGGCAAACGAAGCCGGCGAGCTGACGCTGGTGCGACGGAAGCCGATTCCGTTTCCACCGGAGCCGCTTCGGCGTGCTGTGATCGCGCTGACGATGAATCGCCTCGAGGCTGCCGACCGGGCCGGCGGTCGACGCGGCGTGTGGCTGAGGCTGCTCGACCGGCTCGGCTTGGGATTCCAGAGCTGAGCTGTGATGGACGGCTGGGATCGGGATTCGGCGGTAGGGCCAGCCAGATCGCGCTGCTCGGCGCGGGTCGAGCCGGTCGAGCCCGGGCGGAGGTTCTGATGGCAGGCGAGCGAGTCCCAGAGAGGGCGCGTGTCGTCGTCATCGGCGGCGGGATCGCGGGGGTCAGCGTTCTCTACCACCTGGCGAGGTTGGGGTGGACCGACACAGTGTTGGTCGAGAAGGCTCACCTGACCTCGGGCTCAACCTGGCATGCGGCTGGTCTCTGCACGCAGTTCAACGCTTCGCTGCCCCTCACACGGGTGTTGATGCGGAGCCTGCAGCTTTACGAAGAGCTGGGGGCGGACTCCGGCACCGGGGTCGGGCTCAAGCGCGTGGGCAGCGTCCGGCTGGCGACCACCGCGGACGAGCTGGACCAGCTCAAGGCGCGGGCGGAGACGGCCCGTTCGGCGGGACTGCCCTATGAGTTGATCGGCCCCGGCGCGGTCCGCGACCTCTTCCCCCTGGTTGACAGCAGCGGTATCAAGGCGGCTGCCTATCTGCCCTCCGACGGCTATGTCGACCCCACGCTTGTGACGCAGGCGCTGGCCGGGGCGGCACAGCAGGCAGGTAGCTCGATCCTGCAGCGCACCGAGGTCACGGCAACCAGGCAGATCGCGGGCGGCTGGCGGGTTCAGACCAACCGTGGCGAGATCGACTGCGAGTTCGTGGTCAACGCAGCCGGTCAATGGGCGCGTAACGTTGGCCGCTTGGCGGGCATCGATCTGCCCGTCGCTGCCCTGCAGCACCAGTATGTCGTTACCGAGCAGCTGGACGAGGTTCGGGCGTTGGAGCGCGAGCTACCGGTACTGCGTGACCCCGAGCACTCCTACTACGTCCGCCAAGAGGGCGGCGCGCTTCTGGTCGGACCGTTCGAGAAGAACCCGCTCCCGTTCGCGCCCGAGGGCGTGCCGAACGACTTCGAGGGACGGCTCCTACCCGAGAACCTCGACCAGATCATGGACGTGATGCTGGGCTCCGCCGAGCGGGTTCCCCTGCTTGCCGAGGCCGGATTGAAGACGGTGATCAACGGCCCCGACGGCTACACGCCGGACGGCCACTGCCTGATGGGTGAGGCTGCTGGTCGCAGGGGCTATTTCGTTCTCGCCGGGTTCAGCATCTTCGGAATTGTTTTTGGAGGCGGCGCCGGCGCTCAGCTCGCCGAATGGATCGTCGAGGGACAGCCGAGCGAGGATCTCTGGGAGTTGGACGTTCGCCGCTTCGGCCCCTATGCGTCGCCGGTCTCATTTGTGCAGGCGCGGGCGCGGGAGGTCTACGAGCGTGAGTACGCGGTCCACTATCCGCTGGAGGAGTATCGGAGCGCGCGGCCACTGAAGGTCGATCCGCTC
>CAXMST010000107.1:0-24678 GCA_964196325.1 uncultured Acidimicrobiia bacterium
CCGAGCCGGCCCGACACCTGGACCTTGACTCCCTTGGCTCCTGAGCGCATCGCGGAAGTGAGCGCCCGCTTCATCGCACGGCGGAATGCCACCCGGCCCTCGAGCTGCTCGGCGATCGACTGTGCGACCAGCTTCGCATCGAGCTCGGGCCGCTTGATCTCCCGGATGTTGACCCGGACCGGCTTGCCGGTGATCTTGTGCAACTCCTTGCGCAGCGCATCGACCTCAGAGCCGGACTTGCCAATCACGATGCCGGGGCGGGCGGTGTGAATATCGACTGTTACCTCGCCCCGCTGCTTCTTGATCTCGATGTCCGAGAGGCCGGCGTGGCTCAGCTTGTTCTCGATATGCCCGCGGATCTCGACGTCCTCGATCAAGGCGTCGGAGAAGTTCCGGGCGTCGAACCAGTTCGACTTCCAATCATGGATGTAGCCGACTCGAAAGCCCTCAGGATTGATCTTCTGACCCATGGTCTAGTCGTCCTCCAAGCTGGGGGTAAGGGCTACGTTGATGTGGCAGGTGCGCTTCTCGATCCGCGCCGCGCGGCCGCGCGCCCGAGCGCGGAAGCGGCGCAGCGTCGGACCCTCGTCGACGGTCACCTCGGCGATCACCATCTCCTCGGGATCGAGATCGTGGTTGTTCTCGGCGTTGGCCGCGGCCGACTCGACCAACTTCAGGAGCTTCACCGATGCGCCCCGGGGGCTGAAACGCAGCAACGCCAGCGCATCCTCGACCCCCTGGCCGCGAATCTGGTCGGCGACGAGCCGCACCTTGCGGGGCGCTGTGCGCACGTGGCGGGCCGATGCCCGGACCACGGGGAGATCTGTTTCGAGCGATGCCATTGGTTCTAGTCGTCCGACCGCTTGGTCCCGGAGTGGGCGCGGAACGTCCGGGTCGGGGCAAACTCGCCGAGCTTGTGGCCGACCATCGACTCGCTGACGAACACCGGCACGTGCTTGCGGCCGTCGTGGACGGCGACCGTGTGGCCGACCATCTCCGGAAAGATCGTCGAGCGTCGCGACCAGGTCTTCACCATCTGCTTGTTGCCGGACGCGTTCATCGCCTCGATTCGCGCCATCAGGCGCTCCTCAACGTACGGTCCCTTCTTAGTCGAGCGTCCCACTGCTACCTCTTCTTCTTGCCGCGGCGGCGGCCGCGGACGATCATCGCGCTGGACTGCTTGCTGCGCTTTCGGGTTCGGTAGCCGAGCGTCGGCTTGCCCCACGGTGTCACCGGGTGACCGCCAGGAGTGTGGTGGGCCTCGCCGCCGCCGTGCGGATGGTCAACCGGATTCATCGCGACGCCGCGCGACTGCGGGCGACGTCCCTTGTGCCGGCTGCGCCCGGCCTTGCCAAGAACCACGTTCTGATGCTCAGCGTTGGAAAGAGTTCCGACGGTGGCCCGGCACTCGGCCTCGACCATGCGCATCTCCGATGAGGGCAGCCGCAGGGTCACAAGCTTGCCCTCGCGGGCGACGACCTGGATCGAGGTCCCGGCGGCTCGGCCGAGGCGGCCGCCCTGGCCGGGGCGGAGCTCGACGTTGTGGACGATCGTTCCCGTCGGGATCTCGCGCAGGGGCAGGGCGTTGCCGGCCTTGATGTCGGCGCTCGGGCCGGACTCGATCGCATCGCCGACGGCAACCCCGGCGGGGGCCAAGATGTAGCGCTTCTCGCCATCCGCGTAGTTAAGCAGGGCGATATAGCTGGTCCGATTGGGGTCGTACTCGATCGTCGCGACCTTGGCCGGCACCCCGTCCTTGAGCCGCTTGAAGTCGATCTGGCGATAGCGCCGCTTGGCACCGCCGCCGCGGTGGCGCGCCGTCACGCGACCGCGGACGTTGCGGCCGCCGCTCGATTTCTTGCCCTTGGTCAGCTTCTTGTGCGGTCGCTTCGAGGTGACCTCGGAGCGGTCCTGATAGGTCGCGAATCGGCGACCGGGGCTGGTGGGCTTTGTATTGCGAATTGCCATCTCTAAATCTCCAGTCGGATGCCCACCGCTACTCGGTGGCCGCTCCCTCGAACAACTCGATCTTGTCGCCGGCGGCGAGCTCGACGACCGCCTTCTTCCAGCCACGGGTGCGGCCGCTGTGCTGGCCGCGACGCTTCGGCTTCGAGTGGACTCGGGCGGTGTGGACCGCGACCACGGTCACATCGAAGATCTCCTCGACCGCGGCCCGGATCTGAGTCTTGTGCGCGCGGTCGTTGACCCGGAACGTGTACTTGTTGGCGGCCATCAGCGCATAGCTCTTCTCGGAGATGACCGGCTTGACGATGACCTGGCGGACGTCCATCAGGCCCCACCATCGCCCTTTTCCTCTGGGTCACTCTCGCCGCCGCCCTTGCGGCTGACCGGCGCAGAGCGGCGCGCAAGCACCTCCAGCGAGGGCTCGGAGACGATCAGCGAACGGCAGCCGACGATCTCGGCCACGCCGACCCCTTCGGCGCTCGAGACGACAACCCGCGGAATGTTGCGAAAACTCTTGGCTGCGGCGGCCTCATCAGCCGTGACAACGACCACGGCGGGCATCCTTGCCGCCAGCTTGTCGAGGGCCTGCGCCGCCTGTTTGGTCTGGGGCTGATCAAAGGAGCCGGCCGGCAGCACCGCGAGCGAGCCGCGCTCGGCGTGCACGCTGAGCGCTGAGCGCAGCGCCGTACGGCGCGCCTTGCGGTTGACCTTTGCGATGTAGTGACGCGGCTTCGGGCCGAAGGCGGCGCCGCCGCCCTTGCGATGGGGAACGCTCAGCGCCCCGGCGCGGGCGCGGCCGGTGCCCTTCTGCTTCCACGCCTTGGCGCCGGTCATCGCGACCTCGCCGCGGGTCAGGGTCGAGTGCGTGCCTCGGCGACGCGCGTTCATCTCCGCAACCGCCACCTCATGGACCAGCGACTCGTTGAAGGGCTCGCCGAAGACGCTGGCGGGCACATCGGTCTTCGCCTGCTTGCCGACCGTCGCGGCCTTTACGGCCTTGCCGGAGGCGGCGGCCTTGGCGCTAGCCATTGCTCCGCACCTCCACGGTCCCGTTCTTCGGACCGGGGACCGAGCCTCGCAGCATCAGCAGATTCCGGTCGGTGTCGATCCTGAAGACCTCGAGGCCGAGCTGGGTGGCGCGGCCGGCGCCCATGCGGCCTGGCATCTTCTGACCCTTGAAAACTCGCGCCGGATCGGCGGAGGCGCCGATCGAGCCTGGCGCGCGGACGTTGTGGGAGCCGTGACTGACCGGTCCACGGCTGAAGTTATGGCGCTTGATGGTGCCCTGAAAACCCTTGCCGATCGAGGTCGCGGAGACCTTGACCCGCTCCCCCTCCTCGAACTCCTCGACGGTGACCTGATCGCCGACGGTGCTCTCGCGGCCCAGGTCGCGGAACTCGACCAGATGCTTGAGCGGCGGCGCCCCGGCTGCCTTCAGATGCCCGAGCTCGGCCCGGGTGAGCTTGCGCTCGGCCGTTTCGCCCCAGGCAAGCTGGACAGCGGCGTAGCCATCGGCCTGGGGCTCGCGCACGGCGGTGACCGTGCACGGGCCGGCCTCGATCACGGTCACCGGGACCGACTCGCCACCGTCGCTGAAGATCTGGGTCATGCCCAGTTTCCTGCCGAGAATCGCCGCCATCCCGCTCATCCCACCTAGAGCCGGATTTCCACGTCGACGCCCGCCGGCAGATTCTCGATCCGCTGGAGCTCGTCGATCGTCTTCGGCGTCGGGTCTTGAATGTCGATCAGGCGCTTGTGCGTGCGGATCTCGAAATGCTCGCGCGAGTCCTTGTCCTTGAACGGGCCACGGATCACGCAGTAGACGTTCTTCGAAGTGGGCAGCGGAACCGGTCCCGAGACCGAGGCACCGGTGCGCTCGGCTGTCTCAACGATCTCGCCCGCGGCGCGATCGATCGCGTCGTGGTCGTAGGCCTTGAGCCGGATCCTGATGTTGCTGGCGGTGATCGTTGACACCTTGTTGCCTTGCTTCCTTGTTTGCTTTGGCCGGGCGACTGGTTGGGGGCCCGGTTTTTGGGGCGCGCTTACCTACCCCGGCCGCCTAAGCCCTATCTGGGCCCGGTTCGGTCGGTCGGTGGGGGCGTGCCCCGGTCGTATGTCTGGTCCTCTTCCTCCGCGGTCTTGCAATACCCCTCAGCGTGGGGCCGCGGAGAGGTCAGCCACCCGGTGGGCGGCTGGCCCGTTCGTTACTCGATTACCTCGGTAACGACACCTGAGCCGACGGTGCGGCCACCCTCACGGATGGCGAACCGCAGACCCGGGTCCATCGCGATCGGCTGGATCAGCTCGATCGTCATCTCGACGTTGTCACCCGGCATCACCATTTCCGTGCCCTCAGGCAAGTCGGCGACACCGGTCACGTCCGTGGTCCGGAAGTAGAACTGCGGGCGGTAGCCCGTGAAGAACGGCGTGTGACGGCCGCCCTCCTCCTTCTTCAGGCAGTAGACCTCGGCCTTGAACTTCGTGTGCGGGTTGATCGAGCCGGGTTTGCAGAGCACCTGACCGCGCTGGATCTCCTCGCGCTTCGTGCCTCGGAGCAGGGCCCCGATGTTGTCGCCGGCGCGACCCTCGTCGAGGATCTTGCGGAACATCTCAACCCCGGTGATCACCGTGGTTTCGGTCTTGTCCGTGATCCCGACGATCTCGACCTCATCGCCTGTGTTGACGATCCCCTGCTCGATCCGGCCGGTGGCGACAGTGCCGCGGCCCGTGATCGAGAAGATGTCCTCGATCGGCATCATGAACGGCTTGTCGAGCTCGCGTACGGGCTCCGGGATGTACTCGTCGAGCGTCTTGGCGAGCTCGAGGATCGAGTTCCTCGCATCCTCGTCACCCTCCAACGCCTTCAGCGCCGAGCCGCGGATGATCGGTGTCTCCTCACCGGGGAAGTCGTACTCGCTGAGCAGCTCGCGGACCTCCTCCTCGACCAGCTCGACCAGCTCCTCGTCGTCGACCATGTCGACCTTGTTGAGGAACACCACCACGTAAGGAACGTTGACCTGATGGGCGAGCAGGATGTGCTCGCGCGTCTGCGGCATCGGCCCATCGGCGGCGCTGACGACGAGGATCGCCCCGTCCATCTGCGCAGCGCCGGTGATCATGTTCTTCACATAGTCGGCGTGGCCGGGGCAGTCGACGTGGGCGTAGTGCCGGTTGTCCGTCGAATACTCGACGTGGCTGGTCGCGATCGTGATCCCGCGGGCCCTCTCCTCCGGAGCGTTGTCGATCTCGTCGAAACTCTTGGCCTCGCCACCCTGCGCCTCCGCCAGGACATTCGTGATCGCGGCAGTCAGCGTGGTCTTGCCGTGGTCGATATGGCCGATCGTTCCGACGTTGACGTGCGGCTTGTCGCGCTCGAACTTCTCCTTGGACATCAGTACTCGGTGTTCCTCTCTTCGGGCTCTGTGCCGATCGCTTTGCGTTATTTACGTCTGTCTTGGTGAATATGGTGAATTGGGCGCACCGCGAAGCCGGACTGGTCCGGGGCAACCCGAGAAATATGGCAAATCTGGTGAGCGTCTGCTCAGGCGTGCGCTCTCGTGGGCGTGCCGGCCTTGCTCTCGACGATCTCCTCGGCGATGCTCGCGGGCACCTGCTCGTAGCGCGAGAACTGCATCGTGTACGAGGCGCGGCCCTGGGTTGAGGAGCGCAGATCACCGACGTAGCCGAACATCTCTGAGAGCGGAACGATCGCGTCGACGACGAGCGCATTGCCGCGCTGCTCCTGACCTTCCACCTTGCCGCGGCGCCGTGAGAGATCGCCGATCACATCGCCGAGGAACTCCTCGGGAGTCACGACCTCGACCCCCATCACGGGCTCGAGCAGCACCGGACTGGCCTTGCGGGCACCCTTCTGAATCGCCATCGAGCCGGCGATCTTGAAGGCCATCTCGGAGGAGTCGACGTCGTGCGAGGAGCCGTCGATCAGCTCGACCTTGACGTCGACCATTGGGTAGCCGGCCTTGATTCCCGAGGAAAGCGCCTCGACGATCCCCTTCTCGACCGAGGAAATGAACTCAGTCGGGATCGATGCTCCTTTGATCTTCGAGCTGAACTCGAATCCTGCGCCCGGGTTCGGCTCGACGTTGATGACGACATGCCCGTACTGACCCGAACCGCCGGTCTGGCGGATGAAGCGGGCCTCGACCTTCTTGACCTCTTTGCGAATCGTCTCGCGGTAGGCGACCTGGGGCTTGCCGACGTTGGCCTCGACCGAGAACTCCCGCATCATCCGGTCGACAAGGACCTCGAGATGCAACTCGCCCATCCCGTGGATCACGGTCTGGCCGGTCTCCTCGTCGCTCTCGACCATGAAGGTCGGGTCCTCCTCGGAGAGCCGCTGCAGGGCGGTCGCGAGCTTCTGCTGGTCGGCCTTTGTCCTCGGCTCGATCGCCACGGCGATCACCGGGTCCGGGAAGACGATCTGCTCGAGCGCGATCGGGGCATCCGGAGCAGCGAGCGTGTCGCCCGTCGACGTCTGCTTGAGGCCGACGCCGGCGAGGATGTCACCCGAATAGGCCTCCTCGATCTCCTCGCGAGTGTTGGCGTGCATCCGCAGCAGGCGACCGATCCGCTCGGTCCTGCCGGAAGAGACATTGAGCACCCGACCGCCCGCCTCCAGGCTGCCTGAATACACGCGGAAGTAGGTCAGCTTGCCGACGTAGGGGTCGGACATCACCTTGAACGCGAGCGCCGAGAAGGGAGCGTCGTCATCGGGCGGGCGGGTCGCGTCGGTGCCCTCGGACTCACCCTTCTTGGCCGGCTCGATACCGGAGACGGGCTTGACCTCGAGCGGTGATGGGAGCAGCTCGACAATCGCGTCGAGCAGCGGCTGTACGCCCTTGTTCTTGAACGCAGAGCCACAGAGCACCGGGGTGACCTTGAGGTCCATCGTGGCCCGGTGCAGCGACGAAGCGATCCGCTCGTGCGGGATCTCGGTCTCCTCCAGGTACATCTCCATGAGCTCGTCGTCGTAGTCGGCGCAGGCTTCGATCAGCTGGGTCCGGGCGGCATGGGCAGCCTCCTCCAGCTCGGCCGGGATCTCCTCGATCTCGTACTCGATCCCGAGCTCGTCCTTGTAGACAAGTGCCTTGTACTCGATCAGGTCGACGACGCCGCGCAGGCTGTCCTCGGATCCGAGCGGGAGCTGGATCGGCAATGGATTGGCGCCAAGTCGGTCGCGCATCGTCTCGACCGAGCGCTCGAAGTCGGCGCCGATCCGATCCATCTTGTTGATGAACGCGATCCGCGGAACCTCGTACTTATCGGCCTGCCGCCAGACCGTCTCCGACTGGGGCTCGACGCCGGCGACGGCGTCGAAGACCGCGATCGCACCGTCGAGGACGCGCAGGCTGCGCTCGACCTCGACCGTGAAGTCGACGTGGCCCGGAGTGTCGATGATGTTGATCTGATGGTCTTTCCACTGGCAGGCCGTAGCCGCCGACGTGATCGTGATCCCACGCTCCTGCTCCTGCTCCATCCAGTCCATCACGGCAGCACCGTCGTGGACCTCACCAATCTTGTGGGTGCGGCCCGTGTAGTAAAGGATGCGCTCGGTCGTCGTCGTCTTACCGGCGTCGATATGAGCCATGATCCCGATGTTGCGGGTGCGGTCTAGGGGGATGCTGCGTGGCATGCTGATCAGTGCGTAGAGTGCTTTCGGTGATTGGTCTGAGGAGATCCGGGCAGAAAAAAGGCCCTGCCGGGCCAGAGCGCATCTCAATGCGAGCGGGTTACCCGGGGGTTGCTTATGTCCTGAGGCTCTCCATTGCTGGGAGTTCGCACGCGCGGACAACTGCCGGCCACGCGAGCGGTCCGGAACCTTAGCAAAGCAATGCGGCTTCCCAAGCGAAACAGGAGCGGCTCCCGCCAGCCGCGCTCAGAGAAGGAGCACGACCCCGATCGCGAGGCTCGAGCAACCCGGATAACCGCGCCTCTAGCAAAGCTCCGGGGCGCCGCCCGGGAACTGCTGCAGACGGCACCCGAAGCGGGGCAGAAGCGTCTAGCGCCAGCGGCCGCATCGCTGCGACGCCGGCTGAGTGGGGCGCGGCGGCGGCTAGCGCCGGCGGCCGCATCCCTGCAGCGCCGCCTGGCCGGCCCGCTCGGCAGATCCTCTCGGCGGCTGACGCCGGTGCGCGGGATCCTGGTCGCCGCGGTCGGCTGCGCGCTGCTGCTGCTGCTAAGCCAGTTCGCCGACTACCGCGGGGTGGCGATCGGGCTCGACGACTTCGATCCCAGCGTCGCCTCCGCGGCCCCGACACCCGAGCTGGAGCGGGAGGAGATGGGCAGCGCCCATGGCTACGCGATGGTTCCCGTCGCGCTCGTCGCGATCGCCATCCTGGCGGCCGCAGTACGCAGCGGCCGCTGGCAATTGTGTCGCTTGGTCGCGTCGATCGGCGCCGCCGTGATCGCCGTCAGCTTCCTGATCGACCGGCCGATCGGCCTCGACGAGGGGACGCTGGCGCGCGACTTCGCGGCGGCCGAAGCGCAGCTCCTGGGCGGCTTCTGGGCCCAGCTGTTCGCGGGGGTCGGGCTGCTTGCGACGGCGCTGCTGCTGGGCCGCGAGATCCGCGGGCGCAGGCCCAAGGCCGGCGAGCGGCGCGAGATCGATCGAACGGCGGCCGGAGTCTCGAGGACCCGCGCCCAGCGCCGACTCAATCCGGCCGGCTACCAGCGGTAGTGGGCGAACGCCTTGTTCGCCTGGGCCATCCGGTAGATGTCGTCCTTGCGCTTGTAGGCACCGCCCTGCTGCTGGGTGGCGTCGACGATCTCGCGGGCGAGGCGCTCTGACATCGCCTTCTCGCCGCGGTTGCGGGCGAACTCGACGAGCCAGCGCACCGCCAGGGTGCGGGCGCGACGCTGAGGCACCTCGACCGGCACCTGGTAGGTAGCACCGCCGACCCGCCGGGAGCGGACCTCCAGGGAAGGCGTGAGTACCTCGATCGCCTCATCGAGGACCTCGGTGGGTTCGCGTCCGGTCCGCTCCGCGACGACCGCAAGGGCGTCATAGACGATCCGCTCGGCGGTCGACTTTTTGCCGTGCAGCATGACCTTGTTGATCAGCTGCTGGACCAGGCGGCTGCGATAGTGCGAGTCCGGCGCAAGGGGACGAGTTGGTGCTCGATTGCGACGCATCAGTCAGTTGCTAGCCGCTGGCCTTGACCCCGTACAGGGACCGTGACTGCTTGCGCTCGCTGACGCCGGATGCATCGAGCGTGCCGCGCACGACCTTGTAACGGACTCCAGGAAGATCCTTGACGCGCCCACCCCGGACCAGGACCACGGAATGCTCCTGCAGATTGTGACCCTCACCGGGAATATAGGAGGTGACCTCCATGCCGTTCGAGAGGCGAACGCGAGCCACCTTGCGCAGAGCCGAGTTCGGCTTCTTGGGGGTGGCCGTGTAGACGCGGGTGCAGACACCACGACGCTGAGGCGCAGCATTGCGTTGCTTGCGACCCTGGCCGGACTTGAGGCCCGGGGTAGCGACCTTCTTGCGCGGTCGCTTGCGTCCTTTGCGGACTAGCTGTGAGGTGGTCGGCACGGCGGCGCAGTGTAGCGATCCCGGGGTCCGGGCGAGGACGCCGCAGGCAGCCACGCCACTGGATATATGCTGCGCCGCTATATGCTCCGCCGCCTTGAAGCGTCGTCGAAACATCCCCGAGGCACCGATCCTCGCCGTCGACGTCGACGGCGTAATCAGCCTGTTCGGTTTCGATCAGACCCCGCCGAGCAGCGTCGGACGCTTCTACCTGTTCGATGGGATGCCTCACTTCATCTCCGCCGTGGCAAGCGAGCGACTACGTCGCCTGACACCTTATTTCGAGCTCGTCTGGGCAACCGGCTGGGAGGAGCGCGCCAACGAGCACCTCACCCGGCTCCTCGGCCTGCCGGAGCTACCCGTGCTCGAGTTCGGGCGCGACGCACGGTTCGGGACCGCCCACTGGAAGCTGGGGCCGCTCGGTGCCTACGCCAAGGACCGGCCGTTGGCCTGGATCGACGACTCGCTCAACGACGAGTGCCGGAGCTGGGCAGCCGCAAGGGCTGGGCCCACCCTGCTGGTCGAGACCGAGTCGGCAACCGGCATCCAGGAGGCGCACGTAGAGACCCTGATCGACTGGGCCGGCCAGTCCGGCCAGTCCGGTCAGCCCGCCCAGCCTGGCTCACGCCCTCAGCCCTGAGGCCGGGGCCGGGGCCGGGGCCGGTAGACTACCCCCGATGGACCCGGGCCTAGAGGTGATCATCTTCATGGGCGTGATCCTCAAGATTCCTGTGGCTTTCGCCTGCTGGCTGATCTACTACGCGGTCAGGTCGGAGCCCGAGATCGAGGACGCGCCCAACGATGGCGAGCATCGCTTCCGGCGCTACCGGCGGGAGCCGAAACGTCCACGGGACCCGCGGCGCGGACCGGGCTCGGGTGGCTCGCTGCCGTTGCCATGCCCCGAGCAGGGCTCGCTGCGGGTTCGGGGGGCGTCGCCCGCCTCCAAGCCACTGACCGCGTCCGCTCGCCGGCCGGGCCACTGACCCCTTTGGCCATGGACGTCGCGATCGCCGGCGGCCACGGGCGGATCGCCCTGCGGCTGGCCCCGCTCCTGGTCGAACGCGGCGACCGGGTGCGCGCCCTGATCCGCAATCCCGACCATGCCGCGGAGGTGCGGGCCGGCGGCGCCGAGCCGGTGATCTGCGACCTCGAGGGGGCCGATGAGAAAGAGATCGCGGCCGCGATCTCCGGGGCCGACGCAGTCGTCTTCGCCGCCGGTGCCGGCCCGGGGAGCGGCCCGGAGCGCAAGTTCACCGTCGACCACGGAGCCGCGGTCAAGCTGATCGCGGCGGCGAAGCTGGCCGGCGTCCCGCGATACGAGATGATCAGCGCGATCAGCGCCGATCCCGAGCATCCGGGGGACGCCGTCTTCGACGTCTACATCCGGGCCAAGGGACAGGCCGATGCCGAGCTCGCCGCGAGCGGCCTTCGCCACACAATCATCCGCCCGGGCAAGCTCACCGACGGCGAGCCGACCGGCCGGGTCACGCTCGGCCCGAGCGTTCCCTACGGCGAGATCACCCGAGCGGACGTGGCCGCCCTGGTCGCCGCCTCACTGCACAGCGATGCCGGCGAGGATCGGAACTTCGCCGTGGTTAACGGCCCCCAGCCGATCGCCGAAGCGCTGGGCGCCGGCTGAGCTCGGGGCGAGACTGCACTCCGGCTCCTGCTGGGCGCTACTACTTGCGGACCACGAAGTTCAGGTGGCAGTCGCCGTACTCGAGCCCCGCGGCGTTCACGAGCTTGCCCGACTCGTCGAAGAGCAGCATCAGCTTGGCGTTGGTTCGCTTGCCGTCGACCTTGATGTTGGTCGGCTTCCGCTCGAACAGCCCGGTCTCCGGGAGCCTCGCGTAGGCGTAGCGTCCACCGGCGTTCTTGTAGCTCTTGACCGTGAGGCCCTTGGCCGTCGCGGTACCGCCGCAGGCGTCCGACCTCTCGTCGCAGATCTTGATCTCCAGCTTCTTGATCGTCTTGCGGTTGTCGGCGACCTTCATGCTGCCGCCCTTGACGTCGCCGAAGCTGTCTTCGACCGACCACTTGCCCTTGGCCGGCTTACTGTAGGCGGACGCGGAGCCGATCGGCCCGGCCAGAAGGACCACGGTGGCAATCAGCAGTCCGATCGCCGCGGCGAAAGTTGCAGTTCGCCGGCTCGGCCTCGTATGAGCGCTCCAGATCACTTCGTCAGATCTCCCTGTGGTAGCTGCCTACCAGCCGCGCCGCGCTCCCGAGCACGACCGCGCGAAGCCCACCGAACCGACGTTCACAACGAACTCGACGGCTACGAAGTCCCCGCGAACTACGGGCGCGGCCGGCCCGCACCTCCCGCTGACTGTCGAGTTGCGGCGAGCGTTTCGCCGTTTCTCGTCACTGAGCGGGGGCCGGGGCCATGCGTCAGCGGTCTACTCCTCGGTCTTCTCGGTCTCAGCGGCGGCCGGGGTGCTTGAGCCGTCGGCGTCGTCGATCTCAGAGGCGAGCTCCTCGAGCTCCTCCGCGAACGAAGAGCCGAAGCCCTCGACATCGGCTCCGCTGACCGGATCGCCGCCACCTTCGAGACCGAGCTCAGCGGCGAGCTCGGCGTCGTCGATGTGCTCATCCGGCCGCTGCGGCGGCTCCACCGGGTCGATCTCGATCGTCCGGTAGTGGCGCAGGCCGGTCGCGGCCGGAATCAGCTTGCCGATGATCACGTTCTCCTTGAGTCCAACCAGGCGATCGCGCTTGCCCTCCAGGGCAGCGTCGGTGAGCACCTTGGTCGTCTCCTGGAAGGAGGCGGCGCTGAGGAACGACTCGGTCGCAAGCGACGCCTTGGTGATTCCGAGAATCACCTCAGCGGCCTTGGCGGGCGTGCCGCCGTCGCTCTTGATCTGCTTGTTCAGCTGCTGGAGCTTGACCCGATCCTCGAGCTGGCCCGGAAGCAGCTCAGTCGATCCCTTCGCGTCGACCCGAACCTTTTTCAGCATCTGGCGCACGATCAGCTCAACGTGCTTGTCGTTGATGTCGACGCCCTGGGCCCGGTAGACCTTCTGCACCTCGGCCACGAGGTAGTGCTCGGTGTCGGTCCGACCCCGAACCTCGAGGATCTCGGCCGGGAAGATCGAGCCCTCGTTGAGCTGCTCGCCCTTGCTGACCTTGGCGCCATGCTTGACCAGCATCACGGTCCGCGGCGGGAACGAGTAGGCATGCTCCTCGCCCTGACTGTCGGTGATAACGAGCTTGTTGCCCTTGGCCGTCTCCTCGGTTGCGACCTTGCCGTCCTCGAGCGCAAGCTGGGCCAGGCCCTTTGGCTTGCGCGCCTCGAACAACTCAACGATCCGCGGCAGGCCTTGGGTGATGTCGAGCCCGGCCACACCGCCGGTGTGGAAGGTCCGCATGGTCAGCTGAGTGCCGGGCTCACCGATCGACTGCGCTGCGACGATCCCAACCGCGTCGCCGAGCTCGGCGTCGGTGCCGGTCGCCATCGCCCGCCCGTAGCAACGCTGGCAGATGCCGCTCTCCAGCTCACATTTGAGCGGTGAGCGGACCGCGAGCACCGCGGCGTCGCTCGGCTCGAAGGCCTCGACCAAGTCAGCGACCTCGGCCTTGTCGATCTCCTGGTTGCGCTTGAGCAGTTCACGGCCGCGCTTGGTCTCGAACTTCTTCGCCGTCCGGCGGCCGATCAGGTTCGGGTTGACGCGTTCATCCTCCCGGTAGACCGGCATCTCGATGAAGTCCTTCGTCTTGCAGTCCACGGTCTTGATGATCACATCCTGGGCGACGTCAACGAGACGTCGCGTCAGGTACCCCGAGTCCGCCGTCCGTAGGGCGGTGTCGGCAAGGCCCTTGCGAGCACCGTGCGTAGAGATGAAGTACTCCAGCACCGACAGACCCTCCATGAAGTTGGACTTGATCGGACGCTCCATGATCTCGCCCTTGGGGTTGGCCATTAGGCCACGCATACCAGCCAGCTGGCGGATCTGCTTGAACGAGCCTCGGGCGCCCGAGTTGGCCATCATGAAGATCGGGTTGAGTTCGTCCAGGTTCTTCTCCATCGCCTGGGCGACCTCCTCGGTGGCGGCATCCCAGGTCCGGGTGACCTGGCCCTTGCGCTCCTCGGCGGTGATCCAACCGTCGTTGTACTGGCCGACGATCTCGGCCGCTTCCTTCTCGTAGCGGTCGAGGATCTCCTCCTTGTTCGGAGGCGAGATCACGTCGTTCTTGGAGACCGTGATTCCGGCCTGGGTTGCGAAGTGGAACCCGAGCTCCTTGTAGGCGTCGAGCACCCGCGAGACGGCCGGTGCTCCATAGGCCTCGACCAGCGCCTCGACCATCGCGTTGACGTCCTTCTTCTTGAGCGAGTGGTTCACGAACACGAACCGCTCGGGATCCCACTCCTCGGCGAGCGCATCCGCGAGCGCGCGCTCGACCCGATCATTGAAAATGATCCGGCCGACCGTGGTCAGGAAATGCTCGTGCTCGGGACGCCGGAATTCAGCGTAGTCGTGCAACTTGGCGAGGCCGTTCTCGAACGCCAGCTCGGCTTCCTGCGCGGAGCGGAAGGTGCGGGGGCGGGCCCCGTTCGCCTTCTCATCCCACTTGCCGGTCGTCAGCTTCTCGTCCAGCTCGGCGAGGTGATCGCCGCTCGGTCCGTAGGTGATGTAGTAGATGCCCAAGACCATGTCCTGCGTCGGCGTCGCCAGAGGCGAGCCGTGCGCGGGGCTGAGGATGTTGTTCGAGGACAGCATCAGGATCCGCGCCTCGGCCTGCGCCTCGGCGGAGAGCGGCACGTGCACCGCCATTTGGTCGCCGTCGAAGTCGGCGTTGAAAGCCGAGCAGACCAGCGGATGGACCTGGATCGCCTTGCCCTCCACGAGCTGTGGCTCGAACGCCTGGATGCCCAGACGGTGCAAGGTCGGGGCGCGGTTCAGCAGCACGGGATGCTCCTCGATGACCTCCTCGAGCACATCCCAGACCTCCGGGATCATCGAGTCCACCATCTTCTTCGCGGCCTTGATGTTCTGAACGGCCTTGCGCTCGACCAACTGAGCCATGATGAAAGGCTTGAACAGCTCCAGCGCCATCAGCTTCGGCAGACCGCACTGGTGCAGCTTCAACGACGGGCCCGAGACGATCACCGAGCGCCCCGAGTAGTCGACCCGCTTACCGAGAAGGTTCTGGCGGAAGCGGCCCTGCTTGCCCTTGAGCATGTCGGAAAGCGACTTCAACGCCCGGTTGCCCGGACCTGTCACCGGCCGGCCGCGACGACCGTTGTCGAACAGCGCGTCGACCGACTCCTGAAGCATCCGCTTCTCGTTGTTGACGATGATCTCGGGCGCACCGAGGTCGAGCAGTCGCTTGAGCCGGTTGTTGCGGTTGATCACCCTGCGGTAGAGGTCGTTCAGATCGCTGGTCGCGAAGCGCCCACCGTCGAGCTGCACCATCGGGCGCAGCTCGGGCGGAATCACCGGGACCACATCGAGCACCATCCACTCCGGCTTGTTGGCGGAGTTGAGGAACGAGCTGGCCACCTTGAGGCGCTTCACGGCCCGGGCCTGCTTCTGTCCCTTGGAGGAGTTGATGATCTGCTCCAACTCGACGCAATCGGCCTCCAGGTCGATCTGCTGAAGCAGGTCGCGGATCCACTCGGCACCCATGCCGCCGCGGAAGTACTCGCCCCAACCGAACTGGGAGCCAAAGCGGTCCTTGAGCTCGCGGAACGCCGCCTCGTCAGCGATCACGTCCTTGACCTTCATCGTCTGGAACATCTTCCAGACCTCTTCCATGCGCTCGATCGCATCATCGATGTAGGCCTCGGTGTCGGCGATCTCCGCGTTGATCTCCTTCCGGGTCTCGCGTTCGAGCTTGGTCCGGTCTTCCTTCGAGAGCTTCTTCGTGGAGCCGACCCCGTCGGCCCAGATCTCGTCGTCCTCGTTCAACTTTGGCGGCTTCTCACCGCTGTCAATCAGGACCACGCGTCGCTCGACGGACTCGGAGAGCTCTTGGATCCGCTGCTCCTTCTCGGCCCTGTAGGAGTCGAGCACCTTGTCGACTTCCTTCTCGAGCTTTTTCATGTCCTTGGTCCGCGCCTCCTCGTCGATCCAGGTCACGATCGAGGCCGCGAAGTAGAGCACCTTCTCGAGCTCCTTGGGAGCCATGTCGATCAGATAACCGATCCGCGAAGGGACACCCTTGAAGAACCAGATGTGAGAAACCGGCGCGGCCAGGTCGACATGGGCCATGCGCTCGCGGCGGACCTTCGAGCGGGTCACTTCGACCCCGCAGCGCTCGCAGACGATGCCCTTATAGCGAACCCGCTTGTACTTGCCGCAGTAGCACTCCCAATCCTTGGTCGGACCGAAGATCTTCTCGCAGAACAGACCCTCCTTCTCAGGCTTCAGGGTCCGATAGTTGATCGTCTCGGGCTTGGTCACCTCGCCCGAGGACCAGCTCCGAATCTTCTTCGGAGAGGTGAGGCCGATCTCGATTGCGTCGAAGTTGTTGATATCCATGCTCTGCGTCCTTTATCTAGTGCGGCGGGCGGGTCGTGCTCTGGGGGCCCTGCTGGGCGTTGGCGCTACTTCGCCGCCGCCCCCTTGGGCTCAGCTTCGCCCTCGGCCTCGGGCTTGGCGCCGTTGCTCTCGGTCTCGGTGACGGTCTCGTCGGCCGCCTCACCGTCGCCTGAGCGAACCCCGCTCAGATCGATCCCGAGCTCCTCCGCGGCACGGAGCAGCTCGTCCTCTTCCTCCTCCATCCCCACAGCGCCTTCCTCGGTCACCAGGTTGGCGTCGAGCGTGAGCGCCTGCATCTCCTTGAGCAGGACCTTGAACGACTCGGGGATCGACGGTTCGGGGATGTTCTCACCCTTGACGATCGCCTCGTAGGCCTTGACCCGGCCAACGGTGTCGTCGGACTTGACGGTCAGCATTTCCTGCAGCGTGTAGGCGGCGCCATAGGCCTCCAGCGCCCAGACCTCCATCTCGCCGAAGCGCTGACCACCGAACTGGGCCTTGCCGCCCAGCGGCTGCTGCGTGACCAGCGAGTAGGGGCCGGTGCTGCGCGCGTGGATCTTGTCATCGACAAGATGGTGCAGCTTGAGGATGTACATGTAACCGACCGTCACGTCACCCTCGAAGGGCTCACCGCTACGGCCGGAATAGAGCCGCGCACGACCGGCGGACCGGGTGCCCTCTCGGGCTCGCTTGTCGAGCCCGAGATCGATGCCCCGGTCCTCGTTCTCCTCCTGCCAGCGAACCAGGGCCTCGTCGACGTCGGCGACGCTGGCGCCATCGAAGACGGGCGTTGCAACGTTGACGCGGCTGGCGGGTCCGGGAGCGTTGACCTGCGCCGCCGACTCGGTCCCGTCCTGGTACCAACCGTTGGCCGCGACCCATCCGAGATGGGTCTCCAGAACCTGGCCGATGTTCATCCGGCTCGGCACCCCGAGCGGGTTCAGGATCACATCGACGGGCGTACCGTCGGCGAGATGAGGCATGTCCTCGACCGGGACGATCTTCGAGATCACGCCCTTGTTGCCGTGGCGGCCGGCGAGCTTGTCGCCCTCCTGAATCTTGCGCTTGATCGCGACGAAGACCCGGACCAGGTCGTTGACGCCCGGGGCGAGGTCGTCGCCGTCATCGCGGTTGAAGGTGATCACGTCGATCACCACGCCCTCCTCGCCGTGGGGGACCTTGAGCGAGGTGTCACGGACCTCCCGCGCCTTCTCCTTGAAGATCGCGCGGATCAGCTTCTCCTCCGCGGTCAGCTCGGTCTCGCCCTTCGGCGTCACCTTGCCGACCAGCAGGTCGCCCGACTTGACCTCGGCCCCGACCCGAACGACACCACGCTCGTCCAGATTGCGCAGCGAGTCCTCGGAGCGGTTCGGGATATCGCGGGTGATCTCCTCGTCGCCGAGCTTCGTCGTGCGGGCGTCGATCTCGTATTCCTCGATGTGGATCGAGGTCAACTCGTCGTCGATCACAAGACGCTCGGAGAGGATGATCGCGTCCTCGAAGTTGTAGCCCTCCCAAGACATGAAGGCAACCAGGCAGTTCTTGCCCAGGGCGATCTCACCCTCGTCGGTGGAGGCGCCGTCTGCGAGCACGTCACCGGCGGAGACCGTGTCGCCGGCGTCGACGATCGGACGCTGGTGCATGATCGTGCCCTGGTTCGAGCGCCTGAACTTCTCGAGCTTGTAGGAATCCTTCTGGTTGCCTCGGCTGACGACGATCCGGCTCGAGTCGAGCTCGGTCACCTGGCCGCCCTCCTCCGCGAGGATCACGTCACCGGAGTCGATCGCGGCGCGGCGTTCCATACCGGTGCCGATCAGCGGCGCCTCGGCCTTGAGCAGCGGCACGGCCTGCCGCTGCATGTTCGAGCCCATCAGCGCGCGGTTGGCGTCGTCGTGCTCGAGGAACGGGATCAGCGCGGTCGCAACCGACCAGATCTGGGTCGGCGAGACGTCCATCAGATCGACTTCCTTCGGCGGAACCGCCTGGACCTCACCGTCTCGGGCGCGGCACAGCACGATCGGCCCGGCCAGCTTGTGGGTCTGGGGATCGACCTCGGCGTTCGCCTGGGCGATCACTTCCTCCTCCTCCTGAGTGGCGTCGAGGTGGACGATCTCGTCGGTGACCTTGCCGCCCTTGACCACCCGGTAGGGAGTGGTGACGAAGCCGAACCGGCTGATCTCGGCGTAGGTCGAGAGCGAGCCGATCAGTCCGATGTTCGGGCCCTCGGGCGTCTCGATCGGGCACATCCGGCCGTAGTGGGTCGGGTGCACATCGCGGACCTCGATCGGGGCGCGCTCACGGGTCAGGCCACCCGCTCCCAGCGCCGAGAGCCGGCGTCGGTGGGTGAGACCAGCCAGCGAGTTGGTCTGATCCATGAACTGCGAGAGCTGTGAGGAGCCGAAGAACTCCTTCATCGCCGCGACCACAGGGCGAATGTTGATGATCGTCTGGGGGGTGATCGCGTCGGCGTCCTCGGTCGTGAGCCGCTCGCGGACCACCCGCTCCATGCGGTACAGACCGATTCGGAAGGCCTCCTGGATCAGCTCGCCGACCGTGCGCAGACGCCGGTTGCCGAAGTGCTCGTACTCGTCGAGGTGCTCCTCGACGGGATCGCGCGGGTAGGTCTGTGCCTCGGCGGCATAGTCCTTGATCGGATTCTCCTCATCGATCTCCTCGGGCATGCCGAGCAGCTTCGGGAGTGAGACGAGCTCCTTGATCAGGGCGACGATGTCGTCCTTGGTCAGGGTCCGGTTGTCGAGATCGATGTCGAGATCGAGCCGGGCGTTGAGCTTGTAGCGGCCGACCGTGGTCAGGTCGTAGCGCTTGGCATCAAAGAACAGCTGGTCGAGAAGCGCGGTGGCCGAGTCGACCGACGGGGGCTCACCCGGACGCTGCTTCTTGAACAGCTCGATCAGGGCACCCTCCTCGGTCTTCGTCTGCTCGGTGTCGGAAGCGATCGTGTTGCGCATATAGATCGAGTTGTCGAACAGGTCGAGGATCTGCTCGTCGGTCACGTAACCCATCGCCCGGAGCAACACCGTGACCGGCAGCTTGCGCTTGCGATCGATGCGCGCGAAGACGCGCCCCTTCTTGTCGACCTCGAGCTCCAGCCAGGAGCCTCGGGCCGGCATCAGATTCGCGATGAAGAGCTGCTTCTCACGGTCCTTGGGCGCCATCACGTAGGCGCCTGGGGACCGCACGAGCTGGGTTACGACGACCCGCTCGGTGCCGTTGATGACGAAGGTGCCGCGATCGGTCATCCATGGGAAGTCACCCATGAACACCGTCTGCTCGCGGATCTCACCGGTCTCGCGATTCTGGAAGGCGACCTCGACGTTCAGCGGACGTGAGTAGGTGACGTCCTTCTCACGGCACTCGTTGATCGAGTTGACCGGGTCGTCGAAGCGGAACTTGCCGAACACGATCCCGAGGTTTCCGGTGTAGTCGGTGATCGGTGAGACATCGTCGATCGTCTCCCGCAGCATCCCCTTTTCGGGATCGGTGAGACGCTTGAACGAGCGGCGTTGAATATCGATGAGGTTGGGGACATCGAGGGGGTTCTCGAGCCGGGAGTAGGAACGGCGGGTAGCGGCAGCAACAGATCGAGGCAAGAGGGCGACTCCTGGAAGTGACTCGGGGGTGGGCGATATGGCGCGGACGGAGGCAGGCAAAACCCCGGTCCCGCGCGCGACGCTCAAAGATAGCACACGGCTCCCTGCGTGTCCAGGCACGCACGGAGACCAACTCCTCGCGGCGGATCATACCTGCTTAAGGGCCCATTTTGGGTCGTTTCTTCCCCGGGCTGCGGGGGGCGCCGTGGACCCGGCGCCGAACGAGCGGCGCCCGGACAATGCCGGGCGCCGCGATCAGGTCGTCGCACGACCTCGGGGAGAGCCGGGCTCTACTTGATCTCGACCTCGCCGCCGGCCTCCTCGAGCTCGGCCTTGAGCTTGTCGGCCTCCTCGCGCTCGAGGCCCTCCTTGATCGCCTTGGGCGCCGCGTCGACCAGCGCCTTGGCCTCCTTCAGGCCCAGGCCGGTCGCGGCACGGACCGCCTTGATCACCTGGATCTTCTTCTCGCCGGGGCCCGTCAGGACCACGTCCACGGTGCCGCCGTCATCGTCCTCCGACTCATCCTCACCGCCACCGGCGGCCGCCGGAGCGGCCGCCGCAACGGCCGACGCGGAGACGCCGAACTCCTCCTCGAGCGCCTTGATGCGCTCGGAGAGCTCAAGAACGGAGATGCCCTTGAGCTCCTCGATCCAATCTTCAACAGTCGTAGCCACGATTCAGTCCTCCTTGGTTTCAGTCTCAGTCTGGTTCTCAGTTTCAGCCTCGGCCTCAGTTTCGGCCTCGGCCTCGGTCTCAGTCTTGGCCTCGCTCTCGGCCGGCTCCTCGACCCCGGCGGCGGCCTCAGCTGCCGCGGCCGCCTCAGGCTCGGGGGCCGCGCCGCCGACGAGTCCCTGCTCGGCAATCTGTCCAAGCTGAGAGGCCAGGCCGCTGATCAGCCCGTTCAGCGAGCGCACCACGCCCGTCAGCGGCGCCGCGACCATTGCGACCAGCTGGCCGCGCAGGACTTCAACCCCGGGCAGGCGCGCAATCGTACGGAACGTCTCCGGGTCGAGCGGCTCCCCATCCATGATCCCGCCCTTGTAGACAAGCGTCTCGTTTGCCCTGCTGAAGTCGCTGATCGCCTTGGCCGCGAGCACCGCGTCGCCCCGCACGTAGGTGAGCGCCGTCGGGCCACTCAGATGCTCGTCCAGCCCGATCGCGTCGGACTCGGCGGTGACCCGCTTTGCGAGGCGGTTCTTGACCACCTTGAAGCTGGCGTCGGCCTCGCGCAGCTTGGCCCGGAGCTCTTCCGCCTGGGGCACGGAGATGCCACGATAGTCGACCGCGAAGACCGCGCTCGAAGCCTGTAGCTGCTCGCCTATCTCGGCAACCGCTGCCTCTTTCTGCTCCTTGTTCATCTCAAGCTCTCTCGTATCTCTGTTGGCTTTCCCATGAAAAAACCCGCTCACAGGCGGGCTCGGGACATCGCGGTCCAGGCTCCACCTGCGCCGGCTTCGCCCTCTGGGCGGTTATGGGGCTATGCGCCCCACCGGCGGTCTGCGGCTTCGAGAGCGGGCAGTCTAGGGGATCGGGCCGGCCGGCGGCCGCGCTCCCCCCCGGCCGTCGCCCCGCTTACGCCGCGGACTCGGCCGGCGCCTCGATCAGGCCGGCCGCGGCGAGAATCTCCCCGGCGGCGGTCCGCGCGGTATCGATCTTGATCCCGGGGCCCATCGTCGAGGTCAGCGTGACGCTGAGCAGATAGCGGCCCTTCGAGGAAGCCGGCTTCGCCTTCACGATCTCGTCGATCACAGTCGCATAGTTCTCGAGCAGCGCTTGCGGCTGGAAGCTCGCCTTGCCGATTGTCAGGTGGATGATGGCCTGGCGATCAGTCCGGTACTCGACCTTGCCCGACTTGGAGTCCTCCACGGCCTTCGCAACCTCGGTTGTGACCGTGCCGACCTTGGGGTTCGGCATCAGGCCCTGTGGGCCCAGAACTCGGCCCAGGCGCCCCACCTTCGGCATCTGGTCCGGGGTCGCGATCGCGACGTCGAAGTCGGTCCAGCCGGCCTCGACCCGCTCGGCCAGGTCGTCGGAGCCGACGAAATCGGCGCCGGCCTCCTGAGCCTCGCGGGCCTTGTCCCCCTCCGCGAACACGGCCACGGTGACATCGCCGCCGGTGCCGTTGGGGAGCGCGAGCGTGCCGCGCAGCTGCTCGTCCGCGTGGCGCACGTTGACGCCCAGGCGAATATGCAGCTCGATCGTCTCGTCGAACCGGGCGGAGGCGGTCTGCTTGAGCAAGTTGACCGCCTCGGCGGGGTCGTAGTTGTGCTTTCGGTCGACCATCTCGTGGGCCGCCCTGAATCGCTTTCCGCGAGCCATTGCTAGATCCCCTCCACGTCGACGCCCATCGAACGGGCGGTGCCGGCGATGATTCTCGTCGCGGCGTCGAGGTCGTTCGCGTTCAGATCCGGCATCTTGCGCTCGGCAATCTGCCGCGCCTGATCGACGGTGATCGAGCCGACCTTGTCGGTATGGGGCACTCCGGAGCCCTTCGGGATCCCGGCCGCCTCCTTGATCAGCACCGCCGCCGGAGGCGTCTTCGTGATGAACGTGAAGCTGCGGTCCTCGAAGACCGTGATCTCGACCGGGATGATCGTCCCCGAGTCCTGCTGCGTCTGCGCGTTGAACGCCTTGCAGAAGTCCATGATGTTGACACCGTGCTGACCCAGCGCAGGACCGACCGGGGGGGCCGGGTTGGCCGCCCCCGCAGGGATCTGCAGCTTGATCATTGTCAGAATCTTCTTCGCCATTAGCGTTCCACCTAGACCTTCTTGACTTGGTCGTAGCCAACCTCGACCGGCGTCTCCCGGCCGAAGATCGAGACCAGCACCTTGAGCTTTGCGGCATCGTCGTTGATCTCGGCGATCTCGCCGCTGAAGTCCGAGAGCGGGCCGGAGATCACCTTGACCGTCTCACCAACCTCGAACTGGGCCCGTTGCTTGGGCCGCTGTTCGGCCGCCGGGCCGCCACTGACGGGGGAGCCCGAGAGGGTGGTCGCCTCATCGGGAGCCGGCTCGGTGTGCAGCAGGTTGTCGACCTCGACCGGTGACAGCGGCAGCGGCTTGTTGCGCGCGCCAACGAACCCGGTCACCCCGGGGGTGTTCTTGACCAGGCCCCAGGCATCGTCGGTCATCTCCATCTGCACGAGCACATATCCCGGCATCGTGCGCTTCTCGACGTTGACCTTCTTGCCGTCCTTGATCTCGGCCACCTCCTCGGTCGGGACCACGACCTGGCGGACCTTGCGGTCCTGGCTCATCGTCTCGACTCGGTGTTCGAGGTTGTGCTTGACCTTTTTCTCGTGACCCGAGTAGGTGTTGATCACGTACCAGCGGAACATCTCTTTGTGGCTCTCTCGCTCGTTTGCTTTGTAAGTCTGGTCAGGGTGTTCGTGTCGGTCTTCGGTTCAAGGAGGTGACGGCGGGGCCGCTCTCGCTCAGGTGATCAGCAGATTCACGAGCCGGGAGAACAGCGCGTCGAGGACGCCCAGGTAGGTGGCGGCGACGGCGACGAACAGCACGGTCACGGCCGAAGCCTGGACCAGCGTCTCACGATCGGGCCATTGGACCTTGCGCAGCTCGGCGATCACCGAGGCGAAGAAGCTCATCACCCGGCCGCGCTCCCTGGGGGCCCTCGGCTCCCTCGGCGCCCTGCGCTCAGCCGACTCGCGCGCGGCCTTGGCCCGCTCCTTGTCGGCGCGGCGCCGCTGACGACGGCCGGACGCCTGCTCGGCGCCTGACGTTCCTCCGGCCGCAGCCTCCTCGGCACCTCCTACGTCGGCCCGCGAGGGGGCCGGGGCGCTGGCAGCCGCGGCGCTGGACTCGATTACCGCCTCGACCTCGGCGACATCTCCCGACTCGGGCACCTGGGTGTCGTGCTGCGCCTGGCTTTGCGACCGGCGGGCCCGCTGCTCCAGCTCCTGCTGGCGCTTCTTGCGCTGCTCAGCCTTTCGCTGTGCCCTCGACTTCGCCATCAGTAGGTGCTCGCTCGACGCCCACCGGCGTCAGCGGGTCTCCTTGTGCGCCGTGTGCTTGCTGCACCAACGGCAGTACTTCGCCATTTCGATCCGATCGGGGTTGTTCCGACGGGACTTGTTCGTCTGATAGTTGCGCCGCTTGCACTCCTCACATGCGAGGGTCACGGCAATCCGTACTTCTCCGGCCATAGCTCAGCTCTAGATCTCGATCGGTTGATGTGGCAAACGTCGGCGCCCGCGGCGCGACTCCCTCACTCCCGGTCGCCGACCTCGAACTCTCTCGCGTGGGGAGACCGAATGGAACCTCTGCTCCGGGCACGAGGTCCGCACAGGATAGACAGACTCGGCCGCCGGGCGGCGCGCCGCCTCATCGCCCGATGAGAAACGAGAAGGCTCCAGGCTAGTAATCCGCCAGCGTGCCGGTGCGACGGGCGCGCCGCACTGCGGCCCTGAATCCCAGCAGCGAGATCGGGAGCAGGACGATGGCGGAGCCGATCAGGCCAAGCAACCTCGCGCTCTCGACGTCGTCCCCGAGCAGCGCCGCCCGCAGGACCTCAAGGCTCCAGGTAATCGGGATCACCGCGGAGACGGCCTGAAGAGCACCGGGCAGGATCTCGATCGGGAAGTAGACGCCACTGAGCAGAGCGATCGCGCTCATCAGAAGGCCGACGATCGCGGTCGCGCGTTTGAAGAGCACGGTCAACGCGCCGATCGCGACGCCGAGCGCGGCGAAGAGCAAGAGGGTGCCGAGCAGGGCGAGGACCGCCGTAGCGACGCCGGTCGCGGAGGTGTCGAAGCGGAGGTCGAAGACGGCCACGGCGATCACGATCAACAGCAGTCCATTGACCAGGGCCCGGATGATCTCGTAAGCGGCGGAGGAGAGGATCACGAGCGAGAGGCTGGCGGGGGTCGTCATCAGCGCCTCGAAGGTGCCGGTCGTCTGCTCCTCACGGAGCTTGCGGGAGAAGCCGATCATCGCCGACTGCACGATCGTGAAGATCGCGATCCCGATCGCGACGAAGCCGAAGTAGCCGCCGTCGATCCCCTCGTCGGCGGCGAACTCGGCGTCGTCGATCACCTCGCCCA